>PBEM01000001.1 GCA_002718415.1 Chloroflexota bacterium
AAGAAGTTGGAACTCGACGACCTCATCGCCTACAGGGACGCACTCGGCCTTGCCATAGCCGACTCCGACCTCGAGGACAGCCCCTTCTACACTCTCGACGAAGAGTCCGACGAGGCGGAGTACATGATGCAGAGGACATCCGCGATGGGTGGCCCACTGCCGTCGCGAGATCCCTCTGCCATAGAATTGGAACTCCCGGGCGAAGGAGCCTACGCCGCTTTCGACGAGGGCACACCGGAGGGCCAGAAGGTATCCACCACCATGGCGTTCGTCAGGTTGCTCCGCAACCTGATGAAGTCTGACATCGGTGAGAGAATCGTCCCAATCATACCTGATGAGGGCAGGACGTTCGGGATGGACCCGCTGTTCAGCGAGTTCGGAATCTTCTCGTCGCAAGGGCAGAGATACACCCCAGTGGACCACGCTATGCTGCTGAATTACAAGGAGTCAGAGTCCGGGCAGGTGCTACAGGAAGGGATCTCCGAGGCCGGAGCTATAGCATCGTGGATAGCCAGCGCTACCTCCTACTCCCACGCCCAGTCCCCCACTCTTCCGTTCTACACCTTCTACTCGATGTTCGGCTTCCAGCGAGTGGGCGACCAGATCTGGAGCGCTGCCGACGCGCGTGCGCGTGGTTTCCTGATGGGAGCGACTGCCGGACGCACCACGCTCAACGGTGAGGGTTTGCAGCACCAGGACGGCCACAGCCTACTCATGGCTTCGGCGGTGCCATACTGCAGAGCATGGGACCCGGCCTATGCCTACGAGGTCGCGACCATCATCCGCCACGGCATCGACGAGATGTGGGGACAGAATCTCGATGTCTTCCACTATGTCATGCTGTACAACGAGAACCAGCAGCAGATGCCCAAGCCTGAGGGCGCAGATGAGGGCATAGTGNGNGGNGCATANNTGCTNGANGAGNCCAAGGGNAAGGGANCNAANATCNGNCTNCTNGGCTCGGGACCNATNCTNCAGNACGTCAGNGAGGCANCNNGNATCNTGAGTGANGANTACGGNGTCTCNCCNGAGGTNTGGTCNGTCACNTCCTANGGNGAGATGCGCCGAGANGGCNTGNCANCAGAGCGNCACACNNGNNTGCACCCNCANGACNCNCANACNCCCTATGNNNNGCAGTGCTTCGGNGANNANANNCCNACNGTNGCANCNTCNGANCACATNGCAGCCATNCCNGAGATGNTNCAGCGNTGGGTNGGNGGNCGCTANGTGGTNCTCGGNACNGANGGCTTCGGACGCTCNGACNCCCGNGANGCNCTNCGCTCNTTCTTNGAGATAGACACNNACAGNATNGTGCTNGCNGCACTTTCGGCCNTAGANCAGGACGGCGCTATGCCNGCCGGTACCGTTGACGATGCTGCAGCCAAGTTAGGTGTCGAGCGCGAGAGATACGACAAGACGGACTAGGATTCCTTGTCCTGCCACCACTCGNCGNCTNCNNCNGANTNNNCTTCNCTNTGCTCAGNANNNGANTCNNCTTCTTGTTGNTCCTTGNCCNGCNGCNGCCCACTCTTCTTCGGANATTTCCCCGTCACCATCNGTATCCAATACTACTGACTTGCCGAGNTTCTTCCTTCTANGTAATTCNNATACNNCNNNCAAAACAAGAANAAGCAAACAGNCTGAGGNTGTTANCATACCTTCNGCCTCCNNTCTAGAGTACCCCATNGACATTAGAANTGCNACNCNTATCTCGAATAAGAANGNNAANAANAATCCAGATGNANATAGCTCGANNAGAGCCTCGAAGCAGATNTCCTCGCTCATGTTGAAACCANGNCAGAGNATTNGGTAATCAATCCTCTCCCGGCATTGTGATATGGGCCAAGAAGTAGTTGTGCTGCAAGACATCACCNAGACTAATCCAATCCGGAACCTCGCCACGGAAGTTGTCGTACCTGTGCCCGGGAATCAGCCTCCAGTCAACTGGCAGACCACTCAGTATCTCCTTGGCTCTCACGAGACTCCTCTGTTGCGCTCGGGGATCTCCTCCAGGAAGATCAACCCTGCCAGCACTCCTAACGAACAGAAGATCACCTGCGTGGTACACTCCGTGTCCGTGGATTGTGACGTGGCCGGGAGCGTGGCCCGGTGAGTGGGTTATGACCAGATTGACTGAGCCAGCNGACCAATCCACGCATTCTCCCGGCTCATTGTCCCAAGTATGGGTGAAGTCGACTTTCCTGAACACCACATTACCCANNAGACTCGGNACTCTGGCTTCCTCATGGCCCCAGACCTCTAAGTCAGGGAANCGTTTCATCATCCCAGGATAGCCAGCGGCATGATCACGGTGGGTGTGAGTGTACAGGAGATGAGTGGGTTCCAGCCCTTCTTTCTCGAGAGCCTCGGTCCACAACTTGGCGTTGAACGGATCGATTATCGCAACCACTCCGTTGTCCCTGTCTATGAATGCGGTGTTCATGTTCATCAGGTTCCCCATCTGAGTAACCCAGACCTCCACCCCGTCCTCCCAGACAGAGATGTGGAACTCGCCATCACTTAGCATGACCACTCGCAGCGGTAACCGCCGCATAGGTGTGGCGGCGCTACTGTCTCGGGGCAGGCTTCAAAGCGTGGCCTCCGAGTCGCGGTACGTGGCACGAATGCCCTCCACATACACCCTGCTAGGCGGGCTCGCGCCCGGTCTACTGCTTCGGCTGGGAGTCTAAGGACTCCCTGCGAAGCCCGTTGGGAGAAAGAAATGGCATACGATGCGCAAGAAGTCGAGACTCGCTGGCAGAAGGCTTGGGCCGATGCTGGNGCATTCGAGGTTGAGATTGACCGCANTAAGCCCAAGTTCTACTGTCTNGAGATGTTCCCTTNCCCATCCGGCAGCATGCACATGGGCCACGTGCGTAACTATTCCATTGGGGACGCAATGGCTCGATTCCATCGCCTGATGGGTAAGAATGTACTCTATCCGATGGGATACGACTCCTTCGGGATGCCTGCAGAGAACGCGGCCAAGAAGGAGGGTGGCCACCCACACACCGTAACTCACCGCAACATAGCCAGCATTCGGGCNGATCAGGAGAGAATGGGGTACTCGTACGATTGGCGACGCTTTCTTGCAACCTCAGATGTCGATTACTACCACTGGAACCAGGAGATGTTCCTGATGCTGAACGAGCGAGGATTGGTTGAGCGCAGAATGGCACCAGTCAATTGGTGCGTGGACTGNGACACAGTTCTGGCGAATGAACAGGTCAAGAATAACCGCTGCTGGCGCTGCGGCCTTGAGGTCGTTCAACGTGACATGGCACAATGGTTCCTGCGCATGACCGAGTACTCGGATGAGTTACTAGACGAGATCGAAAATATCGCATTCCCTGAGAATGTCAAGGCGATGCAACGCAACTGGATTGGCCGGTCCCACGGCGCCCACATTGACTTCCGGGTAGCCGATTCAGACTCAGTAATCGGAGCCTTCACCACCCGTCCAGACACTATCTTTGGCGTCACCTTCGTTACACTCTCCCCCGAGCATCCTCTGTGCGAGGAACTGTGCTCAGGCACCCAGTGGGAGGCGGACTGGCGTGACCTCCGAGACGAGTGTGCACGNATGTCCGAGTTTGAACGCATCAACATGCTGAAGGAGAAGAAGGGTGTTTTCCTAGGCCGCCATGCAATCAATCCGCTTAATGGAGAAGAGGTGCCGATTTACGCAGGCAACTTCGTTGTCGCATCCTATGGCACCGGCGCTGTGATGGCCGTTCCTGGACACGACCAGCGCGACTACGACTTCGCAGAGAGATACGGCATAGAAATCCGCAGAGTACTGATTGAGAAGGAAGGTGACGACCCTAACGCTGCGTTGAGTGCCGCCTTCGAGGGTTACGGCCNAATGGTCAACTCCGGGTCTGATATATTCGATGGACTCGCAGGTCAAGAAGCAAAGGACGCAGTGATTGCCGCGCTAGAGTCTTCTGGAGCCGGCAAGGGCACAGTCGAGTACAGACTGAAGGACTGGCTGTTAAGCCGTCAGCGATTCTGGGGCACACCGATTCCGATGATCCACTGTTCGGACTGTGGAATCGTCCCTGTCCCTTCCTCAGAACTGCCTGTTGAGTTGCCGCTCGATGTCACCTTCAGTGAGGACCAGAGTGGCAACCCACTAGCTTCCCACGACTCCTTTGTCAACACATCCTGCCCCTCCTGCGGTGGGACAGCCAAGCGCGAGACCGACACGATGGACACCTTCTATGACTCATCTTGGTACTTCATGCGATTCTGCGATGCCAACAACGAATCGGCCCCGTTCAATCGCAAGGCGATTGACTACTGGATGGATGGAGGCGTCGACCTTTACATCGGCGGTATCGAGCACGCAGTCATGCACCTCCTATACGCGCGATTCTTCACTAAGGTCACCCGAGATGCCGAGATGAACACAGTCGGTGAGCCGTTNGGTACTNTGGTCTGCCAGGGCATGCTCAACGCACCTGCGCCGTTCTGCTCAGACTGCAACGCTGAGTTCCATGTTGATCTGTTTGGTTCCGACTGCCCGGCCTGTGGAGAGAGTCTTGGNACTCGCTCGGTGAAGATGGGTAAGTCGCTAGGAAACACAGTCAGTCCCGGAGAGATGGTGGACAAGTATGGAGCTGACACAGTCCGACTGTTCATTCTCTTCGGAGCCAACCCCGAGGCAGGGATGGACTGGTCGGACAGCGCGCTGGAGGCCAACCACCGCCAACTCCACTCGATTGTCGATGCAATGGAGTCCGCCCTGACCATGGGCAACTCTCCGGGCTCACTAGATGACTGGATACTTGCTAGACTCAGGGTAAATCAGGCTGCTTGGAGGGANTCAATGTCCAATGTCAGTATACGAGAGGGTGTGATGACAAGCCATTACGAGATGCTTTCTGATTGGGCTTGGTACATCAGGCGTGGAGGTAATAATCGAGATACTGCAAGGCAGTTCCTTCTTGGCTGGATTCCCATGCTAGCCCCCGCGACTCCTCATATCGCCGAAGAGTTTTGGCATTCTGTCGGTCCCAATGAGATGCTGGCCTCCCACTCNATTGACGAGCCTACTGNCCTCTCACAGGAAGATGCTGTTGTACTAGCCCGCGAGACCTATCTCAAGGAACTAATCTCAAGCGGCAGAGGTCTGCGAGAGTTGGCAGAGAGACACACTGAGGAAAAGATCACTCGTGTGGTGGTTCAAACCTCGCCTGCTTGGAAGGAAGAGTTAGCGAGGGAATCGATTCGCCTCGATGCAGAAGGATTTGACTTCAAGTCCGGAGGAATGGACCATCTGAAGTCGATGGATGTATTCTCTGATGAGCAGATGCGTGGAGAGGTGATGCAGACCTGGATGGCTCTTACGACAGGCAGCAAGAAGAAACGAGGACGAATCCATACTTGGTCACAGGGTGAGAAACAACTTATTCTGAGTGTCATAGACGAGGCTTCAACCATCAACATGAACTCGGATTTCATCGCACAAGCTCTTGGGGTTTCATCAGTCGAGGCTTACCCAGCAGGCGAGGGTGAGGATGTTGCTGGCAAGGCACGATTTGCATTCCCACTAGAGCCAGGAATTGCCTTCCTCTAGGTGTAAATATGCCCTCAGTAGTCCTTTTTGACGACGCATGCGGAACTTGCAGTCGCTGGGCTTCTTTCATCAATCGATTCGACAGATTAGANAATCTTCGAACACTCGGACAGGACACTGAAGAGGGGACCCAGTTACTATCGAACAGGCCCGAAGAGATGCAGGGTGTGGACTCTGTGTTCATCATCACAGAGGACGGCCAATGGCATGCCAAGAGCGNAGCCGTCTGGAGAATCGCATCTAGGTTAGGTCTACCGTGGTCTTTCGGTGCGGCAATATGGCTGGTACCNTATCCAATCCGNGACCTATTCTACGACATCTATGCAAAATTCAGGTAAGCCCTCACTCGGTGGGTTCATGGAGCCTCTTTCTCTCGATGTGACGTTGAGTGACGAGAAGAGCGGTAAACGAGGGCGGGGACGCCGTCGACGCCGCCGAGGCCCAAGGGGTAGGAACGGAACCCCTCAGAAACAAAGCCCGGCGGCCGATACAGAAGCGGTGGAGCGTGCGATTAACCGCTTCTCTCAGAATCCCCCTCCGATGGGCATTCCCGCCGAGATAGATCCACCTCCTAGAAGAATTGACGTCACTTGGAAGACTAAGGCCGTAAGCAAAGACGTGCAAACTAAGGCGGGAAAGATTGCCTGCATTCCTGGTGAGTTTGGCTTCTTGCCCGAAGAGAGGGTGCAGGAAATTGCAGAGAAGTTAGATCATCTACCAATCACTCTTGAGCAGGCACTATCGCTTCGCAGTGCCCTGAATCAGGAGAAGAGCGTTTACTCCCATTCTCGACTTATGAGAAGAGCCAACGAGCTAAGTCGAAGATACAACTCTGGCGAGAGNGTAATCGCCCTCTCCAAGCGCTTCGATGCTCCACCGGTCAATACCTTCAGGGCGATTTTGACNGGGCGTGGATGGTCCAAGAGCCGAATCAAGGAAACTCTGAACAAGCAACCACACAGGCTCAACAAGCGCGATCGTGAGCAGTTTGAGTTGGCTGAATCGGTTGACAGAGTCAGCTCAGTTGATCAAAGCGACACTCAGAGCGCTGCCGAAGTCTTTGAGGATATATTATGCGACCACTTCGAATCTCTGGGAGTAAGGTTCCGCCGCCAGGAGGAGTTGTTGACAGAGCAGAAGCACAGCGAAGGAAGAGCTATCATCACCCCCGACCTTCTTTTCTTGGATGATGTCAGGATTAACGGTGTTCCTTGCGCCTGGATTGATGCCAAGCACTTTTTCGGAGCCGACCTCAAGTTCCCTCGAAAGAAGACCCAGAAGCAGGTGGACCGATATGTCGCAGAGTACGGCCAAGGCAGCATCGTCTACAGACACGGATTCTGCGACGGGCTGCGCCTGAAGGGAGCAGGGCAACTAGACGCTAGTCCATTGGACCTGTCTCCCTTGGATGACTTCCATGAGAAGGCTAGGAACGGCTCATGAGAGATTGCAGACCTTAGTCTCTAATCCCTTGAGTCCGACCTTCTCTAACTCTGCAATCACGCTCTCGACCCATTCACCTTGGTCTGCTGGATCTGCTGGGGCTATCACTATGCTCTCTCCTAGCATGCATAGCATCACCTCGACCTCCTCGTCTAGACCAGCACTAGCGACAGCGCCAGCAGCCATATTCACCAATTCGTTGCGAGAAGAATCGTCGATTAGCCCACTTTCTCGTGAGAATGCACCTGCTGATTGAATCAAATCACCCCATCTCTCAGGCCCCCAATCACCTTGTGAGAGACTCTCCATCTGTCTCAAGCCAGCCTCGCTGATCGCCCGCTTCCAATCGGGATTATCGATATACACTGAGGTATGCTTGCCCGAACCCTGCCTCCAAGCGAGCACTAATGGGGTTGCGAGACTCCATCCCTCTGCCCTGCCCGGCCCGTTGAGTAGTTCAGAACCATGGTATGGGGAACCTGCCTCCAATCGCCGCTCGACACCTCCTGCCGCCAATGCAGTAACATCTCCAAGCCCGGTCGAACGCAAACGTTCGACCCTGTGAGCGACCGAATACGCTCTTCTCAGACTCTCCTCGTAAGGTAGACCGACCGCTCTTTGGAACGCCATCGCGGATGCTATCGCTCCAGAAGCCGAGACTCCGAAGCCCTGAGCGGTCGGAAGCGAGATTGTCACAGATACACCCCAAGCGATGCCCGAGACCTGCGGTACTTCCGTGACTAGGGCATCTAGGACTGCTTCGTATAGTTCAGAGTCTCCTTCCGTAGACTCGAATGTCACTGTGAGACCGAGCTCCCCGTCCTCACCGTAAGCCACCACCTCAACCCCATCATCGACACACAGACCTGCCCCTAGACTGCCTTGTCGGATATGGTCTTCAGACTCGTCACTGACAGTAAAAAGAAGGGTGATGTGACCTCCACACCGACCTCTGCCTAGGTACCGAGGCATGTTCGCTCATGAGCATTCAAGCCAAGAATGCTCGGACTAATCAGAAGACAGTTGCAATATCTTCTTTGATCTCGTCGAATACCCCGGAGAGCTCAGAGATTGCTTTCTCGAATGCTACTCTAGGTGTCATTGAACCATCGGTCTCGAAACTCAGGATGAACTCACCCGGTACATCTTCGAGAGTGATGGCGTCCTTGAAATCCCTAGACTCCTCGGTNCCCGGGCCAACGTGGTTTAGNTCATCTGTTAATTGGTCCACCTTATCCANGTCTTCCAGCCTACCGTCGCTATCAAAGTCCTTGGCCTTGATTGAGAGCTTCAGATTCCACAGAATCTTGGCCTTCGTCTTGTTGTTTAGAACCCCGATCTTCCTCTGTGTGAATGTGGTTCCACACACTGGAGACCACTTGGCGTGTTCATTTCCACGACCCATGATNGCGGTCGCGTAAAACTCGATCATCTGACCTTTAGACANCTTGGTAAGCGGGATACTGCGGTACTTCTCGGGGATGTTGAGGCGCGCCTCACCTAGATAGCTCATGTCTCCAGCTGTAANCATCCTGCCACCTTCTGTGCCGAACTCCTTGCAGGTGTAAATCATCGTGCACAAGGGACANCCCCTGTCCCTGGCCACCAAGTCAGCGCACTCTGGGCACTCATCTTGGAAGTAGAACTCGTTGTGAACGGTTGGAATAGGAATCATTGCCAGTCTTTGAGCGATCATCTCATCGGGCAGTGGGCCGTTAGTCTCCCAGACTTCTCCGTCCTGCTCTATGGTCCCCATCTCGAAGCGAACCTTGTCTATGGCCATCTTCGGAGTCTCAGCCATTAGAGTTCGGCGAATTGCGTTAACGAAGGCACGGTCGGTGTCTGTGAGTAGGATTCGAATCTGTTCTTCGTTCTCTTCGATAATCTTCGTCTTCACCATATAATCACCTCAAACTCGACGCCCTCGACGCCCTCCCTTACTCTTAGTCCCGTCCGTTGCTACGGGTGTAACGTCTTCGATTCGGGTTATTTGTACTCCGGCGCGGGTCAGGGCCCTGATTGCAGAGGTTGCNCCTGGTGCGTTGTGTGATCGATTTCCTCCAGCACCGCGATATTTGACGATGACCTGACTGAATTCCTTCTCAGCAAGCATCTCAGCCATCCTCTCGGCAGCCCTAGTCGAGGCGAACTGGCCTCCTGAGTCGCTACCGCCCTTGGTGACCATACCGCCTGAAACCTTGCAGATTGTTTCCGCACCGGTCAAATCGGTGGCGGTCATGAGTACATTGTTGTGAGTAGTGTAAATGTGCAAAATAGCTTTCCTAGTCATCCGACTCACCATCCTCCTTCTCAGGNACTGTGTCATCAACGGTAGGTGCGTTGGCTGAATCTGACTTTATCTGCTCTACGAACTCGGCATCCGTATCGCGCTCAGAAACCTCCTCCTCTTCCAACTCTGATACCATAGTTAGGCGCAGTTGTTCCATATCCTTGCGGAACTGGTGCTCAGGGTCGGCGTATGGAGAATTAGTAGAGTACTGGATATTGTCCTCTTCTTCTCTGAGAACGTGGTACCCGGGAACGGTCATGCGCTGGTTCCCAATACAGATGTGCCCGTGGACGATGAGATTCCTAGCGGAGCGCATTGTCGGAGCTAGACCCTTGTAGTAGACAACAGACTGCAGCCTTCGCGAAAGCATGTGCTCGACTTCAATCTGCAAAACATCGTCGATATCTGAACCCTCGCTCAATAGTCCCTTACGGTACAGTGAGTCAATCAGGTCACCCTTTTCGCGGGCGAAGTGTCCCTCGCTTGAATCGACTCTTCCGATAAGCTTCATCGCTTGGTTCCGGTGCCGGCGAAGAGCAGACTTCTCGCGCCAAATCTCACGCATTCCTCCAACCCTCTTCAGGCCATACTTACTCTTGAGCTCGTGCTCCTCTTCGATTCTGGCCTGCTTCCAAGGATGAGTTGGAGTGCTAGTTTTGGGCCTCGCAAACTTTGGATCTCCCATCTAATCACCTCACTTCTTGCGTTCGACACCTAGAGTAGCGCCNCTCCTGCCGTTGGACCGTAGTCTCTGTCCGCGGACTTTGTGTCCACTCCTGTGCCTCATCCCGCGGTATGCCTTGACTCCAGCCATCCTAGCAATGTCGTCGTCGCGAGTCATCTTGACCTCCATAGCGACGATGTGAGCATCCTCATTGCTCTCAAGGTCACGCTGGCGGTTAACTAACCACCATGGGACAGCAGTTGCGTAATCGTCTACAGCAGTTCTGAGACGGTCCTGCTCCTCGTCGCTTAGGTGTCCGCCTAGAGTCTTTCCATCTATTCCGGCCAAGCGACAAATCTGATTGGAGGTTCGCATGCCGATGCCCTTGATTGAAGTCAGTCCTATCGAGATTGGTCGCAGACCGTCGATGTCGCTGTCCGCCATTCGTAGGATGTAAGAGAAGTCATCTCCTAGTTCGGCTTCATCAGGCATAGTGTACGGTTCCCCCGTGTTCACCGGTTTCCCAGTGGCCCATTGGGCATCTGGGCGACCTACCTTCCCTATTTGAACCGATTGGCCGCCCCGTAGGGGCGTCAAAATCTACTCCTTACACACCACATACAGACTTTGAGTGCCAGATGAACGCTCTAAGTCGATGTCGACCATGAACCCCTTCGAACCCTCAATCTGCTTTAGTTCGCGGTCGAGCCTTCGCTGGATAGTTGGGTGCACATCCGGATCGAGAGAACATCGTAGGGTGATTTTCCCAATGCCGTTCTTGGCGATTGAGGAAGCGACCTGGTCGATGGTGTGGAGCTCGGGAGGTCTTAGCCGGTGTTGTACAATTTCACCGGTGGCGACAACGAATCCACTAAGTTCGTCAGAATCGATTAACGGGTCAGTGTGAATGAGCATCGGTCTGCGACCCTCCAGTCTGAGCCAGCTATATCCTGAGTCATCTCTAATGACTTGCTCCAGCCAAGCTTCCTGCAGTCCACTCTGCACAAGTGCGGGGTCGACTATCGTGAGATGGGCTCCGTATGGAGGAGGCTCATTCATCACGACGGTTTCCGAGTTTCTGGGATTACCCTCTATCTCTGCGATGACGTTCTTCACACCCATCCTGACGCAACGGTGACTTACCTCAGACGCCAGTGAACCAATCCANAGTGATAGCCGGTCAACGCGCCCTCCGCCTTGACTCAACCACTCCCAAGTGAAATTAGCTCCGGGCAGAGCCATCCTAACATTGGCTTCGACCAGCCCCCGCTGATCATCTCCTAGCCTAGGCGAGAGGTCTAGAAGAACCGCTGGCCCATCGGGCCCGCTCTGAAGCTGATCCGCCCATCCCTCTAGTATGGAAGCCACCGAAGGCTCCATCTCATCGATATCGTGATTNTGGGCATCTGTAGGTCTTGCTGGATCGAGATGAAGCATGGCGATTGGAGGATGAGCTCTAGTCCCAGCCTGTCTGAGGCTGTTCCAGTACTCGGTAATCGCCCCCTCTGAGTCTGAACCATTACCGATGACTACCCTGTCCATAGTCCTCTGCAAATCATCTTCCTTCGAGTTGATGTACATNTTAGCAGCACACAGAACAGCAATATTCCCGTCTTTCTCTATTCCCAAAACAGGCCGCACAAGCTCTTTGCCATAGGCTATGAGTTGGAGTCCTGAACCCGCTGCAGCATCTAGGATTACTCCTGCAGGAAGAGACTCACCGTCTATCCTCTGTGCGCGAGCTAGAGCAACGAACCAAGGCGTAGAGAGCCGGCGCATATCGTCAGTCATGTGGAATTCGGGCTCGCCCCGCCTCGCAGAAGTCGCTTTGACCCTCTTCCTGGCCTCATTGGCTATGCCCTCTGAGGGGTTGAGTGCAGTATGCCCGTCACCATCAGTCACGCCACGCCCTCCTACAACTCAGTCAAGTCTCTTTCGCGCACCTAGGCTATCGGGCCACGATTGATGGTCAACTCAAAACGTAGCCAGGACTGCTCCAATTCATGCCCTTCGTTGTTACCGTATGCGATTGGAGGTGGAAGCAGTGTGGTATGTGTGGTGCCCGTAGTTATGCCGGGTAGAAGACCTCTATCACCATCTATGTCGAGACCGATGGCCGACCATCCGAAACCATCTATGTAAGAAGGATCNTCCCCGGCGGTNACAATCAGGTCACCCTCATCGAGCTGCTCACCAGTATCTGCATCCCAGACCACATAGTGAACCTCAATCTGGTCATTATCATTGATGTGGAGCTCTCTATCCTCGGTTCCCTTGAACACGGCGACGTCGAGCAGCACCTCGGCATTGACCACAGAGAGATGACTAGCCACGACCGTGAATTCACTCTCTGTCAAGTCCTCAGTCAGCTCGATTTCCCTGAAACCACTCTCATTGGCCCCGAGACTGATTACATCGCTGATGTCGTTCTCAGCGGAGAACAGCACCCCGGATCCGATAATCTCCAGAACTAGGTCGACTGATTCATTCCCTCTGTTGTGCACCACTATCGTGGCCCTATCTCCATCTCCCTGATGCTCCCAATCACACCGCAACTCCCCCGGGTACAGGAATACATCATCCTGTCCAGAGAGGTTCTCTGGCCACTGCCAGTCGCCTTCTCTAGCCGAGCAGGTGTCGAACAGGAGGTTGACCTCCCAAGCGTATCTACCATCAATCACTGGAGCGTCAGCAGGAGGTCCAAATGAATCCTCGAGATTAGCACTGAAATTCCATGCAGCGAGACCTATCCAGNTGGCTGAGAGTAGTAGCACGATCGCAGTCCCTATTGAGAGCATTAGAGTCGCTCTGGGAACGACCATCTCGTTAATCCCCAGAGGTATTGGAGGGTGTTCAACCTCGTCGGGGGTATCCGATATCCAAGACCTCGTCACAGTAACCGTGTGACGACCGTCTGCCATCAACGTTGGCGTAACTGGTTATCCTAGAATCTAGAATATCAGTCAGTCTTGTAGAAGCGATTTCTCGTTACGCTGGCCCAGCCATGATACTAGACCTAGCTCGCCGGCTAGTACCATCAACGCAATTAGCAGCGTGACAGGCTCCGTGATACCCTGAACGAAGATTAGAGCCACTAGGACAGCCAGAATCAAATCTGCCAGACCCCAGATTCTGAGNGTCCTGCGTAGTTGCATGATACCAATCACCCAGACAGTGGTGGAAAGCACAATCAGTAANGTTGGCAACACTATCGAGGTGGCATATCCGGCCAGTCCAATCATGATTAGCAACATATGAGAGTTCACAGCCAACATCATAGTCCACTTCTCGCCCTTGAGTGGTACAGTCAANGCACACANAACAAGCAGGACTAGTCCTGTTAGCAGAGTTATCTCGGGGAGAACGTCGATCGAAGTTTCGAACCACGCACCAATAGAAATCAGGGCAAGCAGCCCCGCGGGAATCGCTAACCCAACTGCAGTCGGCTGACGGTATCTCCAACCCTGATCTATGCAACTCGCTACGGCGAGTATACCAGCCGGGCCGAATGATATCAAAACGACGAATAGGGCCCTTGCCCCCCTGCCCGATGCTCCCTTCCAGTCATCTCTCTCCAGCTGCACTCTCTTCCTGTCGACTAGGATGTCTGCGATCACACACAGTATCAGCACGGACTCCAACAGTAGCCACGGCAACTTCCATTCTAGCATGTTACCCTCAAACGGGTCAATCGTTAGCGGGAAGGGAAGCGCCTCAACCATCACCGCTCCAAGCATCCTGCCTGCGAGAAGTGGTAGGACAATCCAATCTAGTGCGATGGGAATTCTATTCAGCAGTCTATCTTTACCGATTAGTGATATCGCTGACAATGCGAGCAGCAGGGTAATCAGCACAGCCATATCTAGCAAATCTCTGTTGCTGCTACCAGGGCCCAAGTGAGAGATGACATGAATCGCAACCAGACCGACTATCGCTGCTGCGATCGGCATCTCCATGCCAAATATATGCGGTAATTCGAGATCGAGCCGTTCGGTTCTGGCCCTAGCGATAGCAATCAGCGCAGTCAGGAAGATTCCTACGGTCACGAGCAGCAGTGGATTTGGACCTGTGAGCAACCCGATGAGAACTCCCGAACCGAGAACTAGAGCGAGGATTGCGAGCACCACGGTCGGCTTATGGCTGACATCTGTCGTGTACAACTCAGCCAAGCTATAGGTCTCACCTTTGTGCCTACTCTTCCTTCTCTTGGCTTCCANCTCGCCACGAATTGGTTCGTAGGTCGAAACTCCACCGTCCCCTCCCTTGCTGGCTTCAGCGGCCATCTGTATTCTAGAATCTCTCTTGGCAATACTCCTGAGCTCGGCGCGGAGCTCTCCTCTAGCTACTAGCCATATCGAGCTGACAGCAAACATCCCGAGCGAAGCAGCCTGAGCTATCGCATCCTCATCAGAGAATGCCAGAGCAGTAGTGATCACGAGCAGCCAAAGTGCTGCGAGAGCAGGGTTGAGNAGTTTCTCTATGGTGCCGGAGCGTGGNAGATAGACTGCNAGCACACCGGCTGCGAGAGCGACGGAAACCATCGATGAGTCGAAGTCAGGGAGAACATCGGTGGAAGCCAGTTCCAGCACAGGGTCCCGACCGGATAGGGCCAGTAGAATTGGCATACTCATCAGCGCTAATCCGCCTGTGTACAGACTCTCACGAGAACTACCTCTTGCGAACATCAGAATCATCAGACTCAGGCACAGCAAAGCTGAGAGGGGAACGAACAGGCCGTTCCTCCATTGCATCGCAACCAGCGAGACAGTCAGAATAGCAGCCATCGCCACAGGATCTCCTATCCTCAGACCCATTACTTCGCTCACAAGATGTAGACCAACCAACATTGAGACTAGGATAATTAGCGTGATTGCATTGAATCCGCCGAATTGCGACATCAACAGTATTGTCAACATCGGCAACCAAAGTCCGATAGACCACAACTGAAGAGCACCTGAGTCACGAACCGAGGCAGAGACTTCGCTCAGTCCGAGGAACTTGGATGCCAGATTGACACCCTCCTCACCCATCCTGACATTGACCACTATCATGAGAATACAAGCGGTGGCCAGGTACGCACCTAGAGGAAACGGCTCGAGATCGATTATAGTACCCGGATCGACCCTATCGTTGGCGACTAAAAGAATCCTGATTGCTTCCTCTGCCAGTTCCTCTATCATCACCCATCCCCATGGGAGAAGTACGGTGATTCCCGCCAGCGCCGACGACTCCCTTTTTACAGCCAGTATCGCCGTCCCAATATGCATCGCTGCAAGCAGACCCAGTAGTAACGCACCTCCATCACCGCCAGCATCAGAAGATTCTGTTGGAACCAGTATGACGAGTAGACCCAGTACGACCACAGAGCCGACCCAGAGTACCCTGTCAGTCACCCTGTCCTGGTCCCTAAGCAGTACGAATCCAGTCACAATGGTGGCTAAGATGGTGAAGAGTTCGTACGAGTCTATCCATGCAACCAGGTCTCCCGAACCATCTCCGAAAACCAGTATTGCAACCAGGGGGGCCGCTGCTATACTCAGAGGCGTCATCACACGCATCGATTCTACACCCCTTACAACAAGATACGAACCTCCGAAGCAAGCGCCCAGGAAAGACACTATTCCCAGCGCGTATCCAACATCCTCGCGACTGGATGCGACGGCTAGCAAAGCCCCCACCATCCCCATAGAAACGGAGACACCCCAGAGTCCGGGCTGACCCAGTCCGACCACCTTGAACGCCTGTGAGAACCAATTCTTCTCGCGCGCGAAGCGGGCTGCCATGGTTGCGTTGATGGCAGAGACAACCATCAGCAGAACGAACAGGAGGAGCGAGTCATCGAGAGCCAGGATCCGCAGTGAGCCGAATTCGAACCCACCAGTAATCGCATGCATACCAATCCACAGATTGGATGCCGCCACGCCCAGAGCAGCCAGATTACCGGACTGCCTGTGCAGAGCTAAACCGTGCACTAACAGAGTAGCAATCAGAATCATCCCAGCCACACCCATCTCACCGAGTACCGAGCCAGCGGTCGACCCGATTGCTAGCAGAACGAGAGTGGACTGCGCGGCAATCGCATCGTGGTCATGGCGATAGGCAACGAATATGTTGACAGCGACCAAAGTCAGAAGAAGAACTCCTAATGCTTCGAGTCCGATGTAATCCCAACGATTGAGCTCAATCGCAAGCCCATAGAGGACCTTCATTGAGATAATCACCCAAGTTACCCCTAGAATCTTCATCCTTGGATTCGGGACCCACATCTCCCCGAGTGCGAAACCCAACGAAGCGAGTAGAACCAGTACAGCGATGGCGGTCAGCGGAGAGAGCGCCAATCCTGCCTGAACGCCGATGGCGCTGTAGACTAGAATCATCGCAATCATCAGACCCCAGTTTACTCCCCGCTCTCCCTCGGCTGCGATTTCGGTAACGATGTCGCGCTCAGGTGCGACGGGAACGGTACCGTCTTCCTGGATTGCGCCAGCCTCGGTTCCGTCGGGTTTCTTGAACGGGTCGAACATTTCCCCTAGTGCCTCATCCACAGCAGAAGCAAGCTCTTCTCGACGCTCTTCGCTCCTTTCTTCAGGGACCTCGATATCGCCTATGTCGATGTCGATAGAGCGTCGAAACTCCTTCTCGCGAATGATTCTGTCATCACGCTCATCGCCATCCATCGGCCCGTTACCGAAGCCGCTCCCGCATAATCGCATCCCCGTATAGAACACCTGAGAAGCCGGCTTGACCGTGAGATTCGAGGTTACGGACGAGCCGCAACGCTTGAAGGGAGAATCTTGGCGTAGGGCGTCATGGAGTCATCCACCATGTCCGGCGACTCCCGCAACTTCGCCACCCCTCTAGCCTCTCATGGATTGGATCCCGAAGGCTCAGTTCACTGGAATCTTGGCTGGGAGGAACTACATGAGTCGGCTGTAGAACTGGGTGAAGCCAAACTCACGGCAGATGGCGTTTTACTGGCCACCACTGGTGAGAGAACAGGACGATCACCAAACGATCGATTCATTGTCGATGAGGCTGGCTTGGCTGAGGAGGTACTCTGGGGCGAGGTCAACAGACCAACTGCCCCCGCCGTATTTGACAGGCTTCTGGCCAAGACCCGAGCACACCTAAACTCGGCCGAGAACCTATTCGTAAAGGACGCATTCTGTGGGGCCGACCCAGAATATAGGATGCCGGTCAGACTAGTGACAGAGAAGGCATGGCACGCATCCTTCATGCACAACATGTTCGTGCGCGCGACCAAAGAAGAACTGGTCTCCCATGTTCCTGAATACACCATCTTACATGCACCGGATCTGCGATCCAGCATGAGTGACGGAGTGAACTCTGATGTGTTCGTAATCATCGCTCTGGATAGGAAGCTGGTAATCATCGGAGGCACTCATTATGCGGGCGAAATAAAGAAGGCGATTTTCACCATTATGAACCACATTCTACCAGCAAAGGGATTGCTTCCCATGCACTGTTCGGCAAACACTGATGGAGATAACACCGCGCTATTCTTCGGACTTTCTGGAACCGGTAAGACCACGCTCTCTGCCGACCCTGGAAGGGCATTGGTAGGGGATGACGAGCACGGCTGGTCAGACAATGGCGTGTTCAACTTCGAGGGTGGATGCTACGCCAAGCTGATTAGACTCTCAGAAGAGGACGAGCCGGCGATTTATGCGACCACCAAAATGCCCGGTTCGATTCTCGAAAACGTTGTTCTAAACGCAGACGGAACCCCTGACTTCGACAACGGCTCATTGACCCAGAACACTAGAGGTTCATATCCAATAGAGTACATCGAGAACCGAACTCCCGATTCGATGGCTGGAAATCCGAAGAATGTCGTGTTCCTGACTTGCGATGCCTTCGGTGTGTTGCCACCACTCTCCAAACTCAGTCCAGAGCAGGCAGCCTACCACTTCATGTCAGGATACACAGCAAAGGTCGCAGGCACTGAGATAGGCGTGACCGAGCCACAGGCGACCTTCTCGACCTGCTTCGGAGCACCATTCATGCCTCGCCATCCGAGTGTCTACGCTGACCTTCTTTCGAAGAAGATCCGTGAGAATGATGCCAAGTGCTGGCTCATCAACACCGGCTGGGTTGCTGGAGGTGCTGATGCGAGTAGTCGAATCAAAATCCGCTGGACCCGAGCTCTTCTCAACGCCGCCCTCGACGGCGATCTGGATGATGTTCTCTTTGTAGAGGATCCAAGATTTGGATTTCAGGTCCCAACCACCTGCCAAGGGGTACCGGACAACATCCTCCAGCCCAGAGACACCTGGCATGACAAGGAGACATACGACAACGTGGCCAACCTGCTAGCTCAGATGTTCATCGAGAACTTTGAGCAATATGCAGAAGGCTGCAGCGAGGAAGTTCTCGCATCATCACCCAAGGTTCTAGTCTGACTCATAGGGTAGCGTCTGCGGCGACCCACTAGTTTACCTCAAGAAATTATCAATTCCCCGGTAATCAATTTTGGAGATAATGTATCGTATAATTTGGTGATAGTATCTTTTTGATTCCTATGGCAGTAGTTGTGCATAAACAGTGCCTCAACTACATCATGAAATTTCTGGATTACTTCGATTCGGGGGATAATACAAGGAATTGTTGCACAATCATTAGGCCGGACACGTTGATGGCTTCCTGTTGTGCCGGTAACAAGGCCCTCGATCAACCATCTGAATAGACTGCTCTTCATCAGGCTGCAAAG
>PBEM01000002.1 GCA_002718415.1 Chloroflexota bacterium
TGCTTCCTACCGGGATCATTTGCAGGACCTACTACAACCACTTCCAGTGATCCGAAGTAGTCTTGGGACTGTAAACCGTCTAGGACAATGCCCAATTCGTCGGGATTTCCGACACTCGGGATGATGACACAGACCGAACGACTCATGGGCCGCGGCTCTAGTAGGCCCTCAAGAGTTCATAGGTCAGTCGTTAGTGACTCTTGGCGCTAGGAAGTAGGTCCAACTCGCACCACCATCATTGCTGCTCCAGTCGAGCCTCAGTGGATACTTGTCCTGGAATCTGACTTGGACGTCACTGGCTAGTCCGGATGCTAACTTTCGAGTCAGCGGGTCCAGGAACTGCAGGCTGTAGGTACCCTGGGTGGGCGAAGGACAGGTCAACTCACTGAGCTCACCAGACTCAAAACTCACATTGACACCTTCTCCGGCTTCAACAGTCACGCTGACGCGCATCTCCTTGCTGTCTAGGCTCAAATCGACTAATTCACCTACGAACTTAGCAGCGCGAAGTGAGCGGCTTAGTTTCTCAGCATCTATCGTGGCGCTGCACCCGAAGTCGAGAACTGGTAACTTTGGGTCAGACATAGAGTTGGTATCCAGACCTCTGAGAATCCTGTGGACTTGCCCAACTCTGACGTTAACTGCTCCTACCGCATCGTCATAGTCAATTTCCACTAGATCTGATGGACCAGCTAATGTGAGAAGATCTCTCAGTTTACCCAATTCGAGGCCGATTTCCACCGGCTCACACTCGTAAGTCTCGAAGCATGCATCAGAGATGGTGGCAGATAGAAGGGCGACATGAGAACCATCCACCACATTGACAGTAAGTCCTTTCTCGCCCCAACTCATCTTGGCCTCTTCTGTGAGGACAGATAGAAGATCGACAATCTCCCTCATCAGTTGTGTGTTTGCTGTGACTCTGAGCATCAATTCACCTCGGCTGTGTTGTATTCTAGTATTGGAGGTCTTTCATCCTTCGCGGCATCCCTTCGGACACCTATTGGTACTCCCTGAACTTCTTGCCGCAGTTCTTGCAGGTACAGATTTTCGTCTCAGGCTCATCCGAGCTCCTTGTCTGCATTAGAACCACGAAAATCTCATTCTTATCGCACTCTGGGCATCGGATGTCTCCAACCCTTAGGACCCCCTTACCCTCTTCTTCTTCGACGACCTCAGTTAGATGCTTCAGTGACTTCTCAGAGCCTGATGCAGTAGCGTTTGCAAGATCGATGGTTTCGCCGGTCATCGGATCGGTGAAGGTGCCACCAGTTCCGTCAGTACCACTCAAGGGCCCCTCGTACCCGCACTTGTAGTTTGGACACTTGATATTACCAGATGCATCAGGGTAGGAAAGTGCGCCACAATTTGGACAGAACATCTCACTCAAACCCTAGTCGGGACTCGACCAACCGAACAGGGACAAACCAACCGTCTATTCAACTATTCTGTGAATCGACTTCTCCGAAGCACCACAGAAGAGATACAACCGCACCGTTCAAGCCCCACGGCGCCACCCAGCATCTGTGAGGATACATTTCGATTGGAGGATGGCCCGGGTGGTCGACGACGATACAAACATCGTCGATGAGATTCTCTGGTCATCCAAGCGTTCAGTCGGAGCGCTCACCGATCGCCTTGAGCAGCTTCAGTCTGGAGCATTGAGCCCCGAGGCTAGGACTCTCGCCGACAGATTCCCAGATGCACTGCCAGACAGCATGGCTGCACTCTCAGACCCTCAATGGCCAGAATTGGACGATGATGAGAATACGATTCTGTCTACAGCATCCGCCAGATTGGCGAAGAGGGGCGTTGCAAGTTCAGCAGCCGACCCAGACCGCAGACTGGATATGCTTTCAGGTGCGACTAGTGAACTTCGAACAGCATGGGGAACTAGCGAGTCCAGATGTGTCGAGTGGGCAGGACTGTTCCTGCCCGATGCGGATTTGGACGGACAGAGGGATGAGATTCCTTCTTCTCTCGCTGAGGCTGAATCAATTGCCGTAGCCGCTGCATCTCTAGGCTTACAGACTCCTGAGCACCTTCCTGGCGAGCAAGAATGGGATGCGCTGCGTACTCATGCGAGAGGCGTAATTGAATTGGCAGACAGACTTGAATCAGCCGAGCAGGCCACCAGATCTCTAGCCCAGCAACATGTTCCCACCCTAAGTCTGCTTGTGGGGCCTCTTGGGGCAGCTAAGATGGTGACTCTGGCTGGGGGTAGAGAAAGGCTGGCTAGAATGCCCAGCGGCAGTCTTCAGGTATTGGGGGCCAGTGGGGCTATGGCAGCTCATAGGAGAGGCGCCCCTCCCCCAAAACACTCTCCGATCCTGTTCTCTCTACCTCAAGTCTCTAGGGCCCCGCGCTGGGTTCGTGGTAAGATTGCCCGTTATCTTGCAGGGAAGTGCTCGATTGCGGTCAGGGTTGATCACTTCAATGGAGAGCCATGGGGAGATGAGCAGATTGACGAGATCAATCAAGAGTGCCAGAAAATCAAGGACAGGTTCCCTAAGCCACCGAAGAGGAGATAGGGATGCCACGCAAGCCCGTGAAACTCGCTTGGGGAGTGCGTCGTGAAGGGCGCTCACTGTGGACTAGGAACGCTGTCAGAGGACTTTCAGTCAGAGGAGAGCGCAGGAAAACCGACTCTAGAGTCGAATGGAGGGCATGGGCAGCATCAAAATCGAAAGTCGCTGCTGCATTGTTGAGGACTTCCAACAATCCGTCCGATTTGCTTCCTGATACAGGTTCCACATGCCTTTACCTAGGGGCTTCATATGGTTCTACTGTAAGTCATATTCACGACCATGTCTGTGGTTCAGGAAACCATCACGGAGGACAAGTTGTAGCGGTGGAGATTTCTCCTCGGGCGATGCGAGAACTCTCTAATCTAGCTGCCAGTAGACAGGGACTTGTACCCGTTCTCGCCGATGCGCGTGTACCCAGTCAAGTAGCGCCGTTCATGCGCGGGAAGGCCGATTGGATTCACCAAGATCTGAGTATGGCAGATCAGGCCCAGACCTTCGTCAAGATTTCTGAGACCTTCCTCAGACCAGGAGGTACTGGATTACTATCCTTGAAGGCGGCTAGTGAGAGGGCATCACAAGGGGACGACGACAGCAGGTTCGCCAAGGCGGAACGAATTCTCGAGGAATCAGAATTGGAACTAGTCGAGCGAATTGACCTCACTGGATTGGAGGAACAGCATGTTGTGTTTCACGTAAGGTCTGACTTAGCTTAAGTCAGACCTGCACCAAATCCAGCAAGTAGCGCTCCGCCACCGACGATTAACAGTGCATATCCAACTAAAGATAGATAGTTCAGAACTAGACCAATAATCGCCTCATTACGCCTTAGTCCGTTCAGGTTATTCGCATCCCTAATGCCCAAATGCCCCAATACTATTCCGGCTATCATGGTTATTGGAGCAAGGCAGCCAGTGAAGCAGAGGAATGGTGCTGTGATGTGGCAAAGCCAGGTTGCAATACCCAAAGCCAGGCTGAATGTGGCATTATCGTTGTTCTGAGGGACAGGTACCATAGGAGTAACATATGCACTTTCTCCTACAGTTGCACCCGCGAGGGGATTGGACTCCACCTCCTCCTCTCCGGATGAGGGATTGCCATCAAAGACATCATCTTCTGAAGCCGCCCCCTCCTCCTTGTCGTATGGTACCATGAATCTACAGCCCCACTACCTGATTTAACATGTACTAAGGGTCAGAATCATGGAGCCGTGCTCTCTCAGAGTGGTATGCCCGAGCTCCCTGAGGTCGAAACGGTGAGGCGAGGGTTGGAGAGGCATCTCCTCGGTCGGTCAATTGGGCGAGTAGAACTCAGGAGGCCCAATCTCAGATTTCCGTTCCCACCCGGGTTTGAAAGAAGCCTAAGTGGCAGAACTGTGGAGAGCATCGACAGACGAGCGAAGTATCTGCTAATCAGATTAGATGGAGGTTTGACTTGGATGTGTCACCTCGGCATGACGGGCCGCTGGACATTGATGGATTCCAACAGCACCGAGGCTGACGACGGACCTCACGACTGGGTAGTTCTGCATCTCGATGCTGGCAGCAGGGCAGTATTCTCCGACCATCGCAGATTTGGTTTCATGGACGTCTTCAAGACAGCCAATCAGGACCAGAACAAATTCCTTTCCAAACTCGGGCCCGAGCCAACTCCCGATTACTTGACTCCAATGGATTTGGCAGAGGGACTGAGAGGGCGCAGAACCTCAATGAAGGCGGCTCTACTTGACCAATCAACTGTAGCGGGGTTGGGGAATATCTATGTCTGCGAGATTCTATTCCGTTCTGGGATTTCACCAAGAAGAAGCGCATCCTCAGTAGCAGGAAAATCAGGAGTTACAAAGAGAGTCGAGAGAGTNACNGCNNNCACTCACGANGTNATCACCGAGGCGATNGATGCNGGAGGCTCNACCATCAGTGANTTCGTCAANGTNGAGGGNGACTTGGGTTANTTCAGTCACTCNTTCCAAGTNTATGGAAGAGANGGNGAGNCCTGCNNCTCAGANGACTGNNNTGCNACNATCANGCGNATCGTNCAGTCNGGNCGCTCGACNTTCTACTGCCCAAANTGTCAGCGTTGAACTATCGTCTATCTTCTTGAAATTCCCAGTCGAAGTCGTGTTGCATGTACANTGTCTGCTCACTGTGCATCTGNGTTTCCTCAGCGCACTGCCTCTTGCCCCGCAAGTCTTCCTTGAGCAGTTGGTAGAACANCTCTGCTAGTTCCAACAGTCTATGTATGAACTGAGCAAAAGCCCTGAACTTATCTCCGTCGTCATTTTCCTTGATTATCGTCACCTCTCACCGGCGGTCAACGCTGGTGATCGATGCTTCTCACGTCACTTGACACAACTCCGGAGATGGCACCGCGNCAGCGGAGGTAGATAAAGCCGTCACATGTTGCGCCGGAATTTACCACCAGTCTCGAAAAGCGCCTGAGTGACTTGTCCTACGGTGCAATACTCGACGATGTCCATCATCACCTCAAACAGATTGCCACCCTCACGAGCGACTTGCTTGAGTCTGGCCAGACCAGCCTCTGCCTCGGCTGCATGAGCCTCCTTGTATGCCTTGTTACGGTCAATCACCATATGCCGCTCGGCCTCGTCTGAGCGTGTGACATCGACATCGAAATCTTCTGATGACATCATAGCAGAACCTTCGTCGACGTAAGTATTGACGCCTACTATCGGGAGTTCTCCGGAGTGCTTTCTCTGTTCGTAAACCATCGACTCGTCTTGGATACGATTGCGCTGGTAGTTTACCTCAAGAGAGCCCAGTACTCCACCTCGTGCATGCATCTCCTCAAAGATTCTCAGAACCTGCTCCTCGACATTGTCGGTCAACCACTCGGCGATGTAAGAACCCTGCAGAGGATTCTCATTCTGCAGCCAGCCATACTCCTTGGACAGAATCAACTGGATGGCCACAGCGTCACGAACGGTGTCTTCAGTGGGCGTCCCAAACGCCTCATCACGACTGTTTGTGTGAAGCGAATTAGCATTGTCAGCAAGGGCATAGAGGGCCTGTAGGGTTGTTCTGTAGTCATTCCAGGTAAACTCCTGCGAGTGTAGGCTGCGACCACTTCCTTGAATGTGGTACTTGAGTTTCTGACCTCGGTCACCGACACCATAGAGGTCACGCATCGCGATAGCCCAGATTCTTCGACTGACTCGTCCAATCACTGCATACTCAGGATCCATACCATTCGAGAAGAACCAACTGAAGTTACGCAGGAATTTGTCAGCGTCCAATCCTCGCGAGTTGAACAACTCGACATATGTCAGCCCATTTGAGAGAGTGAGGGCTGCCTGACTGATTGGATTAGCACCAGCCTCATCGATGTGGTAGCCGGAAATCGAGACGAAGTAGTGGTTGCGAACATCGTTGTCTACATAGAATTCAGCGACATCACCCATCATCCTTAGGGCGGTGTCCAGATTGAATACCAGTGTGTTCTGGCCCATTGCCTCTTTGAGCTGATCTGCTTGGACAGTCCCACGTACAGTACTGAGCGTTTTAGCCCTAATTTCTGAATTCTCCTCATCAGTTGGATCTCTACCATTCTCTTCTACGAACTTGGCTACCTGCTGTCTTATCGCGACTGTGAAGAAGGCGGCTAGGTGCCACCAGTAGTTACCATTGATAGTCTTCGACACAGATGTATTGGGAGCACATAAATCGAAACCCTCGAACAGCTTCTCCATCTCATCGACTGTGCTGATTGAGACTCCAGATTCGCATACCTTACCGAAGATATCGAGCCTTCCTACAGGGTCATGTCCGTACAGACTTGGAGAATCGAAGGCCACGGACAGGCGATTGAAAGGCTGATCCTTGGAGAGGAAGTGGTAGCGCTTGTTGGTACGCTCGGCACTACCCTCTCCAGCGAACATTCGGACAGGTAACTCGTCAGCGCGCTTGAACGGAAATACCCCTCCAGTGTAGGGGAACGAACCTGGGGCGTTCTCATCCCGAATCCATTCAAGCCTATCTCCCCAATCTTCGGTGTCCGGCAGTGCCACTCTGGGCAAATCCAAACCCGATAGGGTTGTCCTAGTGGTTTCAACAGGAATCTCCTTGCCACGGACAGTGTAACTGACCTCACCCGACCTGTAAGCAACGACTCTAGCATCAAACTCTTCGAGAGCTTGCCAGGCCTCATTGGGCACCTCCGATCTAACATTTTCAGATTCTTCGGTTAGATCATCTGCGGCTGCATCCTTACCGCTTGAACGCATCTGCTCTGCAGAAGCCTCGAGTTGCTGCACCAGTCTGACTTGAGCGACAGCCGCATCAGTCCTCTCGTGATAACTACGGACCGCTGCAGAGACNTCTGCCAAGTAACCCTGTCTCTCAGAGGGAATCGGGTTCGAGCGGTGCGGCAGACCGTCCTTGCTAACTCTTGCGGGGGTCGCTGAGAAATCAGCATTATTCTTCTCGCGCAGAATTCCAGATAATCTCTCCCAGAGCATGTCAACTCCAGCATCTGCGAACTGGCTCGCGATGGTTGGAATCACTGGTAGAGTTGAATCATCCGCATCCCACATCTCGCGGTTGCGCTTGAACTGCTTACGAATCTCGAATAGTGCCTCTTCGGAGCCCCTACGGTCGAACTTGTTGAGGACGANGAGATCGGCTGCATCCAGCATCTCCAACTTCTCTAGTTGGCTTGGAGCACCATACTCGCGTGTTGTGACATACATAGAGACATCAGCGACCTCTGTAATCGCATCATCACCCTGACCTATTCCACTGGTCTCGACGAACACCATGTCGAAGCCGACCGCTTGACAGGCTTGGATTGCCCTGCCAACACAGTCAGCGATCTCTCGCCCGCTCTCTCTGCTAGCAAACGAACGCATAAACAGGTTCTCGTCAGATAGTGAATTCATTCTGATCCTGTCTCCCAGAAGCGCTCCTCCGGTTCTCTTGCGAGTAGGGTCGGTTGCAAGAAGGGCGATTTTCATGCCTGGATTATCTCGCTGAATCCTCAGCATGATCTCATCTGTCAGACTGGACTTACCTGCTCCACCAGTACCAGTAAGTCCGACTACTGGACATGNCTCGTCATCGGAGCGTGAGCGAACTCGCTTCAGAGCAGTCGAGAATGTATCTTCGTCACCGTTCTCTGCCAGAGTCAGCAACTTNGAGACAGCACCATGGTCATCAGCCGTCACAGGCCCGGACAACGAATCGAAGCGAGAACTATCTAGCAGGTCCGTCTTAGATGCTCTTTCCATAGCATCCTGCACCATGCCGACGAGACCCAGTTCGCGACCATCATCAGGAGAGTAGATGCGAGCAATACCGCTCTCATCCAGATGTCCGATCTCGTGAGGAAGGATGGTTCCACCCCCGCCTCCGAACAAGAAGATATGACCGAAACCGGCCTCGTCTAGAATTTGCCTAGTGTGAGTAAACATCTCGACGGCCCCACCTTGATAGGATGTGATTGCAACAGCATGAGCATCTTCCTGAATCGCCGCTCTAGCGACCTCATCAGCACCACGGTCGTGCCCTAGGTGAATTACCTCACAACCCTGACTCTGTAGTATCCTGCGGAAGATGCCGATTGCCACATCGTGGCCATCGAAGATGGCCGCAGCGGTAACGACGCGAAGAGGCACACTGCTCTCCACCTGCTTACTTCCCATGCTAATTGGGAGAATGGAGGCACCCAAAAATGAGCCGCATGACGAAAAGTCAAGATTCAGGCTGCTGAGGCAGCATCTTCAGAGTAAATTGAGCGTAGGTAACATTCCGGGCAGAGGTAGTACTCCGGTTCAAGTTTAGTTCCATGAATCGACTCATTGCCGCAGATTACTACACCTGACGCAGACTCCTCGCTCAGAATCCTCCCACAGCCTTTGCCGGGAACCTTAGAGAATCTGACTAGTCCCATGTCTATTCTCCGGCCTGAAGAGAAGCAACTCTGGAGTTTTGTAACGGCCCCGACTTAATGTGGTTTTCCGAAGACCGCTCAACGCAGCAATTCAATTCCTACGATTAATTATCCGTTCCCAAAGGCTACGATTCGACATTCTATCTAGCTCTTGGGCCAGCTCAATATTTTCTTGTTCCAATGCATCGATTTCCTGTCGTAGAGAGGGTGCTAAACCCTCAGATTCTAGCATCTTCACTACTTCTTGGATGGAGTAACTCTGGAAATCAATATTTATTGGTATACTGGATTCTCTTAAATCGGGAATGAGACGCATAGTTTTCCACTCATTAAACAAATCCAAATCATCAATATCTTGAGATTTTGTTATCGAACCAACGACACTCCTAGGAACCTCCCCATTTACTGATCTTTGAACAAGCTCTCTTTGAACTGGAGTCAACCCCTCGGGCAGGTCTCTTTGACTCATGACTTCGTTTTTGTAATCATCAAGAAGATCTTGGTTGGACAATATGTCATTATAATCTTCCTGTAACTTAGACTTACAGTGTTTTGTCGAGATTGAATTCTCATAATTTCCCCGACCGCGTGAATTTGTGCAAAAGATATAGGCTCGCTTATCGAGTGGTACATAGCCACGAATAGCATACAACCAACAGGCAAGGGTTAGTTGCGAATCCCAGGATTTTGGAGGTTCGTATACCGTCTTTTCCCTTCCTCCTGAATTGATAGTGATAGTCACTTTAGACGGTCGCTTATCAGGTAAACGTTCCCACGACAAACCTAGAGGATTCTTGCCCAAACTACGATTATTTTCCACCCATTCTATTGCTTTCTTGACCACCAAAGGCTTGTTTCGCCAATGCATCTTGCTGAGATCGACCAAACCCTCCAGATTAGCCATGTAAGTAATTCAGTTTGGTGACAACTAAAGAATCCTATGGCCCTGAAAGATGACGAGTTAACTGAATAAGATTGCATCAATTGCCATCCCAGTCCTTGCCAGTCCTGCACTGCAGTGCACCAGTACGGGTTTCTGCAATCTCTCAAACGAAGTTACAGATTCCCTAACTCCCTCCTCGCTAAGGGGAGGGGTCTTGTAATCGTCTTCGGGAATGTGTGCGACATCGAACCCGGCATCCCGATAGTATTGGATTAATCCGGATGGCAGTCCAGAGTAGAAGGGTAGTTGATCGTCCGAGAGAAAGCAGATGATGGATTTAATTCCCATTCCCCTAATCTTCTCAATCCAAACATCGACCTCGTCCGTGCCAATCCCCTGTCTCTCTGGATAGCCTGGACGCGGGGACTTCGCGAGCTCATCTACTAGGGCCCATTGGATCTCGAAGGGACCTGGGGGATAACCACTCATTCATTCGCCTCCATCTTGGTTTGATAGTGGTACATCTCAACCCAGATTCGAGAGAGGGCATTGTGGTAGTTGTAATCATCCCTACATGCGTCTTTGAAACTGGTGTAGCCCACAGAAGCCATGACTTCCATTAGTACGGGCAAGACCTCTGACTTCACTATCGTGATACGAAATCTGTAGTCGGCCCAGTCAATTACTTCGATTTCATGGTCGGGCCACAAGATCTCCAGAGGTTCGATGACTCTCGACTTGACTTGGAAGCAATCCGGCAGTGTATTGTGCTGGACAATACTCAGAAATCCTTTGTCGGTGAAGATCCACATCAGCGCAGTCCTCCCTGCCAACCTTCCCAGTAGTCTATGTTGTAGATGCCAATCTCCTGACATTCAATCATTACAATTCCCTCTAACTCGAGAGCTCTGCGCAGAGTCCTAGTGCAAGCATCAGGATTTCCGCAAACATGACTCTTATCTCTGCCGCGGTGATAGTTACAGGCCTTGGACCAAAGCCGCCGCGCCTCCTCATTTCCAAAGGGACACACTCAGGCCACCTCCATTCCAGTATCCTCGTCCTCTGACCCTTGCTCATCCTGTTCTTCGGGCGGCAGCGGACGAACTATCGTGTAAGGCTCGACTTCGAACTCAACTCCGGCAGTCTCGAACGACAGCGTCATCATGGCTAGGGTCCGGTAACAGTAGGGGTGGTCCGCTACGGCTAAGCATCTCACGGTTCGAGTTGCCACCACTTGCAAGTCGACCCCAGCATCGTTGTATATTGCTCCCTGAGGCATCCCAACAAACCCTGCTGCCCACCTGACATTCTCTATGGCTGTTGAGATTCCTTCCTCATCAAGCTCGGGTAGCCTGTCGGTCACATTCATCGTTATTTCATTCTCATTTTCTTCTTCTTTCTTACTCATTTTCTCACCTTTTCTTTCTTACACTACTCCCTACGGGAGTAGTGTTATCTGTCTACTATTGTTGCAAGTTTCGCAACCTCTATTATCCAATTTTTCTGTCAATCATCTACCGAACTGTGGAGACAATGCTCTCCAGAATGCTTCTTGAGGAGAATTAACTATGTTTGAGGACGAGTTGCTTTCTAGAGCTCTCGATGAAGGAGATACTCTGACACTAGAAGATATCGAAGCGAATCGATTATTTGGATCACTGACCGGAGGAGGACTCACCTACGAAGAAATAGATCTGATCGATTCCTATTTTTCCAGAAACTATCACCAAGGACAGTTACTAGACATCCCGGATGAGTGCTATACAGAGTGGAAAGAATGGAAGGACAAGAACCTGGTAGAATTGGGATTTCTTTCCACGAAGAGGAATCCACATGGCGCAATTTACAATGGATATAATCACACCATAAGGAATCCTCAAAAGTATAGGCCGAGAATTAATCTCAGAGAGGATAAGAGAGAAAACAAACCAGAGGTGGAGATTGAGCCAGAGCATCTCGGATTCAAATTTTGGTTACAAGAAAGAATAGAGATGGCTGCTGCCGGAAATGGCTCACCCCGAATGCTTCAGGTGATAGAAGGAAAACTGGATGAGAAGGACACTGCTACAAGCAAATGGGATGAACTGTCAAGAAAAATCCAAGTGGAGTTAGAAAAGGATCTATTAAATGAGAAAGTACTCGAACAAAGGACCAAAAAATCAGACAGTAGAGCCCCAATATTGGCGATTAACATTTTCAATCAGGTCGAGAAATTTGAACGCGAGCAAGAACGGAAAAAAGCCCAGAAAAGGGCCGAGAAACGGGGAGTAAATTTTCATCCACAACCAAACCATAGGCCCCTGCCAATTGAAATCCTATGCAGAGAAATTGTAAGATCACTGTTTTCCAATGTAAGGCCTAAGATTCCACCCGATGAAAGAATACTGGCGGATATGAATATTACAAAACTAAGGGCAGTATTCGATGAGTTGGATTTGACTCACGAATGGAACGAAGACTCAACAAGGAGAGAAAATCTTGAATGGTTGTTGAAATGGAAAGAATTGAAAATAAGAGAATTACCAGAAAAACAGATTCACCATGAAGGCTGGGTTCGACTATCACTAACTTCTCAATCATTCATGCTGACTTTAGCCGACAAACTTTCATACCACATCATCAATAAATGGATTCCTTCTTTGGTGAATCTTTCTGATTCACAAATCAAGGAAATGAATCTAAACAAATCTCAAATTAAGGAACTCAAACATTTACAAAAAGAACAGTACTTTGGAAGAAGAGGGGAACCAACTAATCCGGAGACTGCAAAGCAAAGGGAGGACAAAACCTCGTACAATGTCAGAAGATTGGCACGCAGCATAGTCTTCGAATTAGTCACTAAGGGCATTGTAGAACAAAAGCCAATGAAGTTTGAAGATTGGATAGCTCACAATGATGAGAAAGAAAAGGATTTGAAGAAATTTGGGAGCTATTCATCACTCCTAAAATTCAGTAAAAAGCTTATTGATTGGACAGGGAAATCAGATTTTCTCTCTTTCAAGAAAAATCGCGAGCATGCCATTTACAGGTGGTTTGCAGGAGGGGGTGACAGGTTCATGTATGCTCCTCCTCAAGACCACGCCCTCACACCATCGGGAAAGCCGGATGCAGGGGGATATCTTACTAAGGATCGTCAGAAACTAATTGGGAAAAATCACAAAGATTACGAGCGCTTTAATCATCCACGTTGCAAAATCAGTAATTTTACAATTGAAGCCATTAACAGACTCCAGAAGGTTCAGTGGGAGGTGAACCTCGATCTATTGCTAACGATGTTCAGATTGGAATTGGGAGATGAATCTCGCCCCAACATTACTGAGTACTTTGAGATAGACAAGAGAATTACTCGAATTGAGTGCCGACATTGGGCGGAGGAAGCATTCTATTCTAGCATCGATTTAGAAAAGAACAGAGAGAGAAACATCTCCCTGATGTGGGCTAGAAAGATAATCAATCACAATGCCAATGTTTTCTGGCATGCTTGGTCTTGCGATTGGAGAGGGAGATTATACTCTTGCGGATCTAGCTTAAGCCCGCAAGGCGACGATTTTGACAAGGCTATAATCCGATTCAAGAGATGGAAGCCATTGGGAGAAGATGGTCGCCACTGGCTATTTGTCCATGTCCACAACATGGTTGCAGGCCTAGAGTTCGGGGGTTGGAAAAACGATCCCCCATTGAAGGGCCAGTCTTTCAAAGAAAGAAGCGATTGGGTTGAAAGGAACAAGGAGATCCTAGTCCAAATAGCCGATGAACCCGAAAAACACCGAGAATTATTGGAATTAGACCAACATAGCGGTTCGAAATCCATTACATTCCAAAGATTGGTTGCACTAATCGAGCTAAAGAGAGTACTATCGAAGATTGATGATGGCGACAATTGGGATTCTGTAACTAGCGGTCTACCAGTATATCTCGATGCTTCTTGTAATGGTTATCAACATGTCTCGGCCCTCCTGAGAAATCGTGAACTAGCCGAACATGTCAATGTCGTAAAGAAACTCCCTCCCAACGACGAAGAAAGAGGCGACCTATACCAGGCCATCTCAGATAAAGCAAAGGAATTATGCGTTCCAGGGAATAAGTTGTATGATGAATTATATCGCCTCACAAAAAGCAAGAGAGACACTAAAAAATTGATTGATAGCATCTGTTCTAGAAACATAGCCAAGCAGCCTACAATGACTAGAATGTACGGAAAAATCGACACTAAAAACTCATTTTCTGGCAGAGAGGGAAAAGGAAAGCCGGGCTTTTTCTCATATGTCAAGATTAACGATAATGAGTATCAATGCGCGAAATGTGACTTTACTCGTTCGATCGCTCATTGGGTGGAGAAACATGCAACTAAGGAGGGCCATTGGGCGTCAAAATGGCACCAAGAGTCTCCTCTGCATAAGGCACTTTTAGGGCCAAAGAGTGAGAAAAAATTCCACGCATTTTTCCCTAATCGTAATCACAATGAAATAACAAAATTGGTGGATGAACTCTTTCGTGAAGCCGACAAAGAAGTAACAAAGAATGCTTACAATGATTACAAAGAATCATCCAGAGCGGTAGCCAAGTTCGGGGTGGTCCGTCGCAAAGTAAAGAATATCAAATCCGCCAAGAAGAAAAAACGAGAGCCAAACAAGGGCCACTACATGTTTAATGGCACTGAATATCCCCCAACTAAAGTAATTCCATTACCAGAATACAAGTATGTTGTTCGTTGGAAACTTCCTGATAATTTCGAAGTCATTCATTACTATATCAAGCACGTAGAACCCTCATTGGGCCATGCAGGGAACCCAACTCACGCGGGTTCAATCTACAGGCATCTACTTCCTGAATGGTACAATCCTGATAGTAGGAAAAGGAAAGAATCGATCTTGAAGCGGTTGGATGAACTGGGAGTAAAGGAATTAGATCCATTCCATAAAATGCACAAGTTTGCCGAAGGAGAAAAGGGGCAAACGGGAATCATTGAGTTCCTAACGGAAAAACTCAAACAAAGTGAACTCAGAAAAAAAACCGAGATCAAAGAAGTTCTAAGAATTCTCAAAATTCCCTCAATACATCTGCCTCGATATGAATCAGACGAGAAAGGTAGACTAAGGGCAGCCAAGCAAAGAAGCGCAATTCCGCCCAACCTAATTCATTCGTTAGATGCTTACCACCTGCGCTGGACAGTCAACCAAATGCCAGATAGTTGCGACTTATGGGTGGTACACGACGCTTTCGGAAGCCATCCACGAGACTTATCAAGACTGAGAAAGAATATCACTCAAGGATTCTATAATTTGCACAGTGAACGAGACATCAATGGTTGGCTGAAAGCGATGATTACAGAGGACATGTACAAGGAGATATACAATCAGATTCCCGATCTCAAAAAACGTAAATTATATGTCTATGAAAAACAATTACGAGACCTCTTAGAAGAAAAAGAAGTGGACCTTGATGCCATAGTTTCTACGCGCAGAGGAGGAGGCAAACCTACGAAAAAAGACCTCGTTGCCAAACTGATTGAGGAGGACATTAGGCCCCCCCAGGAGTGGGCAGCTGAGATCAATCCGAATAAGATGGATCAGAGCCTAGTAGATGACATCAAGGAGTCCGTGTTCCTTGTAGATTGAGCGAAACTTGCAACAACAGATGAAGAATAACACATCAAACAAACTATCTGCCGAATCCGGCAGCAACACTTCGGGGACCCTGGAATTTCCAGTTACCCCATTCGCTCAGGCAATTGCAAACCTGAGTATTGTGAATAACGCTCTCGAAAGAGAGGGACTGGGAGTCCACAAAGGGCCCATGCTACCAGTCAATGAAGAACTAATGGGGGAGCCAATCTGAGTCCCGAACAAGAACTAACTAGGGCCCGTGAACATTCTCGAGGGCTAGTCGAAGTAGTACCTCCTCTGGCACGATCTAGGAAATCTGACTTGCTAAGTAGAGCTGATGGTAGGAAATGCCCTACATGCTCAGGTAAGATGGAGCACCTATCGGGCCAGAAATTCGGACATGAACGACCCAACGCAGCAACAATTGAGCACATCAACCCACGAAAGCTAGGTGGCTCAAACGAGACATGGAATCTCATCGTCAGGTGCAATCTATGCAATCGTGCTAGTGGACATATGATGAATGAATGGCTACAGCGCCACAAACATAACCCACCATGGAATGAGAAGAAGCGGATGATCAATTACCTCTGGCTGGAGGTGCATGACACTTTCACAGCCCAAGAGTTGTATCCTGAATTGTTCGCTTCGTTTTGGGACAAGCGGAATTCGATGTCAACTCAGGAGGTGAGAGTATAGCAAAGAAATCTGGATTAAGAAACGCGCCAGCTGGACACAGGGCAAGAGGCCCATCCGGCAAGGGCCGCGGAAACGCCTCACGTAAGAAGTGAGGATATTCACTGTCCTGGGTAGGACAATAAACTGCCCAATATAGAAAATAATAAATAAAACTTGCAACAATAAGAAGGTGATTATATAGGAATACTAAGAGGAATATTTTGGATAACAGCAGCAGCAGCAACCGGAGGGCTAGCTCTAGCCCTGTTGCCGAACGATTGGGATGGGATTGATGGAGGTGGATCAGATGACGAATAGCACCTCTCTCAAGCTAACTTGGACCCAGGCATGGTATCCAGATGAACAACAAAACTTGCAACAACAACAAAAGGTGTAAACATGACGAACAACGCAGCAGAAGAGAACAGTGTAAGACAACAGAAATTGCAAACGCTCATGGTTGACATCAAGGAGACTCAAAGACTGAACCTAGTCGGCCTTGAGTTCATCAAGGGCATCATCGAGGATAACTCAGATAGAGTCTATCACGGCCTCGCCGATAGGCCCAAATCCAACCTAATTGTACGAGGAGAGCTTGCCAACTACTGCATCCCACTCGAACGTGTCATCCAATCGTTCGCCAATCCGTTCGTTGAGGAAGTGTTCTCAAACGGACTACCACCTGTTGAAGTCCATCCTTTAGGAAAGTGGGTCCGCAATCATGCCTCTGCCTGCATCCAACCTAATGGCCACTCAGAGCTTCCTGGAACGGACTCTCTCGCAATACTAATTGTTGGATTACTATCGGATCGCGACCTATTCATTAATCCAGAACAATCCTCATTTCGCAATGCTTTGCTGAGTACTTATGGGACGATTAAGAGCCCAATCTCAGACCTCTATTCGAGCTACCTGTTGGACCAATTCGGCGCCACCATCGACTATGATACTGGAGAGTTTTCAATCAAAGGGACTCACGGTTTCACATGGCATCTCGGAGGATTGCACGATCCAGATGTACGCAGTTACTCCCTATCTAGTAGCGTTAGAGGAGCGCGTAGAATCCATACTGAAGATACATGGCATTGCATATCTGACTGCAGGTCACTCAAATACCTACTTCCCACACTTGCTAAGGCTCCGCGAATATTCCTTGAGGGCGAGGACGACGACCTCGGCCACACAAAGGAGATTTTGGAATCCGTAGCGGAGCATTGGGCCCCACTTCGCAGTGCAATAGAGTCTGGCAAGATAGACTTGCCATGGATAGGCAGTAGTGATGACGAATGAATAAGCCGAACATTTCAGACGAGTTGAAGGCGGAGTGGATGCGAATTGACAGAGCCCTAATTCCTAACAATTTGCTAGGCTCTATGCCGCAGCCAGAATGCAAAGGGCTGACACTACTAACGGATGTGATGATCAATGCTACCGTGTGCAAGTTGGGCCCCAGAATCGGCCAGATTACCGCGACATACTCCAAGGACATCAAGCTGACTCTAGATGTGGCTAGTACAATCATGACACGGCTCAAACAGTTTCGCAAACACAATCTTCACCTGTCACTAGTGATTCGCAGTTCCGAGACCCACGCCGAGTCAACAGTCTGCATTGTGGACGAGAGCAATCTTCCGGGGATAGATGCCTGCGTTTCGTTCGTCTTGTGGGCTGAATCCGGCTTTCCAAATCCTCCGCTACAACTGATTGACAGAATTGAGTATGTCCGCGATCCAGTACATTATGAGGAGAAGATGAAGGCCCAACAAGAGGAACGAGAGCGCCAGACGCGCATTAGGAACTTGGCACGTGAACTAGCCAATGAGAAGTTGGCACAGAGGCACGAAGTCGAGGAAAC
>PBEM01000003.1 GCA_002718415.1 Chloroflexota bacterium
TATGCTGAATGGTCTCAGAATTTGACTGAAGTGACTATTACAGCTGTTGATACTTCGATTGTTGATGGTGAAATTAAAGCATTAGAAGCCTCTTTAGCGGGTATAGATAATGAGATTGCAGCTTTCCCTGAGGATAAAAAGTTAATACAAGATCCTGAATGGACTACTACTTTATTAAGGCTAACAGAGGAAGTTGGTGCAGCAAATTTAGCACTTGCAAATCAAGAGGCAGCTATAGCAGAAATAGCTGTATTTATTCCTGATCCAGAAAATGATGCAGCGCAAATTCAGAACCCTGCTTATACAGAAGCAGACCAACTTTACGCTGAACTATCTCTTGCTAAGAATGCTAAGCAAACTGAATATGAATCACATATTCGTAATCAAGGTCAGGTAAATAATCCTGAATACGATAATTTAGTAGCAAGTAAGAGTAATCTAACGGAACAATTAACTGCTAAAAAAGCAGAGAAGGACGTTTTGCTTTCTGGTGGTACAGCTGAATCTGGAGGATTACCTACTTCAGAGGCTGCTATTCAGAGAGAGCAGAAAAATCTACAAGAACAGATGCAGACTTTATGGAGAGATTGGGAGCAACAACGAGAACAACTCGAAGTTACTGTACGCCAGGATATAGAAGCTAGTCAAAAAGAACTTGAAAAAGAAAGAAGACAACAAGAAAAATTAATTTGGGGGCAGGCTGACGTTGAACGAAAAACTATTGAACAAGAATACAGAAAGAAACCTCAAGAAATAATTGATCTTGAAGAACGTATGTTTGGTATGAATGATAAACGTAATGCTCTTGAAGACCAAAGATATGCAGCTCAACAAGAATTTGAGCTCAAGGTACAGGCTTTAGAAGTCCAGTTCCGTGATCTTGATGAGAGAAGAAGAAGTTTCGAATTGGTTTATAGAGATCTTGAAGATCAACGTGAAACAATGTTTGAAGAAGCTGTAGGTCCGATAGAAAATCAGGTTCGCGAACTTGAGTCTCAAGTCGATGGATTGTTTCTTACTTTAGAAAATGCTTATGACCAGAAGAAAGAACTCCAAAAAGAATTAGGACAGGTTGAAAGAGAAATTGCTGAAAATGCTTATGACNAGAAGAAAGAACNCCAAAAAGAATTAGGACAGGTGGAAAGAGAAATTACTGACCTTGCTAGAGAGGCAGAATCAGATGTTCTTACTTTAATTACAGATGCTATGACAGCTGCAGAAGAATTAGAGTCTTCAGGTCCGTTGGACTTTGCTAAGTTCCAAGCTTTTGGAGAAATGCCAGGTGGCGATGATGAAGGTGGAGACGATGAAGATGATGAAGGTGAAGAGTAAAAAAAACTGAAAACGAATAGTTAAACAAAAAAGCACCCAAGATTTAGTTGGGTGCTTTTTTGTTTAACTTCGAAAAAATAATTACTGCATTGTTTCTAAAACTTTTTCTAGTTTTGTTCTGATATTTTTAGAATTATCATTATCACTATCACTAGATGATAATAAAGGTATATCTTCATCTGGATCTTCTTTCAGATCATATAATCTGCCATCATCATACAATTTCCATCTTTTTTCTCTAACGAATCTTATAAGTGGTTTTGATGCTGCAGGTGATCCTGAAATAATGGATCTTGGACTAAGAGGATCAAAATGAAAAAAAATCCAATCTCTTGGAGTTCCATTTTCTCCTAATAATTGTGGATAAAAAGACCTTCCATCCATTACGTAATCTTTTGGAGCGCTAATTCCAGCCGCTTCTAAAATTGTTGGTAAAAAATCAGTTGAATCTACTAGATCATATATTACTGATCTGTCTATTTTTCCTGGTTGATTACAAATTAAAGGTACATGTGTTCCTCTATCTTTAGTTAGACCTTTACCACCACAAACTTCATCATGATTATGCATTATTGAACATACTTCAATAGGGGATCCATTATCACCAACATAAATTACTAATGTGTCTTCCCTTAAACCCATTTCTTCCAATCCATCAATTAATCGCCCTATTATTTTGTCATGGTATTCGACCATATCTTTATAAAATTTTGGGTTATCGTCCCAACCTTCGACGGTATCAAAAGTTCTTCCTTTACGAGAATTTTCAGAATTAGTGTAAGATTCAAACTCTTCCCATTCTGGACTATCTGGTGTTGGTTCGAACGGTCGATGTGTTAATGCCATAGGAAAATATGCGAAAAATGGTTCAGATTTATTTCTTTCAGCAAAATCTAGAATGTAATCACAAAAAATATCATCACCGTATTTATTTTCAGTGTTATTTAAATAATTACCATTTTGATATATTACTGGGTCTTTATATCTTGAACCTTTGTCCTCTGTATGGTGTGCATGCCATACACTATATTCATCAAATCCCGCATCTTCAATTTTTTGTCCTTTATTTCTCAATTCTGGCGATTCATCTAAAGGAGCATAAGAATATAATTGCCATTTTCCAGCGATACATGTTTTGTAACCTTGATTTTTAAAAATATGACCAAAAGTTACTTCATTAGGATCCATTAATCCAAATCCAATATAATTTCTAAAATTATATTTTCCTGTCATTAATTGTATTCTGGTAGGTGTACATAATGGTTGGACATGTGCAGAATCAAATCTGGCTCCAGATTCAGCTAAATTATCAAGAACTGGAGTTTTATATGAAGTTCCCCCATTACATCCCAGAGCTTCGTACCCTAAGTCATCTGACATGATTAGTATAATATTACTACTTTTTTTCATAAATTTAACCTCTAATTTTTAAATATTTATACCTTTCATCATACCTCTGATAAAAGCTATTTGACCTAAATGTTGACTTTCTTCTACAAGTAGATGTCCTAAAATCCAAATACCTGTTTGGGATCTGTTTTTTGCAATGTATATGTTGTTTAATTCTCTTGGAGTAATGTTGGAAATATAATCGATTGTAATTTTTCTTACTTCTTCAAAATAATTTTTTAAGTCTGATAGTTCCATGTTTGGCATTTGTCTAACTTTTATTATTGAATCTCCATTACCATGATCAATCTTTTTAAGATTGAAATGTTTATACCAGTTATTTTCTATCCATAATTCTTGAGAATTTTTCATTCTTTGATTGATCCACCTATCCTCTACTCTAGCTATATGCCAAATATTCCATTGGATATCATTTGAGCTTTGAGATGGGATCCATCTTAATTCTTCCGATGTAAGATCCTCTACTTTGTTCCAAATCCCTTCATAACACTCTTCTAATCCACTTAAAATCACATCTTTGTATTCATCCATTTAAAAAACCTCAGAAATCTATATATTTTCTTGGAAAATTTAATTCATAATATTAGTAACTTAAACAAAGTATGCAAGTGATAACTATGGTATGCAAGTGATAATCATACATAAAAGTTAAACTTTATTAACAAGGCTATAAGCTATGAAAGTAAATAAAATAGATTGGAAAAATTCATCAATATTAGTTACAGGTGGAACTGGATCTTTTGGGAAGAAATTTACGGAAATTATTTTGAATGAATATAATCCTCGTAGATTGGCAATATTTAGTAGAGATGAATTGAAGCAAAGTGAAATGAAAAAGAAATTTCCAGATGGAGAAAATTCTCCAATGAGATACTTTTTAGGTGATGTAAGAGATGGTAATAGGCTTAAGAGAGCTTTTAATGGAGTAGATATTGTCGTACATGCTGCTGCATTAAAACAAGTTCCTGCTACAGAGGCTGATCCATTTGAGGCTGTACAAACAAATATTATGGGAACCAAAAATGTTATAGAATCTGCTATTGATTCAGGCGTTAGCCGGGTTATTTGTTTATCTACTGATAAGGCTGTAAATCCTATTAATTTATATGGGGCAACTAAATTAGTTGCTGAGAAATTAACTATTCAAGCTAATGCATATTCTGGAGATAGGCAATCAATTTTTTCTTGTTGTAGATATGGAAATGTGGTTGGAAGTAGGGGTAGTGTAGTTCCTATTTTTAAAGAACAAAAACAAAAAGGAGAAATAACAATTACAGATGAACGTATGACTAGATTTTGGATCACATTAGATCAAGGTGTTAGGTTTGTAATTATGTGTTTAGAAAATATGAAAGGAGGAGAACTTTTTATTCCTAAGATTCCTTCAACTAAAATAACAGATGTGGCAAAAGCTATTGCTCCAAAATCGAAATTGAAGACTATAGGCATCAGACCTGGGGAAAAATTACATGAAACGTTAATAAGTTCAGATGAAACTAGACAGGTTTTCGAATATGAAGATCATTATGTTATTGAGCCTTCATATCATACCTGGGGTTATTATAGGCATAAAAATGGTAAAAAAATTAAAGAGGATTTTACATACACATCTGAGAATAGTTTATGGGAGCTAGATATTAATCAAATAAAAGAATTACTAAATTCAGATGAAAATTCATAAACTTGCTATAGATGGAGGAAATCCCGTAAGGAGTTCTTTTCTACAATATGGGAAACAATCAATATCTGAAAATGACATAAGAAGTGTTGAAAATACTTTGAGATCTAATTTCTTAACTTCTGGTCCAGCAGTTGAGGAATTCGAAGGTAAAATTTCAGAATATTGTGATTCTGAGTATTCAGTTTCTTTAAGTAGTGGAACTACAGCTTTACATGCTTTATATAAATCTATTGGCTTAGAAGAAGATGATGAGGTTATTATTCCTTCAATCACATTTGCTTCAACTGCTACTTCAGTATTATTTTGTGGAGCTAGACCTGTTTTCACTGAAATAGATCCCGAAACACTTTTAATTGATACAAAAGATATTGATAGAAAAATTTCTTCAAGAACTAAATTAATTGTGGGTGTTGATTATGCTGGACAAATGGCTGATTATGAAGAAATAAATAATATTAGAAATTTACATAACGAAAAAATATATATTTTTGCTGATGCTGCTCATTCTTTTGGTGCATTACAATCTAATAATAAAAGTGGAAATGTAGCTGATGCGACTACTTTTAGTTTTCATCCTGTAAAAGGTATAACCACCGCTGAAGGTGGTGCTGTTTCTACCAATGATCTAAACATCTATAAGAAAATAAAAAAAATACGAAACCATGGAATATCGTTAGATTTTAATAAACGAGATGATAATTTAACTTGGGAATATGATATTGATGAATTAGGTTTTAATTACAGACTTTCAGATCTGCATGCATCGCTAGGTTTATCACAAATTCAATCGATTGGAGAAAAAATAGATCGAAGAAAAAAAATAGCCGATAAATATGATTTAGCTATAGATGATATCGAAGGTTTATCTTCTTTGAGAACCATAGAGAAAAATAAACATGCACATCATATTTATGTAGTTAAGATAGATTTAGAAAGATTTACTGTAGATCGATCTATTATTTTTCGAGCTTTAAGAGCAGAAAATATAGGTGTAAATGTACATTATATTCCTCTGTATAATTTAAAGGTTTTTTCTCATTTGGGTTATAATAAATCAAACTTTCCTGTTACTAATGATACATACGAAAGAATACTTACTTTACCTATATGGCCAGACATGCTTGAATCAGATATACAATCTGTTGTGGATGCTTTAATTAAAGTTCTATCCTTTTATAGAAAATAGTTTTATTTAACTAATCTCTTAAAAGGGTCTTCAGAAATTGGGGAATCTAAAAAATTTTCAATATTCGATCCCATAGCTTCTTTTACTATTTTTAAGCTTTCATATAATGCGTTGGCAGTTTTATTAATATCTTTTATAGTATGAGTCATACTAGGATGAAAAGTTAAGTTGGTGTGTATACCTCTTTTTGCCATTTCTTGTATACATAAAGTTTTAATTGTTTTAGTATCATATTCTTCAATTGAGTCGAATGAAATATAAGGTGATGATTCCACACCTTTACACTGAATTTCTATTCCTGAATCTTCACATATTTTTGATATTATACCTTTGAATTCTTTACCAAAATCTTCAAACCAAATTTCTGAATTTTGAGATATTAGTGTATTTATAGTTGAAATTGTTGCACTTATTCCAATGTTATCGCTCCAATAAGAACTTGAAACAAACATTCTTGATGCAGGTTCCATAACATCTTTTGATCCTACTACTGCACCCATAGGATATCCATTAGACATAGCTTTTGAAAAAATTGACATATCTGGTGTTACACCTAGTGCTTTTTGTGCTCCTCCTACAGATATTCTCCATCCAGAGGTTACCTCATCAAAAATTAATATAATGTTATTATCTTTTGAAATTTTTCTTATTTTCTGTAGATAATTATTAGGAGGATAATCTGAACGCATTGGCTCCATAATTATTGCAGCAATTTCGTTTTTATTTTCAATTATTAATTTTTCTAAATTACTAATATCACCATAAGAAAATGGTATAGAAGTTCCTTTAAGTACTTTTGGCACTCCTATGGCTTCTATACCAGCAAAAGGATATTCTCCATCATTAGGATTTGATAAAAAATTTGCAGATTGATACCAATCATGCCATCCGTGGTATCCACTGAATAAAATTTTGTCTTTATTAGTAACTCCTCTAGCAATTCTTATACCTAGTGCACATGCTTCTCCTCCTCCTTTAGTATATTTGACCATTTGAGAACTAGGAATTATTTCACAAAGTAATTCTGCTAGTTCTATTTCTAGAGGACTATTAATGGTAAAAATACTACCATTATCAATTTGTTTTTTTACTGCAGTATCGACATTGTTATTTCGATGGCCAAGTATTATTGCTGAAAATGCATTAACCCAATCTAAAAAAACATTACCATCTATATCTGTAAAATATGATCCTTTTGAATTTTTCCCATAAATAGGGCTATGTCCATGAGCAAATTGATTGGATCTTCTACTAATTAATTGTGTGTTTCCAGGGATCAATTTTTTGGCTTTTTTATAAATTTTTAAAGATTTAGAAACCTTTGATTTATTATTAGGATTCATATTTTTTTGCCAAATAATTTTATATTTATACGTTTGTTTTCAAAAATAACTTGGGATTTTAAAGTACCTTCTTCAATAAAATTATTTTTTTCAAGTGCCCTAATTGATCCTATGTTATTTTCATATACTCCTGCATTGATTTTACTTAAATTATATTTATTCTTGCATATTAAAGTAGCTAATCTGATTGATTCAGTCATAACACCTTTACCCCAGTATGATTTATTGCCGATTATATAACCTATTTCAGTTGAATTATGTTCTGGTTTTATAGGACCTATCTTTATGTTCCCTATATGGATGAATTTTGATTGATTTTTAATATGATGAAAAATTCCATATAAGAATTCATTTTTTGACTCAGTCACATTTTTGACGTAATTTTTAATTTTTTTAATAGTATGTTTTTCAAATCTTTGTTCAGTATATTTAACGATTTCATAGTCATTAAGCCACTCAACATACTCGTTTTTTACATAAGTATCATCAATTAATTTTAATTCGATTTCCATTTTTTTAATTTGGATTATAACTTTCGTTTCTTTTTCCTGTGAGGTTTACATTTATCAAGTTTTTATTTGTAAGTTTATATTTGACCAATTCTTTATAGTTTATATCATAAAAATGTTTACCTAATAACTTGTAAATTTTTTGCATAAATTTATAATCCTCTTCATTATCTATTACGAATCTAAATTTTGACAAATCAATTATAGATTCATAATTAAATATTTTAAATTTGGTTGGATTTTCATAAATATATGGTGTAACGTGCTCTTTTTGATGATTCTTTGTCGATTCATTGAACGTTTTTTTTAGAGTCTCGAAAGTTAAAGCTTCTATGTCCATTCCGTCTGGAAAACTTGGGGGATGAATATTTGAAGTATAATCATAATAATTGTTAAGTATAGGTTTTATTGTTTTATAACATAATTCTGGGTCTATTAATGGACAATCAGCTGTAATTCTAATGATGATATCTGCTGAAAAATACTTTGCTGCTTCATAATATCTTTTTAATACATTTTCACTGTCACCTCGAAAAAAATTGATATTTGATTTTGTACAATATTCTTCAATTTTATTATCAGTTTTTAGTTTGGTAGTTGCTACGACCACATTGTCTATATGTTTAATTTTATTAACTCTATTAATTACATGAGAAAGGACTGTTTCATTTCCAATTTTTTTTAAAACTTTCCCAGGCAATCTTTCTGATCCCATTCGTGCTTGTATTATAGCGACTGTATTCAATTGATAATTTTTCTTAAAAGTTTAATATTTATAGTTTATTCTAATCTTATAACATAATAATATTGAGATTATTCTAATTTATTAATAGAGTAAAGAAGTTAAAAAAAGTTAAGCATACTAATAATATTTATATATGAAAAACATAGCATTTTTAGGTTATGACAAAACCCAGACACGCCTAATTGAATATATCGAAAACAGAGGCATTAATGTTTTTAATACTTCTAAGAAAATTAAATCCTTAGATAAATTTGATTTGGTTATTATTTTTGGATATCGTCATATTTTAGATGAAGAACTTATAAATACTTTACATAGACCTCCTATTAATTTACATATTTCTTATTTGCCATATAACAAGGGAGCTCACCCTAACTTTTGGGCATTCATAGAAAACACACCCTCGGGAGTGACTATACATGAGGTGGATAAAATAATTGATTCTGGGGATATATGTTTTCAAAAAGAAGTCAGATTTCCAGAATATTACGACACTTTTTCTAAGACATATAAGTATTTAGTTGATCAAATTGAAGATTTATTTATTTCAAAAATAGAAGAGATCTTTTTAAGATCATATATACCTATTCCACAAAAAATTTATGGTACATTTCATAAAACCAAGGATTTACCTAATTGGATGAATAATTGGGATATGAAAATATCTGAAGCTGTAACAAGATTTAAAAACCAAGAAAAATGAATATATATGACGCTATAATTATTTTATCTAATTTGATGGATGGGGAATCAAATTTAAATTTAGAATCAAAAAATCGAGCTAACTTAGCATTTGAAATTTGGAATCAACAGAATTGTATCCCCAAGCTTATTACGATGGGTTGGGCTTATAGAAATGATACTAATGTTCCTATATCTAAATCTATGGCGAATTATTTAGTTAATAAATTAAACGTACCAAAAGAACAAATTTTATCTGATGTTTTATCTAGGGATACCGTCGGAGATGCTTTTTTTTCTCGTTATAATTATGAAAAATTTTTTCTTAAGAAAAAGATAATTATTATTACTAGTGATTATCATGAAAAGAGGGCTCATTCAATTTTTAAATTTATTTATGGGGAAAATTATAAAATTCATTTTAGTGTAATTGAAACAGATTTAAAAAAATCTAAACAAAAAGATGAAAGAGATTCTTTAGATCAATTTAGTAACACGTTTAATGGAATTAAGTCTGGAGATATGAATAAAATTCAAAATATATTATTACAGAATCATCCTTTGTATAATGGTACGATAAATCCACAAATGACAATAAAAGAATTTGAGAATCATGTTTGATGTAAAAAAACCATATATTATTGCAGAAATTTCAGGTAACCATAATGGTTCATTTCAAAGAGCAAAAACTTTAATAAAATCTGCTTCAGAAAATGGTGCCCATTGTGTTAAACTCCAAACTTATACTCCAGATACTATGACGATTAAATCAAATAAAAAAGATTTTCAAATTAATGAAGGATTATGGAAAAATTATTCGCTATGGGATTTATATAATTGGGCTCATACACCATTTGAATGGCATAAGGAACTTTTTGAATATGCGAAAGAATGTGGAATTGATTGTATTAGTACACCATTTGATGAAACAGCAGTAGATTTATTAGAAGATCTAGATACACCTTTTTATAAGATCGCTTCTTTTGAGATCACAGATATACCTCTTATTGAATATGTGGCTTCGAAAAATAAACCTATGTTAATTTCCACAGGAATGGCTAATTATGATGAAATTTATCAAGCCTTGGAAGTAGTAAAAAGATTTAACATAAAGGAGTATGTATTATTTCATTGTGTTAGTGGTTACCCTACACCCATTGAAGAAAGTAATATTAATACAATTCATTTATTGAGGGAAAAATTTCAATGTAACGTTGGATTATCTGATCATACATTGGGAGAAACTGCCCCTTTGGCAGCTATTGCATTAGGGGCAAATATAATAGAAAAACATTTTACTTTAAGTAGATCGGAAGAAGGTCCTGATTCTGNTTTCTCTATGGAGCCGCATGAATTAAGAGACTTGAGACTGAAAATTGACGAAACATTTAAATCGCTTGGTAAAGGTAGTTTTGACAGAAAAAAATCTGAGGAAAGTAATGTTCATTTTCGTAGATCTATATACGCTGTAGAAGATATAAATAAAGGACAAGTTTTCACTAAAAAAAATATTAGAAGAATTAGGCCTGGATACGGTCTATCTCCACGATTATATAATAAATTATTAGGTACAGTTTGTATATCTAACTTAACATCTGGGGATCCTATTTCCGATGAAGATATAGATTTAGATTAAAAGGTTAATCTAAGATTACTTTCTTTCCAGATTTTGAAGAATTTATTGCTGCAATTGCTAAATCTAAAGTTTTTAAAGCTTCCCATCCATTATTAACATTTATTTGGGGACTGTCTATTTGAGATAGAAAACTTTGTAATTCTTCTAGGTATAAATCGTTAATTTCGAAATTCGTGTTAATTTCCTCTGTATTTTTTGGTGTAACTATTTTAATTTTTCCATTGAAATCCCATTCAATTGATCCTTTTGTCCCAATAATATGGCAATTTCTTCTATAATTTTGTTCTAAACAATCTAAATGTATATTTATGATATTTTTTTTATTTGTTTCTAGAATTATTTCAGCATAATCATCAGTTTCTATTTCTAAATCTGAAATGTGTGCAGATACCGCATTTACTGATTTTATTTCTCCAAAAATCCACCTAACATAATCTAATTCATGAGATAATTCTAAAATTATTCCTCCACCTTCAGATGATTTACCAAAATAATTTTTTTTATAGTCATAATTAGATCTCCAATAAGGAAGGAAGTATCCAAAATTTACTTGCCCTCCTAAAATATTTCCAATCTTACCTGAATCAATCATGTTTTTTATAGTTTTTAGACCTGGGTGAAATTTCAACATGTATCCGACTACAATCTTCAGATTATTTTTATCAGCTTTTTTTAAAATATTCACTAAATTATTTCTTGAATTACTTATTGGTTTTTCACAGAAAATATGTTTACCATTATCAATGGAGAATTTCAATAATTCGGTATGTGTATTAGGAGGAGTACAAATAAAAACTATATCTGATAAGAGTATACATTCTTCCTGATTATCAATAATTTCCCCACCAATTTTTTTAGATAATATTTCTGAATTATTTCTAATAGGGTCAAAGATATAATTAACACTATATCCTAGTTCTAGAAGATTTTTTGCATGTCTAGTTCCGATTGAACCACACCCTAAAATAGAAATTTTCATAATTTTAATAATTTAAGAATCTAAATATTTCTTACGTTTACTCCTTTTTGATGTAGGTAAGAATGGATTTTTATTACACTTTGATCTGAAAAATTTAATATACTGCCAATACCTACTGCATTTATCTTATCAATATTCAAAACTTCAAAAATATCACTTAATTTTCCAACTCCACCACTTGGCACGATTGGTAAATTTACCATTGTCGATAATTTTCTTATAAATTCAAGGTCCATTCCTTTTTTTTGTCCTTCGTTATCTACACAAGTGAAAATAATTTCACCTGCTCCCATTTTTTCACAATATATTGCCCATTCAATTGGATCTAATTTTTTTTGATCGGCAGATCTATCTATAACGTATGGTTTCATATCTTTACCATATGAGTAATCAATAGATATTACTATTGCTTGCGAACCAAATTCTATAGAGGAACTTTCAATTATTTTTGGATTATTTATAGCAGTTTGATTCAAAATTATTCTATCTGCACCATTTCTAAATAAATTTTTCATATTTTCAATTGTTTTTATACCTCCTCCTACAGTAAGAGGCATATAACATTCATAAGACATTGTCTTTATAGTATCAATGAATTGTGCATTAAAATTGGTAGGCAAAATATTAATGATCATTAACTCATCCGCACCTTGTGCTTCATAAATTTTTGCAGAACTGATAGGATTTCCTACATCAATATGGTTTGAAAAATTTACACCTTTGACACATCGGTTGTTTTTTATTAACAAACTAGGAATAATTCTAGATTTAATCATTTTGAATTACCCAATTTTCCAATAGGCTTAATCCTTCATCTTGGCTTTTTTCAGGATGGAACTGAAATCCTGAAATATTATTTTTTCTGATACCAGCAATTATTTTTTGACCATATTCTGTATAGCATTCTAATTGTGCATCAGTTGGTTTTTCTATTAATCCATAACTATGAACAAAATAAAAACATGAGGTGCTATTTAATTTAAGTTTTGAATTTTCTTCCCAAACTACATCGTTCCATCCTACATGTGGGATAGGGAAATTATCATTTATTGAATCTAGTTTCTTTATTTTTCCATCAATCCATCCTAATCCATTAATATCTTCATTTTCTTCACTGGATTTAAATAATAATTGCATACCTAAACATATTCCTAATACAGCTTTGCTTCTAATGAAAATTTGATTTTCTAGTTCAGGAATAATGTTTAAGGACTTTAGACCTTGCATACCACTTTTGAAAGATCCTACTCCCGGTAGAACGATTAAGTCGGATTTTTCTAAATCTTTTTTATCTTTTACTAAAATCGGATCACAACCTATAAAAGAAAAAGCATTAAATATTGAACCTATATTCCCAACTGTAAAATCAACTATTCCTATACGTTTCATAGTTGTAAATTTACTTTATTTATAATTATCTTCATCAGGTAAAGGAATACCTTCTTCAGTGTTAGAGAAATTATGACTATAAGGGTGAATTTGTTGCTCCTTAGCAATATTATTGAAATCACTTTCAGAAAAATTAATGTATTTTAAGAACCTTTTTAATGAGTAAGGTTTCTTTCCATCATTTTGTTTAATCAAATCTATAGCTGTTTCTCTGTTAATTTTACCGTTTCTTATGTCTATACTTGCCAAGTGTGATGTTCGTCCGTATCCTCTCTTAATAAATTTAAGATAGTCTCTAACTCCTTGAACTGAGCACTCAATTTTTTCATATTTATAGTTATCTGGAACTCCCTCTACTTTATCTCCTTTCCATCCTAATTTTTCTGAAATTAATTTACTTTGAGATTTCACATTCCAAGGGATATAACTTCCCAAGCATATTGATCTAATCTTATTTGTCATCATTTCTTTTTTTGAAGGATATGTAAATGGAAGTAGATCATTTCTAGTAACCCAATTAGCTTCTTCCCTTTCTTTTATCATCCCATACATATCATCTGCAGATATTCCTAAATTGATAAATCGATTAAATCTTTTTTCATCAACTTCTTCATCAGAATCATAACCGTAATAAGCAGTATATTCTGAACTAGGTTCTCCCCAGATTACTAATGAAATTTTTTTCTCAACTGCCACCCTCATCGGATAGGCAAAGATTCCAGTGTGACAATGCCAACAGAAATCTCCTTTTCTGATTAATGATTCCTTCATTAGTATTTGGACTAATTTCCAGTTTGGTCTAAAAGATATATGATCTACACCAAGTTTCTTGAAAGTTTTGATATTGTTTTCGAGTAGATTTGTTCTCATAAAACCGTGATCAAAACTTACAACCAGTGGCTTTAACTTAAAATCCATAACTAGTTTATATAATGTAAATGTACTGTCTTTCCCACCTGAAAAAGGGACTATACAATCGTATTCTGAATGATTTCTATATTGATCTATTAAATCTTTAAATTCAACTAATTTTTTATCCCATGAAATTTTATTTTTAGTCTCATTATTTAGGCATACATTACAAACACCATTTTCATCGAAAATAATTGTTTCATGAGTTTCTGGGAGTACGCATTTACTACAATATTTCANTTTTTTCCTATTTATATATTGTATTTATATATGGTCGATTCATTTAAAAGTTTACACTTTTTATTATTATTTGTGTTGTTTAGAAAATCCTCAAAAACTATTAATCTCCTAAACCTCTCTAGTAATAATTTCAAAGTATTCTCAATTTTATTTTTAAATAATTTCATATTCTCTTGACATAAAATCAATACAATTGTTTAGATGTAAATTGATACAAATTTGAATTTTGTTTTTATTATTTTTATTTATGCTAATTGGATGAGTCAAAAAAGAGCTTTATTTATATTACAAAGAGATTGGGGAATTAAAACTGGAGTTCCTATAGCATCACATTTTTTATCTAAAGGATATGAAGTTGGTGGTGTTACTTTGAAAAGATCTATTTTTGATTCTATTTCCACACATCCGATTTCCAAAGAGTTGTTGTTTTTAAAAGATTTCGATTCAGTAATTAATGACCCTTTATCTGTAGATGGAGTAAACGATATTTCTTTACAAGAAATATGTACTAATTTAGGTATAGATTCTATATGGCCATTGTCTCAAGAAAGAATGTTTGTTAGAGATTATAAAAAGAAATATTATTATTCTTTTAGGCAAAATAAATCTGATTATTTCATATCAAATTATTTCAAAGCGTGTTATTTATTTTTTAATTCTTTGATAAGTGATTATGATATAAATATTATTATTGGTCGAAATTATGCTTCAACATTTCAATCTGTTTACAGTTTAATCTGTGACAAAAAATCGATTCCAACTATTTCTCTTGAAACATCTAATGTTCCTGGATGGAGTATATTTACGGATAGTTATAAATTCACTTCACAATCATTAGTAGATAAGATTGAATCTTTTCAATTAAATCCCGTTTCAAAATCAAAAAGTATAGAAACTAAAAAATTGATTTCTTTGTTAAGAAATCAAGATAAATGGAATTCTGATCATGATAATGTAGTTGCTGAAACCTCAAAAATTCTAAAAGATCAAGACCGAAAATCTTTAGGATTAGGAACAGTAAGCATTTATGAAAAATTAAAATCTGAAATTAGAGTTTTCTACTATGCATGGGTACATAGGAAAACTAATAAAAGAAATTTTTTAAAAAACATTGGACCAACCATAGATAGTATGCCATTAAAGTTATTAATCAGAGACTATTTTGCACATAAAACAAATCTTAGAAAATCTAAAAAAGTTAAATACAATGATTTTAATTTTGATGATCATTATGCATATTTTCCTTTACAATTTCAACCTGAGGCCACAACAGATCTGTGGAACCCTTGGTTAAATAACCAGATTGAAACTTCAAGAATACTAGCTCAAGCAATGCCTGACGATTTTCGTTTGGTTGTCAAGGAACATCCAGCTATGTTGGGAAGAAGAAGCTACTCTTTTTACGAAAAATTATTAAAATCCCCTAATGTAGTTTTAGTCGACCCTTATAATAATTNTCATATTGAAATTATTAAAAATAGTAGAATAGTTATAACTTCTTCCATTACTACTAGTTTTGAAGCTGCCTTACATAAGAAACCATGTATACAAATTTCAGATATACTACTTCCAAAATTATTACCTAATGTAATACAACATGATTATATGAAGACTATGCCAACTATAATAAAAAAACATTTAAATTTAGATACTAATAATATAGATTATGAAGAATGCTTAGAAAATTATGTTTCTGCAATTACAACATGTGGAGTGAACTCTGAAATCTTTAATGAATTGACTAACAGTCAGAATATAGAAAAAATCGCTGAAAGATTCTTATCAGAATCTGAAAGATTATTGATTAATAATGGGGATTTATTCAATGAATAGTGAGAAAGAAAAAATTTTTATCGTGGGAGGGGCAGGCTATATAGGCTCAGTTCTATGTGAAAATTTGATCAATGAAGGTTATTTTGTTAAATGTTTAGATAGATTTTTCTTTGGTAAATCTTCAATAAATCATCTTTTTGGGAATGAAAAATTTTCAATTTCAGTAGTCGATTCAAGATTATTAACAGAAGAAGATTTAGTCGGTGCGGATGTTGTTATAGATCTTTCTGGCCTTTCAAATGATCCTAGTTGTGATTTAGATCAAAATCTTACAGAAGATATTAATCTTAATGGAGGATTAAATGTTTTTGAAACATCTTTGTTAGCAGGCGTAAAAAAATATATTTATTCATCTTCTTGCAGTATTTATGGTTCAAGTGAAGAGAATGTTAATACTGAAAATTCTAAACCTTCACCTGTTTCTTTATATGCTGAAAGTAAATTTAAATTAGAGGAACAAATTTTATCTAAATCTAAAAATTCGGCTATCCAATCTACTATATTAAGAAATGCAACAGTGTTTGGATTATCTAACAGGATGAGATTTGATTTAATAATAAATATAATGACTGCTCATGCTTATGAAAATAATAGAATATACATTTTAGGTGGAGGAGATCAATGGAGGCCTTTAGTTCATGTTAATGACGTTTGTAAAGCTTTCAAGAAAATTATTGTTTCCGAAAAAAAATTTGTAGATAATGAAGTATTTAATGTTGGTTCTGATAGATTAAACTTACAAGTTAAATCTGTAGCTAATATCATTGCCGATCGTCTACCTGGTACAGAAATACATATTACTCCTGATGACCCTGATAAAAGAGATTATAAAGTTAGTTTTTCTAAGATAAAAAAAGTATTAAATTTTGACACCGATTTTTCGATAGAAGATGGTGTAGATGAGATCTATAAAGCTTTAAAGCGGGGTGAAATAAAATTTGGAGATATAGAACATAATACTGTTAAATATTACAAATACTTATTTGATGCTGAAAAAAAAATAAATGCTCTAAAAATAAACGGCAATTTATTTTACATATGATTAGTTATGAGAAATGTTCCATTTTATAAACACCATTTAGGAACTGAAGAGATTTCTTCAGTATCTGAAGTAATTAAATCTACTTTTTTAACAACAGGCCCTAAAACAAAAGAATTTGAAGAAGAATTTTCTAATCTAATGGGAGTTAAATATACATCTGGAGTTAATAGTTGGACCAATGGAGCTATCGTCACTCTAAAGGCTCTTGGAATTGGTTTAGGTGATGAGGTTATTACTACACCAATGTCATTTATAGCTACATCAAATGTAATTGAACATGTAGGAGCTACACCTGTTTTTGTAGATGTTGAAAAAAATACAGGTAATATGGATGCTACTAAAATCAATCAAGTGATAAATAAAAAAACTAAGGCAATACTTCCAGTACACCTTTATGGTCAAATGTGTGACATGGTTACTATAAATAAAATTGCCAAGAAAAACAATATTTTTGTAATTGAAGATGCTGCACATTGTGTTGATTCTGAAAGAGACAATATAAGACCTGGGGAATTAAGTGATGCAGCAATTTTTAGTTTTTATGCTACAAAAAATATTTCTAGTGGAGAGGGTGGCGCTGTAGTAACTAATAATGAAGAACTTTACTTAAAAATCAAAAAATTAAGATTGCATGGTATGAATGCATCTGCTATTGATAGGTATTCCTCTTCTTATAAACATTGGGATATGGATGTATTAGGATATAAATCTAATATGAGTGATATTCAAGCAGCTCTTTTATTACCTCAAATAAAAAAAATTAAATCTATTCAATCAATGAGAAAGAGTATTTTTGAAGAATATGTCAGTCATTTTGATAGGAGTGTTATAAAAATACCAGAAATTATAAAAAATANCCGTCATTCTTACCATCTTTTTACAATATGGGTTCCGTCTGATAGAGATGAAATTTTAGAAAAATTACAGAGCAAAGGTATCGGTGTAGCAGTAAATTATAGGTCTATTCATATTTTGAAATATTATAAAGAAAAATATAATTACAAAGATTCTTCATTTCCAAACAGTTATGCTATAGGTGAATCAACTATTTCTTTGCCATTTTATCCATCATTAGATGTAGAAGACATTAAGTATGTATCTGATACATTGAAATCATTTTTTTAGTATGAAAATTTTATGTTTACTAGCAGGTGATAAATCTGTTAAGAGTTTAAATATTGTTAATGATATTGTACAAAAAATTGATGATACAGAATTATTTGTTGGTTCTTTTCCTTCAGATCCATGGGAAGAAGATTTTTTTACTAAGATTAAAGAAATTTCAAATGATGAAAGTATCACTTTTATTGAATTGAGAAAAATAGATAAAGAATGGTGGGATGATTTTAATTCAAAAAATAAAATAGACATTATTTTAGCTATTGGATGGCGCTACCTTTTACCTAAATATATAATTGATGATTTATTAGTGGGTGCTTTTGCAATCCATGATTCTTTACTTCCTAAATACCGAGGCTTTGCTCCAACTGTTTGGGCTATTATAAATGGAGAAAAAGAAGTAGGAGCAACATTATTTTCAATAAATGAAGGTACAGATTCTGGTCCTATAATTGATCAAATATCTATAAAAATTTCTGAAGATACCTATATTAGTGAAATTGTTGAAAAAATGAATCATGTATATATTAATCTCTTAAAAAACAATTTAAATAATATTATTTCCAATAATTTCCAAACATATATTCAGGACGAATCAAAGGCCACTTATACATGCAAAAGACAACCGAAGGATGGTTTGATTGATTGGCAAGATAGTGCAAAAAATATACAAAATAAAATTCGAGCATTAAGTCATCCTTACCCTGGATCTTTCACATATTTAAAACAAAAAAAATTGTATATTTGGGAATCTTATATTTCTAAATCTTTTTTTGTGTCTGGCTCAATACCAGGTAGAGTAATAGATCTTTCTAAACAAAATGAAGTGGGAATTTCTACTGGATCAGGAGTAATTTATTTGCAAAAAGTACAGTTAGAAAATAAAGCCATAGTTTCAGCTTATGACTTATTGAAATCACCTAATGAAACTTTAGGATAGTAATTAATGGAAAATAGTATTTCAGTTATAATACCAACCCATGGGCGTGATGATTATTTGATTGAGGCGATAGAATCAGTGATTAATCAAAACGAGATTCCTTTAGAAATATTAGTTGTAGATGACTTTATATCAAAAAGTACAGAGAAGTTAGTTTCCAAAATAGAACATAGTAAGATAAGAATTCATTACTTAAAAAATTCTGGTAATCTTGGTGCTCCTCAGTCTAGGAATATTGGTGTAAATAAAGCTAAGGGCAGATATTTAGCTTTTTTAGACGATGATGATACTTGGCATAAAAATTATCTAAAAAAGGTAATTGAAACAATTTCAAAACAAAAAGTTTCATATTGTTATACCTCAATAGCTGAGACATTTGATATGAAAAAAATAGATAAAATAGTTAATCCATATATTGAGTTTGAATTTTCAAAAATACTGTTATTTAATCAAGGTATATTAGTATCAAATCTTTTTGTGGAAAAAGATGTATTTAAATTAATAGGTGGTTTTGATACTAATGTGAAAGGTAGTTGCGATAAAGATATTTTTATTCAGTTAAATAAATTGAATTATAAACATTCTGTCATCTTAGAACCATTAGTTTATTGGAGAAAACATAATAGTCAATGGTCTAATTCAAATAGAAGAATATTGCCAAATGTAATTAGTTTTTATATGAAGTACTTTTGGCAAATTTCACCTAATCTTCACATAAAAATGTTAAAAAAAATAATAAGATTATTCTTAAATAAATAAAAAAAAATGACAATGAACTTTTATTATCATATTGGAGATATATATGTTTGATAGAAAAATTAATGTGGGGTTAATTTCAAATTCACGTGTTAGGGAAGTATATTTATCAGATAAAGATCTAAATAAATTAAAGAAATTTGCAAACTTCTTTTGGATGGAATGTAACGAGGAATCAAGTTGGGATCATCCTCCAGTTTCAAACAAAGAAGTTATAAATAATATTAAAAAATTTTCACGTGATTTAGATGCATTAGTCGTTTGCCACGGTTCACCTTTAATTGACGATAATATTATGAAAAATTGTGATAATTTGAAATTTATTGGAGAGTTGGAGGGAGATAGATTTTCACAAAGAGTAGATCTTGATGCTGCATTTAATAATAATATAGTTGTTGTTGATACAACTAATGGTTGTTCTGACGCCGTTGCAGAATGGGCTTTAGGATTGATTTTAATAGGGTTACGAAATGGTGGTGCTCATTTTAGAAAATTGTCTCAAAAAAAAGAATGGGGGACAGTTTTACAAAGATTCAATGACCCCATTTTTCAGTGGAATGAAGAGCTTTCAGGTAAAAAAATAGGAATGATTGGTTTAGGATATATAGGTAGAAAATTATCTGAATTTCTTAGACCCTTTAATGTAGATATTTATGCTCATGATCCTTATGTACCTTTAGAAATTGCCAGTTTTTTAGATATTACTTTGACGTCATTAGAAAATGTTATGGCAATACCAGATGTTGTTGTTTGTTTGGCTCCATTGACACCTTCTACTGAAGGTTTGTTAGGTACAAAAGAACTCAATTTAATCAAATCTGGAGCAGTATTTGTAAATGTTTCCAGAGGTAAAATCGTAGATTCAGATGCATTAATTAAGAGATTAGAAGTTAAAGATATAGTGGCATGTTTAGATGTTTTTGATCCAGAGCCGGTACCAGTAGATTCTGAAATACGTGCAATGGAAAATGTTTTTTTGTCACCGCATATTGCAGGTACTACTTTAAATACCAGGAGAGGATTTTTTTCCGAAATGATTAAAGAATTATCTAGATTTCATTCTGGCCATATTAATCTTCATAGTTTCAATCAAAGAATTATAGCTAATAGATCTGGTAAAAAAAATTATTAAACTCTATATTTCTTAATCACATCTTCATCAAATTCTACTCCTAAACCTGGTTTGGTAGGAGGAATTATAAAACCTTTTTCAAATACTAATGATTCTTTGAATATTTTTTTATGTAGTGAACCTTGATTAGCTTCTTGAATTAAAAAATTAGGTGAACAGGTATCTAGTTGTATAGCTGCTGCTGCTGCAATTGGACCACAGTACATATGTGGTGCAATAACAGCATAATGAGCATCAGCTATAGCAGCTACTTTTGTCGATTCCAAAATACCACCAGCTTGACCTACATCAATTTGAATTATTTGGGCTGCTTTTTTTTCTATAAGTTGAGCGAACTCATATTTTGTGACGAGTCTTTCACCACTCGCTATTGGGATGCTTGTATGCGAAGCTACTCGAGCCATCTCGTCTATGTTTTCCGGAGGTACAGGTTCTTCGAACCAAAAAGGATTATATGGTTCTAATATTTTTGATACTCTTATAGCACTATAAGTAGTTAATTGCCCATGTGTCCCTAAACCAATTTCCAAATCATCACCCACAGAATCTCGAATCTTTTCAAAGATCTTTTCGGCATATTTAATTTCTTTTAGAGATATATCTCTTGGTCCAGGATGAATTGGGGTGAATGGGTCAAATTTACATGCTGAATTTCCATCTTCTACTAATTGTTGAGCTACTTCGGCTGCTTCTTCAGGGGAATTGAATTTTGGCATGTATGCATAAGCGCGTAATTTATCATGATATTTTCCACCTAAAAGATTATAAATTGGTTGATTTGTAGCCTTTCCTACTATGTCCCAACATGCAATATCAAATGCTGCTAAAACAGATGTATAATGAAGGCTTGGATGTCTATAATCGTGGCGAGATCCATAAGCATTTTGCCATATTTTCTCTATATTAAACGGACTCTCTCCTATAACGAAAGCTTCTGCTGTTTCATTGATCAAATTTATCTGAGATTTGAAATCACTCCAATTACTATTATTGAATGAACTCCCAGTTACTTTTTCTCCTATNCCCACTATTCCTTCATCNGTTTCAAGATGNAGGAATAAAAAATACTTGCCACCTACATAAGGAGGCTCATTTTGCACAACAGTTGTGTTGACTTTTGTTATTTTCATTATTTATATATATAAATTAATTTGAAAGAGCATCAAATATATTTGCTAACATTCCAGATTTTCCGGCTTTAAAGATTTCGGTAAAACCACACTCTGTACACGAAATAGTAACGAATTTATTATTTTGTATATTAAGAAATTTAGAAAGACCTCCTCCAGTTGTGGCAATTTTACCTTCAGAGTAGTTTTTATTATTACATTTTATACATTCGAAATTGAATTCTTTTTCCATAATTTTCTCCTATATTAGTTTTTTGCTCTTATCAAAATAATATATGATGATGAATCAGTAACATTTAAGATTTTAGAGGTATTTTTTCTGGGTAAATATACTAAATCTCCTTTATTTGAACTATATAATAATTTATTGTTTTCATCATAGCTATCTACTTTCCCTTCTAAAAGTATAAACCAGGCATTTATATAGGCTTCTTCTTTTATTTCGATTTCTTTTTTTGGAGATAGGTGTATATATGTTCCAGTATTTCTTTCGTCATCAATCGCTTTGTGAGTCCAGTTTTTTGAATTATCATAATTATTTTTTATTACATTGAATTTTGTGTGGATAAGGTTAGGAGTATTAAAGTTGGTTTCAATTGGGATAAATCTACATGGTTCTATTCCTTTAATATCATGATTACCTCCAGGTTTTGAAACTCCGAATCTTACACAGGTTTTACCATCCCATGGTCTTATGTCGTGTGAAAAACCCGCAGGTGCCATTATTAAATCTCCCCATTGCGCTACCGCCGGTTCATATTGTCCAATTTGCCATCTTGTTTTCCCATCTAATGCAACCCACCATTCATTAAAATCTGGGTGAATATGTGGATCTGGCGGTGTCCCTTCTGGAGCACATATCCAGACTCCCTTATGTATTTCATCATTAACGAGTCCTTCAGACCATCTNTCTTCTACAGCATGATTACCCATTATTTCCTTATGTTTAACTTGAAAACCCTTGTTCATATTNTCTCCTGAATTGATGCTTTTCGTTATTATTACAGTTTATTTTATAAAATATTACGGAAATCGTACATAATTACATAATTTCATATGTTTAATATAATATTTATTGTATTTTGTATCGATTTATTAATATTTATATTTACTTATTTATATATTGACATCTAAATCTGTTNATGTAATCTTTTTAACGTGGCATATTGCCACTTAAATGGGAAATTATAATTTTTATTAGGAGTATGATATTGAAGATTTTTAATTTCGGTAGATTAATGTTGTTTTTATTTGCAATTTCATTAGTCTCGATATTGGCTTGTTCTTCTGATCCTGAAACTGTTGAAGTTGAAGTGATTAAAGAAGTTGAAGTCGAAAAAGTCGTTGAAAAAGAGGTTGTTGTAACTCCAACTCCTGTACCAAGTGGATATGCAGATATTGATAGATCTGATTCACTTATTATGGCAGGTTTAGGTGGTGAGCATCCTGGTGCTTTTACAGATGTTGAGCAGTTCAACGCACATGCTGGTGGTATTTCTAGAAGTGGTCTTTATCAGGTTACTGAAGGATTATGGTACTACAACATGTTGACTGGTGATTTAATACCATGGTTAGCTACTGATTTTGAATATGATGATGGCTATATGGGTATCACCGTAAATTTGCGAGATGGTGTTGAATGGAGTGATGGTGTTCAATTTACTGCTGCCGACGTAGCTGGAACTTTGAATATGCTTAATGCCAATGACACTATGAACAGGCACGGTGATGTCGCTAGATGTACTGATGAAGCTAAAGTAGTTGATGATCTAACTGTGTACATTTCTTTTACAAAGACTTGTCCAAGATATCAGTGGGATCTATTAACTTTTAGAGCTGATACAGGTATCCCTATGACACCTCATCACATATTTAGTNAACAGGATAACCCGGCTGAATTCTCTCATTATGACCCAGATAAAGGATGGCCTGTAGTTACAGGACCTTATAACTTGGTTCATACTGATGTAGAAAAGAAAATTTGGGACTTGCGAGATGACTGGTGGGGATCTAAAACTGGATTCCATGACCATCCAAAGGTTAAGCGTTTAATTTTCTTGCCTGGTATGAATGAAATTACTATGGCTCAGATGTTGATAGCTAATGAAATAGACATGGCATTCTCTTTGACTGTGCCTAACTGGAAAGCTGTTAACGCTCAAAACCCTAAAATTACTACTCACCATAAAGGACAACCTCCATATGGATATTTGGACTGGTGGCCAGTTGGTCTTGGTCTAAATACTAAGAGAGCACCTTTTGATGAAGTAGATGTAAGATGGGCTATAAGTTATGCGATTAACAGAGACGAAGTTATCGAATTTGGTTTTGCAGGAGGTCAGGTTGCTCAACCGCTACCATTGCCGATGTATAAACCTATGATGAAATANTTCGACGGTAACGCAGATCTATTGGAAAAGTATCCTACTTTAGAATACAATCCTGAGAAGAGTGCTGCGCATATGGAAAAAGCCGGATTTGCTAAAGACAGCGAGGGCTTTTGGTCTAGAGGTGGAGAAAGATTATCATTTACAATTGTAACTTTCCCACAACACCCATCAACAACTCCAGGAGCTCCTGTTGTTACACAGAATCTAAGAAGGAATGGTTTTGACGTTTCTTTCGTTCTTCCAACGGATTTCGTGGCTAGAATTGTTTCTGGTGAAGCAGATGCTTTCATTTGGGGTCACGCTGCTATGAAAGATCCATATCAGACTTTCGATGCATATCACTGTCGAATGGTTCCTGAAACTGATCTTGAAGATGTAGCATACCCTGGTTTGTATCGATGGTGTAACGAAGAGTTCAGTGCTTTGATGGATCAAATAGGTGATTTACCTGTAGATTCTGAAGGTGTTGCACCTTTGTTCCGTGAAGCATTAGAAATTTGGTTGCAAGAGATGCCTGATATAACTCTTAACTCAACCATTATAACGTTGCCTATGAATGAAACTTATTGGACAAATTGGCCTCAAGTAGATAACCAATATATCCATGAAGGTTTCTGGCACCGTACTGGATATCACATTTTCTTGAATTTAGAACCTGTGAACTAAAACAAAAATATTTTAGTGAGGGAGAACTACTCCCTCACTAAAATNTTTCCATAAATTTATANAATTTTAATAAAATATGAATAAGTCTTACATATTCACTCGTCTTACAACATTTGTGATAATCGTTTGGCTTTCTTCTAGTGTTATTTTTATACTTCCTCATTTAGCTCCTGGTAGGAATCCTGTTCGTGAAAGAATAATTCAGCAATCAGCAACTGGTACTGGTCGTGCAGATGGAATCGAAGATATGGTTGCAGCTTTTGAACGAGACTATGGTTTAGATAAACCTCTATGGAAACAATATATTACTTATATGGGGAAACTTGCAAGATTTGATTTGGGAACTTCTTTAGCTTTATATCCAGCGAAGGTTAGTGAACTAATTATGCAGGCGTTACCTTGGACTGTTGGCTTACTTGGAATTTCTACATTATTTGCTTTTGGATTCGGTAGTTTGGCTGGAGCATTGCTTGCTTGGCCTAGAGCCCCTGGATTTGTACAATGGCTTTTTCCACCTTTGATGGTTATGTCTGCTGTTCCGTATTTTCTTTTAGGAATATTCTTGATGACTATTTTTGCATTTATGTTGAAATGGTTTCCTATAGGTGGTGGTTCATCATTAACTTCAGTTCCATCATTTACTTTTGACTTTATAAGACAAATAATACACCATGCTATATTGCCCGGATTATCTGTAATTCTTTCTGGTATAGGATTTTGGTCTCTATCTATGAGAGGTATGATGATTACTGTAGCAGGGGAGGATTATGTTAATCTTGCTGAGATGCGAGGTTTATCCCCTAGAAGGATATTCTTTCAATATGCAATGAGAAATGCTATTTTACCTCAGATAACAGCACTTGCATTAGCTTTAGGATTTGTTGTTTCAGGGTTGGTTCTCGTTGAGTGGGTATTTAGATATCCTGGGATAGGATCTTTATTATTTAAAGCTATTGCAGCNTTCGATTATTTTCTAATATATGGTGTGGTTTTTGTACTAATTCTTGGTATTGCTTTAACTACTTTAGTTTTAGATTTAATTTATCCNNTNCTTGACCCAAGAATTAAATACGAAAGACANTAAAGTGNTAAAAAACTTCTTATTTAACCTAAAAGAAAATCCTAATTTATTTATAGGTATTTNAATGGCTGTGNTTTTATTGNTNTNTTGGCTNGTTGGAATGGCAATTTCAGATCAAGAAATGGCTGAACCGATTTCNGGTCCNCCTTATGNTCCTCCTTCTTCAGAATATGTTTTAGGTACAGATGCTCAAGGAAGGCAAATGTTACCGTTAATGGTTTGGGGAGTCCCATTAACACTTCGAATGGGATTAATTGCAGGATCTTTNGGATTACTTGTNGGTACAATTCTTGGATTTGCTGCAGGCTATTTTGGAGGTTTGCTCGATACAGTAATTAGGAGTTTAAGTGATGTAGTTCTTACTATACCTGCGCTGGCAGTATTGGTTGTTGTAGCTTCAACTATAAGTGCTGACGGTTTGTCTGTTGAGTCTATGGCGTTTATTATTGCCGCACTTGCTTGGATGTGGCCTACTAGGACTATAAGGGCACAGGTCTTAAGTATGCGTGAACGAGATTATGTTGATGTTGCTCGTTTATCTGGTTTAAATAATTTTGAAATTATTATTAAGGAATTAGTTCCCAATTTACTACCTTATCTAGCGTCTAGTTTTGTCGGAGCTGTTGCAAGCGCAATATTAGCAGCTATTGGATTAGAAGCTCTTGGATTAGGGCCTCAACATGAACCTACTTTAGGAATGACTATCTTTTGGGCCAATTATTTTGGTGCGGTTATTAGTGGATGGTGGTGGTGGTATGCTCCTCCAATAATATTATTAATATGGTTATTTGTAACACTTTATCTTATAGCTGCAGGATTAGATCAATGGGCAAATCCTAGATTAAAGAGAGTTACCCAATGAGTGAAGATATTCTAAAGATAAATAATTTATTTGTTAATTATAAGACTAGGCAGGGTGATGTTAAGGCTGTAAATAATTTAAGTTTTACTTTGGAGAAAGGTGATAAATTTGGTTTAGTTGGAGAGTCAGGTTCAGGGAAAACTACACTAGCTAATGCTATCTTAAGGATGATTAAGCCTCCTGGATATATTCCGTCCGGAGATATTTTTTTGGATGGAACAGATGTATTGAATTTATCTGATTCCGATCTAAGAAAATTTAGATCTACTTCCGTAGCGATAGTTCCTCAAGCTGCTATGAATGCTCTTAATCCAGTTCGAAGAGTTGGACAACAAATGAATGATGCCTTTAGGGATCATGGTGTTAAATTGTCTAAATCTGATTTAAATTATCGTTTAGGGGAACTAATGGAAACTGTTGGACTAAGATCAGATGTTCCTAATTTATTTCCACATGAACTTAGTGGGGGAATGAAACAGAGAGTATCAATAGCAATGGCGGTTTCTTTGAATCCTACATTAATTATTGCAGATGAACCTACTAGCGCATTGGATGTAGTAGTACAAAGACAGGTAATTGATACTCTAGATCAAGTAAAAGAGAAATATGGTGCAACTATACTTCTTGTTGGACATGATATGGGATTGATGGCTCAGTTCAGTAATAGACTAGGGATAATGTATGCAGGAGAACTGGTTGAAGTTGGATCTTCAGATAAAATATTTTCAAAACCGAATCATCCTTATACAGAAATCTTAATATCTAGTCTTCCAGATACTAAAACAAAACGTAAACTTGTTGGAATTCCAGGATTACCACCTACTTTGCTAGATCCGCCTACCGGATGCAAATTTCATCCAAGATGTCCAAAAGTTTTTGACCCATGTAGTGATTTAATACCTGATAAGGAAATAATTGATAATAAATCTTTTTTTTCTTGTCATTTAGCTTCTAAGAATAGAGCAAAAGTAAAATGACAGATAAATCATCAGTACTTTTAGAATTATCTAATGTAGCTAAAGTGTTCACTACTAGTGGTATTTTTGATAAATCAGAATTAAGAGCTGTAGATACTATATCCTTAAAAATAGAAGATTCAAAACCAAAAATTACAGCATTAGCAGGAGAAAGTGGTAGTGGGAAAACTACTTTGGGGAAACTGATATTAGGACTACTCTCACCTACCGAAGGAGAAATTTTTTATAGGTCTAAATCCTTATATGATCTTAATTCTTCTGAAAAAAAACAATATCGTCAAGATGTTCAGGCAATCTTCCAAGATCCATTTTCAGTATATAACCCTTTTTATAAGGTAGATCATTTATTTGAAGCTCCTATCAAAAAATTTAAAATTACTAAAAATAAAGATGAGGCTAGACAATTAATTGAAGATTCTATAGAGACAGTCGGATTAAGAGTATCAGAAACTTTAGGTAGGTATCCTCATCAATTAAGTGGAGGACAAAGACAAAGAATAATGGTAGCCAGAGCTTTGATGGTTAAACCTAAAATTATTGTTGCAGATGAACCCGTTTCTATGGTTGATGCATCCTTAAGAGCTACTATATTAGAGGCATTAAGAACAATTCATGAAAAAGAAAATATTTCTATGATTTATATTACTCATGATCTTAATACTGCTTACCAAATTGCTGAAGATATTAAGATTATGTATCATGGAGAAGTTGTTGAAGAAGGTGGAGTCGATGATGTGATAAATAATCCTAAACATCCGTATACACAATTATTAATAAATTGTATCCCAAAACCTAATCCTAAGGAAAAATGGATAGAAAAAAAGAAATTACAAGAACTAATTTCAAATTTAGATAAGCCTATTATTGAGTAAATCTAGTATAAATTTTCAAATCCATAGAGACAAATAATATCTCCACATCTACTAAGATTTTGTTCTATCATTGCACTAATTAGTTCCCATCCCCCAATAAAACCGGGTACAAATATAAATAGAAAAACTAGTATCATAAATGCCCAAAGTTTTTTACTTATCATGTGTATATATATATGAAAAATTAGTATCGATTAGTTATATAAATTATATATTATTTTTCTTCAGCAGATGGCCCGAACATATTTGTATCTGGATTATCCAATACATATCTTCCTTGTCTAAGACCAAATTGTTCTTGTAATTGGATTGTAAGACCTCCATCGATAGCAAGTGTATGTCCTGTTATAAATGATGCTTCTTGTGAACATAGAAAGTTAACACCATTAGCTATATCATCTGGTATTCCTGTCCTACGAACAGGATATTGATTTTCAAAAAATTTTAGTCCAGAAGGATTTTTATCCCAAACCTTTTTTAATCCTTCACTGACAATATGTCCTGGAGCAATAGCATTAACTCTTATTCCATATGGACCATATTCTATTGCCATTTGCCTTGTCATACCAACTACAGCAGCTTTACCTGCCTCATATACTAACATGCCTGGTTCTTGTAAAATTGAATGAACTGAAGCCATGTTTACTATACTCCCACCATCGTTTTTTTTCATTATAGGAACTACATGTTTCGTGCCCAAATAAATAGCTTTTGCTAACACTGAAATACCATAATCCCAATCCTCTTCTTTTACTGAAACTGCATCGCCATATACTCTAGATGCTCCTGAAATAACTGGGAAAGCATTTTGAACTAATATGTCGATTCTATTAAATTTTTCATATGTAAAATCAATCATATTTTTGATGTCAGGAGATTTTGAAACATCTGTCTTAAGGAAAGTGGCACTACCTCCAGATGATTGTATATTTTCTACATTTTTTTTGGATGCTTCTTCATCGATATCGGCTATGATTACATTAGCTCCATTTAAAGCTAGTTTTCTTGCTGAAGCACCACCTATACCTTGAGCTCCTCCGGTCACTATTGCTACTTTTCTATCAAACTGTTTCATAATTCAACCTTTTTATATTATCGGTAAGCACTTTCGGCACTCCACATATCAGGATTATTTCCTACATAAATCTTAATATCTTCTGTTAATTCAGAAAACTTTTCATTAAGATCCACATCGGGAATATATTTAAATGCAGGCACATTTAAATTTACTTCTTCAATATTTCTGCAACCAATTAGTATTGAAAGTATACCAAGTCTAGTTTTTAGCCATCCAAGAGACATTACAGCCATACTAATATTATTTTCTTTCGATAATGTCCTTAATTTATTTATAGTACTAAATAATAATTTTTCGCATCCTGGATCTTTATGTATAGATAAAGAAGATCTTTCAGATGAAAATAATCTACTTCTTGAAATCCCATCTGGAACTTCATCTGGGTGATTAAATCTACCTGTTAATAAACCTTGGGCTAAAGGACTATAACAAATTATTCCAGAATCTTTTTCAATACAAATATTTTGAATTTCGTATTCTATAGCTCGCCAGAAACCATTATAGGGTAATTGATTTGCAACCACATGAGTCAATAAGGATATTTCTTCAAGATCTTTTTTTCCAAAATTACTTACAGCTATTGATCTTATTTTTCCTTCATNGTAAAGTTTATTCAATTCATTAACAGTGTCGTTAATATCAACTTTATTTTCAGATTTTCTGCTTGGCCAATGGATATGATAAACATCAATATAATCAGTTTGAAGATTGTTCAGACTGAACTCACATGATTTTCTAAGTTTTTCTGGATGCAATTCTGAAGGTGGTACTTTAGTAGATATAACATTAGATACTCTTTTACTTTTTATGGCTTTTCCTAAAACTCGTTCAGAACGACCATTTCCATATCCAGGGGCTGTATCAAAGAAATTAATACCATTATTTATAGATTCGTTTACAGAATTGATAGAATCATTATCATCTTGTTCTCCCCATTCTTTCCCTCCAGCAAATGGCCAAGTTCCAAGTGCGAATTNTGAAACTTCTATATTTGTATTTTTTATTTTATTATATTTCATCTTAATTTAATACCTTTATACGTTGTAGAGAAACGGTATATCCGTGTCTGGAAGGATATTAGTTTCATCTAATTCATATGCCTCTTTTTTATAAACTTGTATTCTATGAGATCCAAAATCTGGTATATACATTAAATCTCCATATATTCTTACGGAAGTAGGGCCTCTAAATCTCTTTGTTTCTTCTAATGTTGTCATTTCTCTAGCTCTTAAAGCTCTGGCATTTGCCATTAGGTATGTTCTTCCAATTTTAGAAAGAACAGCATCTCCAATAAATCTTTCTACATAATCTCCTTTATGGTTGAATTGTATTATTCTATGGTTTCCTCTATCAGCAACAAAAATATCACTATGAGAATCGACTGCTATACCTGCTGGACCATTAAGTTTCCCAATTAAATCATTATTAAGCTCAAAACTTTCAATAAATTTTCCTTTATAGTCAAATTTTTGAATTTGGTCATTCCCCCAGTCTGAAACTAATAAATCTCCGGTATTATGGTCTATATCTATGCCCCAAGGATAATTTAGTTGACCTTTCCTAGATCCATATTCTCCAAAAGAATTTATGAAAGTTCCAGATTTAGTGAATTTTGAAATTCTATGGTTATATGTATCGACAATAAAAATATTATTATCTTTATCAAAACATATTCCAGAAGGGTGATTAATTTTTCCTTCAGTCGAACCAAATTCTCCCCATGAATCTAATTCTTTACCCGAAGTATCTAGAATAATAATCTTATTTTTCGCTTCATCAGAAATATAGATATGATCTAATTCGTCTATCAATATTTGTACCGGCCACTCTAGATTTTTTCCACCTTCGGGTATTGTACCTAAATCTTCATCTTTCCAATTTATTTTTCTGATTTCAGACATAAAATCTGTACGGTTTAACACATAAATTGTCTGATCTTTACTTATTGCCAAATCCATAGGCATAGTAGTAACTCTTCTCATTCCTAAAGTAGCATAAAATGGAAATCCGGCTCTAAGTAATGCGTAAGGTTTACTCATACTATATAATCAATGTTTTTTTAAAAGGAGATATTTGTTCAAAATCTCCACCAATAATATCATGAGGATCAATTCCCATCCATTGTTGTAAAATTGTCCCATAAATACCTCTAAAATCTATTGTATGTTGTAGGTCTTCTCCATATAACCAATCTGAAGGGTTTAGAGAAGGATATTCTGAATACAATCCACCTTTTACATTTTCTCCAATTATAAAAGCACCTCCACCAGATCCGTGGTCTGTACCTGAACCGTTATCTTTAACTCTTCTTCCAAATTCAGTAAATACTAAAATAGTTATTTCTTCGGAAGCGTTATGTTCTTCTAAGTCTTCTATAAAATCACTTATAGCATCAGATAATTCAGTAAGTAATCTAGCATGATTTGGAACTTCTTGTGCATGATGATCGTAACCTGCGTGATTAGTGTAGAAAATTCTAGTCCCTAATCCAGCAAAATGTACTCTAGCTACATCTCTTAAGGATTTGGCAATAGGGTTATTTGAATATTCTATAGTTGAAGAATAATTTATTGGTGCTTCAGCTAAGATATCTGCTCCTGTAAGAACTGTTCTTCCTGTCTCTCCTAAGTAATCCATAACTATTCCACTACCTAAAGCTGGAGTATACATACGTTTAAAAATCTTCAAATCTTCTATTTTTTCTTCTTCTTTTTCTATTTCTGACATCAGTCCGTAATTATCAAGATCTCCAACAGAAGTCGCTATAACTCCTGGAGCAGCAAGTGCCCTAGGTAAGCCTCTGCCAAAATTCACTGCTGTAACAGGATTGGAAGAATTTGGATCAATTTCTCTAATAACTTTAGCCAACCAACCTTCGGTTGCTACATGATTTGGTTCACAGGTATGCCATATATCCATAGCTCTAAAATGAGATCTACTAGAGTTCTCATATCCAATTCCTTGGATAATGGCTACTTTACCTTTGTCATATAGGTTTTTTAAAGATTTTGCTGAAGGATGAAATGCTAAATTTTCAGTAAAAGGGATCATTTTATTTTCAGGAATTCCTACTAATGGCCTGTTGTCATAATATATCCCGTTAGTAAATGGAATTACCGTATTCATAAAATCATTTCCACCAGAAAGCTGAATTACTAATAGGACTGGTTCTTTATTTTTTATGGTCATACATTGCTCCTTGAGATAAATTATGAGAATTGAAATTCCATTGAAGATATTATTATACGTAACATTCTCATAATTCTATTTCTGGATGCTTCATTATCTTTATTTGTGCTAAATGAAAGTTTCCCATCTTCTTCTGCTAATTTTATTAGCAAAGATTTTGTGTTTTCACTTACTTCAATAAAACCTACTAGTTCCAACATTTTATTAACGAAACTTTTTGGATTATGAGATTTTTTATCATTTTTAATCTCATTAATAATAAATCTCACACCAGGTTTATTTGGATCATTCAAAACCCCTACGGCATAATTAACTCTTTCTGTTAATGTCCCTCCATCTATCCATTCTTTTCCTGTATGCCACCCTTCAACTGAAGGTGGATCCATTAATGTCTGTCCCATTGCCATAGATGTTGTTTCTAATTCAATTAATCCTGGATCAGGATTTCTATATTCACCTGATATTTTGAGAGTAGTAGCAATGAATTCTGCCGGACATTTTACTCTGTTCATTTTTGATTTTTTAAACCAATCTGAGTTAAAAAGAGTACGCATAACAGATCTTAAGTCAGCATCACTTTCTATCCATGATTTTACCATTTGATCAATTGCTAATTGGTTTTTTGGAGGTGTAATACTCCATGCTGGGACTTGGGGTTCATCTTCAACAAAAAAATTATATAGGTGTCTACATACGAATCTAGCAGTCGCTTCTTGTTGAGAAATTATATCTATTATTTCTTCACCGTTAAATTTTCCTGTCTTTCCTAAGAATTTTTTTTCCCCATAATCATGGTCATTTTCTTTAAAAATAAATTTTGATTCATAATGTCCATATGGATACAATGGGATTGGTTGTGTAAAAGTCCATCCTGTAAAACATCTGGCTGCATTTTTTATGTCGTCCTCAGTGTAATTTCCTATTCCCATAGAAAATAATTCTAAGATTTCTCTACCATAATTTTCGTTTATTGATTTGTAATGATTTTCATTATTATCCAACCAATAAATCATGGCGGGGTCTTTAGACAATTCTATTAGAATATTTCTGAAATTTTTTAGTCCATTTTTCCTGAGCATTTCAATATGATTAACCATAGTAGGAGTATGTTCACTTTTTGTCCATCCAGTAGCTAATACATGGTGCCAAAAAAGGGCCATTTTTTCTTGTAATGGTCTTTTAGTGTTAATCATTCTATAGAACCATCTTCCATTCCATACACTTGGATTATCTTTATTGGCTGCAAGAGATGGATAATGTCTTGATAATAATTTATCTTCAACTTCAGGGAAATTTTCTGGATATAAAAAATCTTCCACGATGTCTTCATATTTTCTTTTTTTAAATTGTTGGATTTCATAATAGTCAGAACCGAAACCTGCTCGACGTAGTAAATGTGCTACTAATGATGAATCTGTTTTTATTTCTTTAGTTACCATTAAAAAAATCCCTAAAATATCAATATGATATGAGATGAAATATATATGTTTTATATGCTTTTGTCCATATATAAATATTTTGCAAATATTTTTTTGTAAATAATAAGCTTAATGTTTATATTGAAGCATATATTCAGTCATAAACCATAAACATAATGAACCGCCCCTGTGATCAAAACCAGAAATCGCTGGTCTGTTTAAATAATCCCTTAGGGTATTTTGTACACCGGTTCCTATACATACTTTTTTTATGTTTCCAATATCATCTATCATTGAAGAGATACCATTAAATGCTATATCTAAAACACTTGAGTAAGAAGAATCTAACCACCCTAATCTAATACCTTTAGAGATACAGTAAGCGATCATACAAGTTACACTAAATTCATGATATGAAGACTTCTCATCTAAAACTTGAGACCATGTTCCATCATTGTTTTGTAATTGAATTAAAGCATCAAGATGATTTATATGGATAGAAATTAATTTATTTTTTTCTTTATTATCGGGAAGATATGATATTGCTTCAGTAAATCCAAGAGCAGCAAAACCATTTGACCTGCCCCAATTCCACTCTGCATCTAAATTATGCATAAATAGACCATCTTTTTTTTGAGTAGGTATATTTAAAAGATATTTAGAGAGAATATTAGAATAATCAGAATTTTTTGTATATTTATAAACCCTTCCCATAATAGCTGAAGTGAAGAAGATATCTTCGCTTCTATAGGTTGGATCACAAGCATTAGGTAGAGTTGAGTTACTTGTTTTATAGTGTTTTTTTGCAAATTCTACTAGAATTTCCATGTGTTTTTTTTCATTTTTAACTCTATATAAATCTTCAGCCCAAACATATCCAGAAAAAAATTGACCAGGATATTGTTCATTAGTAATAGTATTTTTTTGTTTAGATATTGTTTTATTAACTTCTTCAAGAATTTTTTCTTTATCTCTACTTAATTCAGCAAATCTTATTTTTCCACTAATTCCGACACCTTTGGTATAAATAATTTCATCGAATGTATTTCCATATAGTTTGGAGAGCTTTTTCGCTATTTCATTTGGAGATTTTTTGTTGTTCATTTTAAAAATTATATTATATTTTTATTGTTTTAAATACTAAATACTTTAAAAAAAGTACTCAAAAATAAATGGTGAAATTATTCTAGGAACAATAATGTAATAAAAAACACTTACTATTATTAGAATTAATATTATTCTTATTAGGATTTTTTTCAAATTATTTCAATCAGAATAAACGAGGATCATCCTTTTCGACTGCATTTTTACCTCTATTTACTATTCCAGCGTAAAAATCTATTGCTGAAAGATGTTCTCTATTAGCCTCTTGTCGAAAATCATCTTTATCAGCATCATAATTGCTAGGAGAAGTTAATTCTCTAAGCAAAAATCTTTCTTCTTGACTCTCACGTATTTTTTGTTCTAAATCATCAGGATCAGGCCAAATTTCTTTTATCCGATTAAATAATTCTTTTTGAATATTTTCGAATTCTTTTTGGCCAGCTAAATTATTAAATTCACCAGGATCATTCTTAAGATTGTACAATTCAAACTCTTTGTTTTCACGGTGAATATAATTAAGTTTCCAATCACCACGTCTTACCATAATCATTGGCCCATCTGTCCCATGTGCTAAATGTTCGCATATTGCTTCATCTTTCCATTCTTTTTCTTTACCATATAAGTAGGGAAGAAGTGAGTTTCCATCCATATTCCACTCTTCAGGATTTATACCTACTGCATCTAATATTGTTGCAACTATATCTACATTTGATGTAACTCCTTTCTCCCATCGTCCTTTTGGGATATTGCCCCCACTCCAAGATATTTGTATTGGAACTTTTGCTGATTGTTCGTAAAAGCACATTTTCCTCCAAAGTCCATGCTCCCCAGCCATTTCTCCATGATCTGATGTATGTATGATAATAGTGTTATCTAACTGACCTGTAGATTCCAATGTGTCTATAATACGGCCAATTTTTTCATCGAGAAAACTTACTAGTCCATAATATGCTGCTCTTGCTTTTTTGGTTTGATCATCAGTATAAGGACCACCTGTACCAGTAAATTTTTGTAACCTTTTTGCAGAAGGAGGAAGATTATCTAGATGCCCTGGTGGGATATCTGGTAAATCTGTGTTATTAGGGTAATACTTATTAAAATATTTATCTGGAACTTTTAATGGAAAATGAGGGGATATAAATCCGCAAACTAACGCCCAAGGATTTTTCTTTCTATCATCATCCTTTAAATAACTGTGTGCCGCTTGTTCTACATAATCATCATGTACTGTTACAGGACTTGTCCCTGGTCCAGCCTCCAAAACATCCTCCCATGGTTTTTTTGCTTCAGTCATTTTATCTTTCCATCGGTATACTGGAAGCATATTGTCAGAATGTGGATCAAAAGTTAGTTGTTTATCAAAACCATTAAGAGGTTTCGGTCCCATCATATGCATTTTACCATTTAGAGCAGTTTCATAACCTACAGATTTTAGAAGCCATGGCCAAGTGATTCTTCCTACATATAATGGAGTTGCATTATCCCAACCCTCGCAATGACTTACATATTTTCCAGTCATCATTGATAGTCTAGAAGGTGTGCATAAAGGGGAGTTGCAATATCCATTTTCGAATGTTGTTCCCATTTCAGCTAAACGGTCCATATTTGGGGTTTCTACCAAAGGATGCCCGTATGTTCCACTAAACATAGGTCCATGTTCGTCGGACATTATCATAAGTATATTAGGTAAATCTTTTTTTGACATTTAAATACAGACTATTAGAAATTGTGGATTATTAATAAAATTGTTTTATTGTATGAAGTCTACATTAAATTTATAAAATTAGAAATTATTTGTAGCTTAGAAAATCTTCTTCAGTTAATTTATATGCCCAATGTTGTAAAGTTTGTCGTATTTTTGGACTTATTGATTCGTCATTAAAACTGCCATGTTTTTTAGTAATTAAATTAACTAGTTGTTTAAAAAAACGACCTTTTGGACTAGCAATTCTCGACCATCTATTAATTTGCCTTTTATCATCTTCACATCTTCTACCTAAATAAAAATCACAATACCAATGCACCCAACCATATGGATGAAATTTTGTAATCCATTTTTTAGATTCCCAAAAGGATAAATCTGTACCTACTTTAACTTTATAAAGATTTATATATTTATCATAATCTTCCCAAGAATTTGTAAGATAGTTTTCTGGAATATCATCCCACCATGCTTTAGGGTAGTTATTATGTATATTTTGGTATTTTTTTCCAGTAATAGATGAATGAATTGGTCTCCAGTAAGTACCACCGAAACTACCAAACTTGAATATTTCTGTAGGTGTTAGATTTGGAGTGAAATTTGGAAAATCACTAAAATAAATTTTTTCCATTACTATAATTTATCGTCCATACCAATCATCGCCATCAATTTCATTAAAAGTAATAGATGGATCAGAAAAATTATCTTTTATATTTAGAATATTTTCTTGTGATGAATTCTCCTTCACAATAACTTTTTCGGTAGTTACACTATAAAAACCTAACAAAGAAAAAATCGATAAAGAGAAAGTTACAATAATCAGTAATACCTTAGTCATAATAAACTTCTTTTATATTCACTTACATCATGAGGAAAAAACATTAATTTCTGGCCATTTTCTTTGTTGTTCTTTGTGAAAGCCTTTTGTCTTAGGGAAGTCATTACATAACCAGGCATGATTGTAAATCTTAGGATCAACAGACCTTGTTTCAAAAAAGTGAAAGTTTTCAAGTATTCTTATCATTTATTTATCTCCAAATGAATTTATATATATATTAGTGTAGCATTTACGTAATACGTAATGTTAAGGGAATATTAAATCTTTATCAATAAATTTATATTAACTTTATATATTAATATTACGATATTCGTTTAAATAGTATGTTTTTATGTAAAGATTATTGCAAATTATAATTTGCAATAATCTTTATTAACAAATAATTAAAAATTTATTTATGAAATTCGAATATATGTAAATTAAATATGATTGGGATTTTTAGCGAATAAAATTGTTATACATGCGATAATACATAAAGAAATCATAATTAAGAAAGATGATTCATAAGATCCAGTTTTGTCATAACTCAATCCAACAATCACAGGGGATATCATCATTGATAATGCCATAGGAAATGCTGACAATCCAGAAATGGTACCGAAGTGTTTTTTCCCAAAGTATTCACCTCTAATTGCGTGAAAAATGGGTGTTCGTGAACCAAATCCAATGCCCCATACTACAGAAAAAATACATGCAATTAAAATATTTTCAGCATTCATAATTATTACGAGTGCTATGCCTTGAGTAAGAATAAATAACGGTAATAGTAGCCTCTTATTTAATTTATCACCTAAGGTACCTCCAAGAATTTGAAATGAAAATGCGGATATGGCAGTCAATGACATTACTAAACCAGATTGTTGTGGAGAAAGATTTACTCCATTTACATCCGTTAGATGTAAAAATATATGAGCGGACATTGCTCCTACTGAAAAATTTACAAGAGCATGTGATATTGAAAGAGACCAAAATGCTTTTGTTTTTATGGCTTCAGAAACAGTAAAATCTTTATTTTTGTATATTTTTGTTTTATTTATTTCTGTTTCTTCTATATTTTTAGGAGGTTTTTTCCCTATTATTTTGCTCAGTATTGGAGCAAATATAATACTTATAATTCCGACAAAAAAGAAAGTTGGTCTCCAACCATAAGTTGTGATACCCCAAATTATCAATGGCACTAATAATCCAGATAAAGAGGAACCACCTATTACCATAGCCATACCTGTAGCTTTAAATTTATTCATCCATAAATTTACAGATACTATGGAAGGAACAAAACCACCAATGGAAAATCCGAGAGATAGAATAAAGAATGTTATGTAATATTGAATAGGATTATCAATTTTTGAAAAAAGTAATAATCCTATTCCCCCTAAAATTAGACCAATTAGAACCATTTTGCCTGGTCCAAATTTATCACAAAGCCACCCTTCTAAAGGACCTAATAATGCTCCTCCAAATCTCCCGAAAGATGCAACACCTGAAACCATAGCTCTGGACCATCCAAATTCGTCTTCAATGGCTCTAAACAAGGTACTAGATGCTTGAAAAGTTGGGCCTGAACTTATCACCATATTGAATCCACCTGCCAAAGAAACCCACCAACCGTAACCTACTTTTTTCTTTTTATATATACGCAATGTTAGAAAAAATTTAATTATTAGGTGAATATTCTGTTGAATGTAGCATGGATTCTTCTAAATATTTGTAGGGTGTATATAATCTTATTCCTAAATTTAGATTACTTATAATGTTTATATTTTTATTGTTTAATATTTTCCCGACTATAAGAGTTCCTGACTTAGTCGCAATATAGGCTGAATTATTATTTATTTTATAAATTATTCCTGATTGAAATGGATGGAAAGGTCCATCGTTAAATTCAGAATAGCAATCTTTGAGGTAAACTTTTTCTTTTTGAATAAATGTCATGGCTCCAGTATATGGTTCATCAAAACCGCAAATGAAATTTTCAATTTCGGGAGTATCCCATTTCCAGTCTATATAACCTTGTTTTTCTGTGGATAATCTTGGGAAATATATACTAAAACTTTCTTGAAGATTATTACGTGGTAATTCTTTTTTATTATTAATATCATCAAGAAATTCATAAATGAAATCCAATTCTTTTTTTACTGCAAAATCAAAATAATCACTAGGAGTTCTAGCACTTGGAGGAAAGAAGTATTCTTTAGTTTTAATAATTTCTCCTGAATCAAAAATACCCTGTTTTGTTTCTTCATTTACAATTTGAATATTGCATGCTCCTATTTTATTTTTTCTCAATATTTGCCATGTGTAATGAGCACCACCTCGATATTGAGGTAATCTAACACCCATTAAGTCTACTAATCTTCCTTCAAATTTTTTGATTATACTTTTTGAAAAACTCCATGGTTCACCAAGTCCTATGCCTAAAGTTTGATTGGTTATGAGTGGGATTAATTTTTTTTCAGAATTTATATCTTCAGTAGAAATAAATTTTATTGAATGCTCTCTTAGAACAGTTGCTAATGTTTTACCGTCCAGATAGATCTTTTCATTGATTTGTCTTTGGCAAGTAAAAATATTTACATCATAATCTTTTGATTTTTTCAACTTTACTGCTAATTCAGCACATATTCTTGAACCACCGAAAAGAATTATATTTTTTATTTTATTCATCTTTATCATTCCAATTTATATTCTTTTTTGAAATTAATTCTTGCTTATAATATTTTTCTAGATATTTATAAACATTATTAAAGTCTAAGTTGGTAATTTTACATAAATCAACGACACTTTTTTCCCCGTTTATATTAAACAGTAATTCATTATTGTACTTATTATGGTTTTCTGGATCTTTTAATCTGTCAAAATATAAATCTCTTTTAGATAAATAAGGAGGAAGAAAGTTAGTGAATGATGGTATGTAATCTTTTTCTAATATATTAATGAAATTTAATGAAATAATTATAGCTTCTTCTAGAGATTTTGGGTCAATTCTTTCAGGTGTATCTCCGCTAGTATGATAGTACTCAAAAGGTGATTTTTGTATTGCTACAGAAGGTATTGACATTGTTGGCCATGAATAAATTCTTTCATCGTTCCCATAACCTTCGAAGAATCCAATGTTTTTCTGTTGGATACCTGAAGTTAAAAAACTAAGTTCTAGTGATTTATCAATTTTTGAAGAAGAACTTAAACTATTTTTTAAATTCCATTGATTCCCTGCACCCACTGTTTCTAGATTCAACATAGCAATTGTATTTTTGATTTTTTTCATGTTGTTGCCAGCAAAAAAAATAGTGCCTATTAATTCTGGAGATAAAATTACTTGATAAGAATATTTTCTGTTTTTTATTTCAGATAAAAATTTAATTAGTTCAATTGCCACAACACACCCACTTAGGTCATCGTTACACAGTTCATCGATGTGAGCGCATATGCATATAGTTTGATTAGTTTCTCCTTGTAAAAATATTTCTGCTACCTTCATAGGAGAGTCTTTTCGAATTGTAGAAATTTTTACAAAATATTTATCATCTTTCATGGATATCCATTTTTTGTAAGGTAAAGTAATTCCCCAATCTTTTAGTTGAAAGTTATATGCATTACGATGTTCTAATAAAAATTCATCAGGGTAATTTTTATCAGTAGTAAGATGATTTTCTATTTCTCTTTTATCAAAACAACCTTCAACTTCTTCGCTAAATGGCGCTACAAAGAGAGGTGATTCCGATGATGAAGTTATGATATTGTTATTTAAATCTTTAATATATGCTTCTTTTATTTCCCAACTTTTTGGTACTTCCCAATCTCCACAAATAGAGCCTGAGGGGAATTCATGTATTTCAGTTAAAGGTATTTCTCTTTTTATTATTTCAAATGCTTTATCTAAACCAGGAGAATTGATCATTCTTTGTAAAGGGGATAGTTCATTAATTAAAACCATCGCATTATTTACTGCATTATCTAGATTTTTTTTATGTGGAATTATATTATTTTCTCGCTTAAACTATATGAATTATTTTGCAACATAACTGTCGTTTAATATGGCAACATTCTATCAATATAAATTAAACTATAATAGATAAAATCTGGGTATTAATTGAGATAACATATAGTGTTATTATTTGGTATTGAAAATCCATTTAAGAGATTCTGCGAAAAGGGATCCTCCATGATTGAGACTATGCCCTCCAGCACCAAATTCGAACCTATAACTGTACCCGGCAAATTTTAATGCTGAAGCCATTTCTTTATTTGATAAGCTCCAATTTCCATAAATATTATTTAGATCTAATTTTCCGCTTTGAAGAAATACTTTAATCGGTTTTTTTTCAGTACTGCGAATTAATGAAGGATAATTATGGCCTCCTCTTATATTTGTGAATGAACCACAGTGGCTAATGACATTGCCGAATGAATTAGGATCATGCCAAGCTGCATTGAAAGAACAAATTCCTCCACTCGACATACCTATTAATAATCTTCTAGATGGATCATCAGTAATTTCAATATTAATTTCATTTAATGCAAAAGGTATTAATTCATTTTGTAAAAATTTTAGATATTTATCATCACAACTATCGTACTCTATGCTTCTTTGAAAATGTGCTTCTTTAGTACGTAATGTACCTATTGGATTTTTTTTTACACCTTTAGGTCGACCAGGCATTACGAAAATTGCTATAAAAGGATCAATTTCTTTATTGTGTATAAGGTTGTCAAAAACTGATGTAGCCCTTACAGGACCATTTAGGTTCATATAGGAATCTCCATCCTGCAATATAATTAACCCTAGATCTTCTGTTTTTGATGTTACGGGTACATATATTGATATATCTCGGTTAGTTCCACTAAAGATTTCGGAATGATTCCAATCAGAGAAATGAATAATTTTACCCTCTGGGACATTAAAGTTTTTATTAGAATCTGAACAAGGATAATAATTTACATCACCGGAGACATCTGTAGGTTCATTATTAGAGCGGCCGTTTACAATATCATCTCTTAATAAATAATTATTTAATCCTAATTTTTCGTAAGTAATAAAATCCATATCTAATCCTATAATAAATAAAATACCCAAATTTATTAATAAATTTTAGATTCCTCTAATTGTTCCCCCAGATGATGTAGGTTTTTTTAATGGAGGATGTTTAGCTATTTCGTCTTCATTTAATTCTAGACCTAGTCCTGGTTTATCATTTAGATCGATATAACCGTTTTTTTGTCTTATGAATCCGTCAAGTACAGTGAAATAATGTTCTGAATAAAATTCTGCATGATATTCCTGTATTTCAAAATTAATTATTGATGCATCTAATTGTATTTCGGCTGTTGCCCCTATAGGAGAACATACGTTGTGAGGTGCCATAGTGATATGTTTAGATTCTGCTATATTAGCTATTTTTTTTAATTCGGTAATTCCACCGGCATTAGCTATATCTGGTTGCAATACATCAGCCGCGTGTTTTTCAACAATTTCAGCGAAAGGGAATTTTGTATAAAGTCTTTCGCCTGTTGCAATAGGAATATTGACTTTATTACGTACTTCTAATAATTCAGAAATTCTTTCTTGAGAAACTGGTTCTTCATAAAATAATGGAAGATATTGTTCCATTCGTTTACCTAATTGGATAGCGTTCATTACATTAAATTTAGCATGAGCTTCAATTAGTATATCTATGTTTTGCCCAACAGCTTTTCTTACAGCAGCTACCCTTTCTTCAGCGAGTTGAGCTTCTTTTAGAGAAATCTTGTAATAATTTTTTTGGGCAAAAGGATCAAATTTTAAAGCTGTATAACCCATATCTGCTACCACTTTAGCTTCTTCAGCATTTTGTTTTGGAGTTCCAGGATTTGTATACCAACCATTCGCATAAACTCGAATTTTTTTTCTATGAGCTCCTCCTAATAATTTCCAAACAGGCATATCTAATAAACGGCCTTTTAAGTCCCATAAAGCAATATCAATTCCTGATAATGCAGTTGTTGCTAATCTCCCACCTCTTGCTTGTCTATCTTGATAAATGTTAGTCCAATGTACTTCAGATTCTAAAGGGTCTCTACCTTTAAGATATTTTTCTACAAAATTGGTGGCGAGTGCCTTTACTTGATCATCGTCTTCCATTGGGGAAGCATCTCCAAGACCATAATAATTTGGGTTATCAGTATTTAATTTTAAAATTAACCAATTACGTTGTGCGTTGTGATGATTTGCAGAAAATTGTCTGAATTCAATGTTGGTAATTGCTGGCATGTTTAGATATATCTTTCTTACTAATTATTATTTTCATTATCCTAGCTTAGAAGATAATTAGTTAATTTATAAATATTTTATTGTTTAGTAGCGGGTATGTAATTGAAATCAGAAGCTTTATTAAGAGCTTCAACTGCATCTTTAGGATCAATAAGTACTGTTGTTGAAATATTCGATAATGCACCTGATGAAGCAACCTTCATCAACATAGAAGCAGTAGTAATATTATCTGGAGATTCAACTATGATAACTATATCATCATCACCAAAAGTATAATATCCTTCAATTATTTTACATCCTAGTGCTTCCATTTGCTTTCCTACAATCTCAATTCTATTTTGAGGGTTATCTATCTGTGCAGCCCAGGCTTCTGATGTATAACTAGCTCTTATTAGGTATTTTCCCATTTATATCTCCTTTATTATTATTGATAGTATCCTATAAATTGATCTTAATTAATAAATGTTTCTTACACATTCGATTAGATCAAAATTTATATAAGATTACTTTATTATTTATAAATATTATGGATGTATAACTACTTTAGTATAACCATCTTCTCTACGATCAAATTTAACGTATGCATCAGGAGCTTCTTCAAGTGAAACTTCATGTGATACAACAAAACTAGGTTTAGCTCTTTCAGCGATAATTAAGTCTCTTAAATATGCATTGTAATTTTTCACATTACATTGTCCAGTAGCTAGTTTTAAACCTTTTTCAAATAATCTACCAAAATTAATAGATAGAGCACCTTTTTTAGCATTTTCATCTACTCCACCTGGATCAGAAGGAACGTAAAGGCCTGGAATACCTAAGGCACCCGTAGGATTAACTATTTCAATTAATTGATTAAGTACTATATTAGGAACCTCATCTTGTTCTCCTCCGGCGGCAGAAGAACCTGCACTTGTGGCTTGATATCCTACAGCATCAATTGCTTTATCAACTCCATTTCCTCCCCTAAGATCCTTTATTTGTTTTACAGGATCGGCATTATCATAATTGATTGGAATAGCACCAAATCCAGAAGCCTTATCTAATCTTTCTTTAACATGATCGATGGCATAAACTTCTGCTGCTCCTCTAATTATGCAACTGTAGGCTGCCATTAATCCTACTGGACCGGCTCCAAAAACTGCTACACTTTCTCCTGGTTTTACTCCTGCTAACTCTGCACCATGATATCCGGTAGGGAAGATATCAGCTAGTAAAGAAAAATCCGTTTCATGTTCTTTTCCTTTTGGTAGAGGCAGACAGTTAAAATCAGCAAAAGGAACTTGCAAATATTCTGCTTGACCTCCTACCCATGGACCCATTGCAACATATCCATAAGCCCCACCTGCAAATCCAGGGTTAACTGTTGTACAAAATCCTGTGAAACCTCCTAGACAATTTTTACAAAATCCACAGGCTACATTGAAAGGCATTACAACTCTATCTCCAACCTTCCTTTCTTTTACTGCAGGACCTACTTCTTCAATAATACCCATGTTTTCATGTCCAAAAACTATACCCGGTTCAGCTGAAGTTCTACCTTCATACATATGTAGGTCTGAACCACATATACATGAAGAGGTAATCCTAACTATTGCATCATTGGGATGATTGATCTTTGGGTCATCTACGTTTTCTATTGCAACCTCGAAAGGTTTCTTATATACAACTGCTTTCATTTCTTACTCCTTGAAAAGTTTATTTAATTTTTTCTAATTTGGTGTAACGTCCACCTATTAACCACTCACCTGAATAAATATTTCCTAATTTATCTGTAGCAATACCATGGGGACTATTAAATTTTCCTATTTCTAAAATTTTTGATCGGATAGTATTCCCTTTATCATCTATATTATTAGGCCAACCTGGGACATCTTCTGAACTATTTCGTTCAACTCTGGAAATAGCTTCATTTTCTCCAATATATGTAATAAAAGTATCTTCTATGTCGAATACTGCTAAACGTGCACGTAATTCTGCAACTATCATATATGAATTATCAATTGCAAAAGCACTGGGACTATTTAGTACTTCAGATCCAAAAGATCTTATAAATGATCCCTCTAGATCATAAACTTGAATTCTACGATTAGCTCTGTCAGCAACATATAATTCAGGGCTTGACTTTCTATAATCTATCCATACTCCATGTGGGCAATCGAATCGTCCAGCAGAACCTTCCTCTCCATTTATTGATGATATTAGTTCTCCAGAAGCATTAAATCTATGTACATAACTTTCTCCATAACCGTCAGCTACCCATATATCGTCATTTCCACCTTCTGATTTTTCAAATACTGTGACTGATGTAGGAGCAAATGTTCCATCATTATAAACGGTATGTTTTGGATCAGAAATGGTTTGTATCACATTCCCATCAAGAGAAACACATATAACTTGTCCACCCAAATCTCCTTGTATTTGCTCATAAACTCCATTGATATTTAAATTTTTTCTTCCAGGATCAGCAATCCATAAATTTTGTACATTTTCATTAGTAGAGAGAGCTATTTGATGCCCTTCACGTATTGGGACAGAAAAAGAATTTATCACTTCGCCATCTATATTAAATATAATTACCAAAGGTTCTGTCGGGTGGATAGCAATTATATTTTGTTCTGAAGTTACAGACATTCCATGGTGTGCCCAACCATCGGTTTCCGGTAATTTAGCCCAGTTATCTATCCATTTATAGGAGAATTCTCCATTACCTATTTGCACTATTCGGAACCTCAATTGTAAAAATTAGTAAACTTTCGTAGGCTGATTCTACATTATATTTTACTTAGTTTCTAGTCTATAAGGTTAATTCACATTCTCTTGTTATATATGTAAGGTATGTTACATATATAAATTTGGATTAGAATTATTTTCATAATGAGGATTTTATAAAATCAAACTATCGAAAATCAAACTATCAAAAAGCAATCTAAAAAATAAGAAGTTAATATTTTATTTGGTGTAGATTTTACGAAATAACTATATTGTTACCCAAATGAAGTTGTTTATAAATATAGTTATTTCATGAAAAGTTATTTTGGATTATTAATATGAAAAAACCCAATGTTATTCTTATGGTTGCAGATGATATGGGATATGGAGATTTTGGACTGTATTCTGAAGGAAGAGTACACACCCCAATACTGGATGATCTAGCATCTGAATCTTTGCGTCTTACTCAACATTATGCTGGTTCTGCAGTATGCTCTCCATCTAGAGCGGCTCTTCTTACGGGACGGTATCCGATTCGTACTGGTGCTATTACTCCCCAGGAAGTACTTGGCTACGATCGAATTGGACTAGAAGAGACTACTATTGCCGATTCTTTCAAGTCATCAGGATATTCTACAGGTATGGTTGGTAAATGGCATAACGGAGCTCTTGATCCAAGATTTCACCCGAATGCTCGAGGATTTGATGAATTTATTGGTTTCCGAGGTGGTTGGGCCGACTATTATAAATGGAATCTAGACCGAAACGGATCGTTTGAAAAATCTGATGGTCGATATCTTACCGATGTACTTGCTGATGAAGCCGCTGGGTTTATATCTCGTCATTCCAACGAAGAGTTTTTTCTTATGATCACTTGGAACGCACCTCATAGTCCTTTACAGGCGCCTGAAGATATTACTCAAAAATATCTCGAAGCTGGATTTGAATTAGGAATCGCCGTTATTTACGCAATGATTGAGGTTATGGATAGTGGAATAGGAAAGGTTCGTCAAGCTCTTGATTCAGCTGGTATATCTGACGATACTATCTTGATGTTTACTAGTGATAACGGTCCTGCATTTACACACAGAGAAGATCAAATTTCTGGCGAAATGTCCATAGATGGAAGAAGATTTAATTGTGGTTTTGCTGGTGCGAAATCATCTGTTTATGAAGGTGGAATTCGGGTACCTATGATAGCTAAATGGACGAACGGATTACCTGTGGATATAGATATCAATGAACAGTTTGTCTTTACTGATTGGTTGCCAACTCTACTTTCTTTGGTTGGTGCTAGTCATATAGGAAATAAACCTCTGGACGGATACGATATGACATCTGTATTACGTGGAGAAACAACTAATTTTGAACCGAGACGTTTTTGGCAGTGGAATCATTATTCGCCTATTGGTATAACTAATGCTGCAATCAGAGATGGTTCGTGGAAACTAGTGAGACCAGCATTAAATATCAGTTATGCTACTGATAAAGATCAATCTTTATCAGAACGTTATGTTGAAAAAGATATCGAATATAAGTATCATCCTGAAAATATCAATGAAATCTTTAACTGGAAGGAACCAGAACGACTTATACCTGATCCACCTAATCCAGAACTCTATAATATTGATTCTGATCCTAGGGAAGAAGTTAATCTAGCAGAAACCAATCCAGAAGTAACGAGAAGGCTATTGATTGATCTAGAATCATGGTTTGAAGAAGTCGAAAAAGAACGTCAATCTCTATTTCAGTAATTCCACTTTATATTCTGTTACGATTTATTAATTGAGGAAATCTTAAGCTATATATTGATAGTTTAGGTTGATCACCATTTTCTATTTTGGATTACGGGTAAATAATAACTAAATCAAATTATTTACTTAACTTTATCTTATAATTTGTACATATAATAACGTCGTATAGGGATTTTATATAAAAGATTATTTGAAGAGAAAGGAATTTTGATGTGAGTTCAAATTCAGAAGAATTTAACAAATGGGGGAAACTTGAATTAATCTCATCTCAGGAGATTGAAGCAGGAGAACTTGCTACTATAAAGCTTCAATTCATCGTGGGAAATATTGGTTTAGATCAAGGATCTACATTGACCATATGGACTGATTCTGATTCTGATTGGGCCAAGCCACAGGTTGAAGATTCTTCCGCTGATGGTTATTTGAAAATTATACCTCCTACTGGATGCGCCACATCTGTTCACACACCAGATCACAAATCATTTGTTATAACTTTAATGTCTGGAAAATTATCTGAGGGAGATTGTATAAAGATAATAATTGGTGATCAGAGTGGAGGAGGAGGCGGTTTACGAGCGCAAACATTTTATGAACCTCGTAGAAATTTTCTTTGCGAAGTTAACCTTACAGGATCTAAGTCTATTAATTGGACTCCTATGGGAGCAGATACTAAGCGGGAATATGGTAATGGTTCTTATACTGGCACTGCAACAAAGGCAGTACTTAGAATTACTGGTGGTGAAGCCTCTGAACTGTCTGCAATAGCCCCTTCAGATATTGAAATAGGGTCCGGTTTTGCGCTACAACTAAAGGCTTCAGATATATGGGGTAATCCAGCAGAAAAATATCTTGGGAAGGTAGAAATAAAGGCTCCAGGTTTAGTTCTTCCAGAAGGAAACAACAGTTTAGAGTTTTCTGAAGAGCATGCGGGTATACGAAGAATTGAAGGTGCAGTATTTACAGAAGAGGGTGCTAATTGTATAGAGATAGAAGATATAGATAATGGTCTTGCAGGAAAAAGTAATCAAATACGTATTTATCAAAAATTACCTAAACTAAAGCTTTTTTGGGGTGATCCTCATTCTGGTCAAGTTGGAGATGCATCAAAAATTGGAGATTACTTTAAATATGCTCGAAATATTTCAGGATTAGATTTTGCTGGATATCAGCGTAATGACTCAGCTCATTCTACAGAAGAATATGAAATTCAACAGAGTCAAGAAAAATCATATCATGAACCGGGAAGGTTTGTTCCATTACCTGGTTATGAATGGTCTGCAGCAGTGGAGGTAGGAGGGCACCATAATGTGTATTTCGGAAGATTCGATCAACCGATGAAACGCTGGAAAGGTGCAGATAAATTAGGCAGACCAGATGAGTCTGATTTACCACATGTTAAAGATTTATATAATTATTATCGAGGTACAGATACAGTCATCACACCTCATGTGGGAGGTACTCATGCTAACTTAGAATGGCATGATCCGTCTCTTGAACCTGTTCTAGAGGTTACATCAACTCATGGTTCCTTCGAATGGTTTCTAATGGAATCAATAGAACGAGGATATCAAATGGGATTCGTAGGTGGTAATGACTGCCATACTGGTAGAGCCGGAGATGATCGTCCTGGTTATCAAGAGCGTCGATATTCTAAAGGTGGTTTGACGGGTATTTATGCAGATAAACTTACTCTGAAAAGTATTTTGGAAGCGATGAAGGCAAGACGTGTTTATGCTACTACAGGTGCTCGTATAAGAGCTTTAACATCTGTTGATGATCATTTTATAGGTGAAAAATATTCTTGTGGTAGTGAATGTGAGATAAAGGTCGATGTAGAAGGTACTGGTCCACTTGAAAGAATAGAAGTTTATAGAGGTCAAAAACTTATTCATACTGAGGTAATTTCAGGCTCTCCATCAGGAAATAAAGTTCGTGTTCTTTGGGATGGTGCAAGTCGTTGGTCAAGTTATTCAGGTATTCGATGGGATGGCCATGTGGATGTTGCTGATGGACAAATAGGGGAAGTAAAAACTATTAGATTCGACAGTCCTCGTTCAAATTTTGAACGGATCAGTACTTCCAAATTATCTTTAAATGGTTGGGCTTGCGGTTATCCTAGTGGTATTGTCTTCGATCTATCTAAATCCACCGAGTCAGAAATCACAGTTGCTATGAATTCTTCACTAATAGTTGGGCCAACATTTGCTGCACATGGCGAAAAGGATTCACTTCGACGTATGGCGCATGCTCCCGGTGATTCTGTAAGAGTTAGTGGAACATTAGATCAACTAAAAAAAGGTCCAATGCGAGTTAATTTAGGGCATTCGAATAGAAGTGTTACTCTAGATCTAGCTCCCGAGCCTGTTTCCGATAGGTCTCAATTTACAGTAATTGATAAAGATGTTCAACCTGGAGTTAATTCCTATTGGGTAAAAATCATTCAGCAGGATATGGAAATGGCCTGGATAAGTCCTGTTTTTGCTGATCGTATTGGATAATTAGACATATGAATAAGAATAAAATAACCGTTTTAGGCTCAGGAAATACTGGTATTTCTACTGCAGCAAAATTATCTCATGATGGCTTTGATATTATTCTTGCGGAAATTCCTGAATTCGAATCTTCAATTTTAGATATAAAAGAAAATAAAACTATTTTATTGAAAAATAAATCAACAGAAGTAAAAATTTCGATTAAAGATGTTACTTCAGATTTAAAATTATCTTTGAAAGATGCAGACATTATTTTAATTGCTGCACCAGCATATGCACATAAAAATTTAGCTGAAAAGTGTGCCCCATATTTAAACTCTGATCAAATAATTGTTCTTATGCCTGGAACACTTGGTTCCTTGGAGTGGGCAAAAATTTTATCCGAAAATAATGTTCATAATATTTCTATTGCAGAAACAGATACATCTCCTTATGTATGTAGAAAAACAAATAAAAATGAGGCAACAATTTTTGGAACTGTATCTCAATTAGGTTTAGGAGTATTCCCCTCAATCAATACAAAATCTGTCTATAATTCAATTAAAGATATTTTTCCTGGATTGATAAGTTATCAGGATGTAATTGAATGTGGATTATCATCAATAAATCCTGTTATTCATCCAGCTGGAGTGATAATGAATGCTGGTAGAATCGAAAGGTCAAAAGGTGAATTTTACTTTTATGAAGAAGGCGTTACCCCATCTGTAGTTAGCGTTATAAATTCTTTGGATAAAGAACGTATTAGTATTGGGAAATCCTTAGGTTATGAACTTCAACCAATTGAAAAAGCGATTCATCAATCAGGTCTTGGTCCAAAAGGAAATTTATGGAGTTCTATTAATGGTAGTGAAATTCTAACCCAATTAAAAGCCCCTATTACAGTAAAAAACCGCTGGATATCAGAAGATATCCCATATGGAATTGCAACTTGGTCTATGCTTGGGAATCAAATAGGAATAGAAACACCCGTTATGCAATCATTAACTAACATCGGTTCCATAATTTCTAGTGATGTATCATGGGAAAAATCAAGAAACCTATCAGATTTAGGAATAGAAAAAATGGCAATTGATAATTTAAAAAAATATATAAAGACTGGTTCAAAACAATAAATCACAGAAATTTACTTCGTGAGAATAAAGTTTAGAGCGTAAAAATGGACTTACTAGGGGTCTGAATTTAGTCTTAAGGAGCAATAAAGCAGTTGCGTTTTAAAGTATCAGACCCCATTAAATTTATTTAGGTTGAGGAAAAATCCCTCAACCTAATGTATTCTAGCGATATTTTACACGGAAGCCTATTGTGAAAAAAATTCGCTATAAATACGGTAAATAAGTACGATTTACCCTATTTGCTTTTCAACCTCAGCTACATCCTTGTTACTAAGTATTCTAAAAACCTTAGATGATGGATCTTCTGCCGCTACACCCTGAACAGCCTTTCTACCATTTTTCATAGTTACTATTTTAGGTTCTGCTATTTCTACTACTTTTTTTAATTTAACGCTATAAGCCGTTAATTTCATATTATGAACTCCTTAGGTTATCTTTGAGAATCATTCTCATTTATAATATTATCATATATAAAATATGTCAATATAAATATCAAATAAATAATGATGGAATGGCTTTAATTGGGAGTGTGTACTTGTTCCTGTTACTTCAGTCTCTACCAGTTTTTTTCTTTATGGTGCCTATTGCTTCTTCTTCATTTTTTGTAATCACCTCTTGAATCTGTCCTATGATTTGATTTAGGAGGATAATAAAAATTATGATACCTAGAATCCAGAGTAATAATCTTTTCATAAAAGAATTATATAGACCTTAGGATGAGTTAAGGAGTAGTAATTAAAAATTATGTTAGAGAATATTTTTGTTAAAAAAATTCACTAAATATAGCGAATCAGTTGAATTTGTCCCTGAGGATCTTGGCAGCCATTACTTCATTGATCAACTTTTTGTAAGTGTCATCGATGCTTACTTTAGCGCCTGAACTCGGGGAAAATCCGCAATCCGGATTGAGGGTAATGCGTTGGGGATCAATCTTACAAAATATCAGCGCTTAAATCTGTGTCTTGTTATACGGTTACCCTAACCGAGACACAATCAAATAAACTACTATTGCTATCGCTACATATAGCAATATTCTCTTTGGGCTTTTCATCATGGTTTTGCATTCCTTTTTTGGTTTATATTTAAAAGTTTACAGTATGATCAAAAACAATTCATATTTACCGAATCCGAAACAACCAAATCATTGGTTCAAAACCAATGAATAATTCCACTAAATAAACCTAAAAATCAAGAAAATGTAAGAATGCGTTTTGGATTATGAATTAATATAGTATCTATCTGGCTCTGACTAATCCCCTGCCTTTTCATCCATCCGGTTATAGTCAGTGGAATATGATCAAAACCATGTCCTCCTAATTCTCTTAACCTATGTTTCGTACATACGTCATGAGCTATTACCAATCGTTTGATAAACCCGTCATCAATCAATCCGATAAGTTGTTCAATACGCTGGTAATCTGAAGGCATGTAGGTATCGGGAGCATGGGGAGGAAAAGGTGATTCCAATCCGAAGGTATCATATTGTATATATATGCCCGTAGAGGCCAAATCTCGTAATATCTGTCGATCGTAAACACGAATGTCAACATGTGACATTACTGTTCTCGAAAGGTCACCTCCTTCTCGGTCAATAAAGTTGACAATCTCTAATGGGGCTTTTTCTGTTCGACCTGGATGTATCATTAAAGGTGCTCCGGTTGCTCTTTGAGCGGCTACTGCCGCTGCAACGGATTTTTTTTCTTCTTTTGTCCAAGGCCAGGAACATCCTATCTCACCAATTATCCCGCTTCGTACACCACTATCACCAACACCTATTTGAATGTCTCGCACTATTTCTTCCGTTATATTGTCCACCGTCCTTTGACTAAAATCTTCTGGGAGTGCAGATCCGATATAGTATCCCGATCCCATTACAATATGAACTCCGGTGGCCCGACTTATTTCAACCAATGCTTTGGGATTTCTGTTAATCCCAACGCTGGTAACGTCGACCAAAGTCCCTCCGCCGGCGTCCTTAAAGCGTCCGGCTTCACGGATCGCCAACATTACATCATCCTGTACTAGATTGTCCTTATTTGAAGACCAGTTGAGTCTTATCCACCCAAGGTTATGAAGATTTACGGGTTCATCCGACAGTAAACGGTCAACTTCGCTTGAAGGCTCGACAAAAACTGCACTCAGATCAATGAGTAAATGTTCGTGAGTGAGGGTTACACCTAATCTTGAAGGATCAATTGGTCCCAAAACAGTTTGGGTCTCATCTTTTTTTAATTTTCCTATTTGCATTTATAAGTATTATATAAATTATGAATCAATCAGACTTATTACTCAATTATGGGAATCATTACTTGAGTTTCTACCTTTACTCCAGCTTCTTCGATAACTTTTGCATTTTCTGGATTCTTCATAAACTCTTGTAACTTTTCCATTGATTCAACTTCAATGCAAACATGAATTTTATTATTGTTCTCAGCTTCCATACCTGTAAAAACAGTACTTATACCCCACTCTTTTCTTTTTGACTCATGAGCTAAAAAAGATTTTTTCCAATGCTCGTATCCTTTAGATACTTCGAATGTTCCTAATAATTTCATTTTTTCTCCGTAATTCTTTCAGAATATTATGTACCAATTAAATCAATTATACAAAATCTCAACGCGCAGACGGTTACAAGAATTAAGTACCTAAGCGAATCCATATTTACTGGATAGAGCAGTAGCTAATGTTCTAAGTTCTTTATCAGTCCAAATGTTTTTAGCTCTGTTATACAAAGTTACAACAACCTTACAATTATCTTTCAAATAACCACCTTCATGGTCAACCTTAGTACATGATGTCAGAGTCTGATAGAATCGAAGCTATAATAAAACAGTTATAATTTTTTCATAATCATTTTTATTGAGAGGAACTAATATAAAGATTTTAATTACTGGTGCAACATGTAAACTTCTTGTAAATCAACTACTAGAGAATGGGCATGAAGTTAAAGCATTTGCTCGTAATGAAAAGAAATTTAATAATGAAACTGTAAACCATAAAAATTTAGAAATAATTACTAATACAGTTTTAGATATAAGCGAAGAAGAATTAGAAAAGCATACAAAAGGATGCGATGCGATTGTATCAACTTTAGGGCATAATCTTTCCTTTAAAGGAATGTTTGGAAACCCAAGACTACTTGTTTCAGACTCTATAAAAAGATTAAGCAAAACCATTGAATATAAAAGAATNAATACACCTGTGAAAATAATTTTGATGAATACAGTTGGTTGTAAAAATGAGGACTTAAAAGAGAAGGTCTCTTTTTTTTGAAAATTGTGTTTTTTTTCTATTACGCTATCTACTCCCTCCACACTCAGACAATGAAATAGCAGGAAATTATCTGAGGACTTCAGTTGGTCAAAATAATCCAAATATTGAATGGGTAACAGTAAGACCTGACAGCTTAATTAATCAAGAAGAAATAAGTCAATATACAATTCATTCGTCTCCTAAACACACGTTATTCAAGCCTGGGAAAACTAGTAGGATAAATGTGGCTCATTTTATTTCAGAACTAATATCAAATGAAAAGATATGGATTGAATGGAAAGGTAAGATGCCGGTAATTTATAACAAAGAAGATGAGCTAAAAGGATAGAGTTTCAAATATTGTGCAACATAGACCTTAGGAGTACATTAAAATAACTACCATGAACTTGTTGAAAAGAATAGGAATAATACTGATAGGCGTTATGCTTATCCTTTGGGTTATAGCATTGGTTTTACCCCAAAATTGATTTGGTTGTATTGGTGTTAGAGAATATTTTTGTTAAGGAAATGTACAATTAAACTGATTGAGTAATTTATTTCTTTAGTATTCTTGTAGATAACTATCCCTAATATTTATCCTATGAACCCAGGTAACAAAAAATCAAACGGCCGAAATTTGCGAGGTCTTTTCGGCTTTATTCCCCATGTTTTTATTATAATTCTTTTACTTTTAGTGATGAGATGTGAACCTTTTTCTGTTGCTTTAAATGATGATCAGGAACCTCAAACGTTTGTTTCAGGGGAGGAATCTTTTAAGAGAGGAGGATTCTGGCGTAGAGCATGGAATACGATTACATTAGAAGCCACTCCGACTCCTGACAGAGGAGTGTGGACAATAACTGAAGAGGGTGTAAAGCTAGTTACTGAAGATGTTGCCACTCAAGCTCCTGATAGAGGAGTGTGGACGATAACTGAAGAGGGTGTAAAGCTAGTTACTGAAGATGTTGCCACTCCGACACCTGACAGAGGAGTATGGACTATCACTAAAGCAGGTGTAGAGTTAGTTCCAGCTACTGCGACACCTTTTCCAACCCCAAAACCTACTTCCACGCCTGTGCCAACTGCAGAAATAGTTAAACTTCCTTCTCCAGAACCTTCACCAACTGCTACTTCGACACCTGTTCCAACTGCCTTACCAACTCCTATACCCACTCCTGTGAAGAATGTTTCTGTTGGGGGAGGAGGTGCATCTTTACCTACCGCTACTCCTGAATCTGCGATAGAAGGTCCTGGTAATCTAACAACTCCGGAGGAAGTAACTTTAGAGCTTAATTTTGACATTATGGATGAGAGTCTTTCGGGTACTAATTACAGACCGGAGATAGATTTTGGAGATGGAGAAGGTTTTGTTCCTGTTGAGATAATAGAGAATGAAGACGGTTCTCTTTCTGTGGAGGCGATAACAAAATATTCTGATTTGGGTGAATATCAAGGCCAGTTGAGGTTAGTTAGCAAAAGTAACGGAGAGGTAATAACTGTTGAGAATTTCGCAGTTAAAGTTGTACCTGTCTTAACCGTTACCGCTCCTTCTATTATGAGTTTTACTGGGATAATAAAAGCTGACATGGTGAAGCCGATTGTAGATGTTGATTTCTATCCATTTAAGGCTATAAGTGTTGTTTCATCTGAAGCTGATGATGTTTTATATGCGGAGGTTGACTGGGGAGTAGATAAGGGATTTGTTTCTGGTATAGTGCACAGTAATACCGGACAGTTTATAGGATCATATGGTTATTCAGATTCGGGAATGTACGATGTAACTATCAGATTTACATCTGAGCTTGGAGGTTTAGAGGAGAGAGTTATAAAGGTAGAGGTATCTTACGGAGCAGATGTTGGAGTAACGCTTCCGACAGCTACACCTACGCCCGGACCAACTGCGACTCCTATACCTGGAGCTACCGCCACGCCTACACCTGCACCGACATCGACTCCAATACCTGCTGGTACATTAATAACGAAATTTGGTACTTATGGTTACGGAGTCGGACAGCTTTATAATAACGAAGGAATTGCAGTAGACAGTTCAGGGAACGTTTATGTGGCTAGTGGAGGTAGCCATAGAATACAGAAATTTGATTCCAGCGGTAATTTCCTTTTGACATGGGGTAGTCAAGGTTCAGGAGACGGGCAATTCAATCGTCCACGTGATATTGCAGTGGACGCTTCGGATAACGTTTATGTGATCGAAAGTGAAAGTTTTGGGGTGAACAACCCACGCGTTCAGAAGTTTGATTCTAGCGGTAATTTCCTATTGAAATTTGGTACTAAAGCCGTCAACAATTCGTGTCCTGTAGACGGAAGTCTTGACAATCCAATGGGAATTGCAGTAGACGGTTCAGGGAATGTTTATGTAAGCGATCTCCAATGTAAGTCTGTACATAAGTTTGATTCTAATGGTAATTTCCTATTGAAATGGGGTACTACAGGTTCAGGAGACGGACAATTCCAATTAGTAAGAGGAATTGAAGTGGACGGTTCAGGGAACATTCTTGTTATAGACGACAATCTTCGACGCTTATACAAATTTGATTCCAATGGTAATTTCATAACCACTTTGGTCCAAGATTTGGGATACACAGGTATGCGCGATGTTGCAGTAGACGGTTCGGGGAATATTTATTTTATTGAGAGTCATTTCAATCAGGTAAGGAAGTTTGACTCCAGCGGTAATTTCATAACCAAATGGGGTACTAAAGGTAGTGGAGACGGGGAGTTTTGGCTTCCAGCTGGCATAGCAATTGATGGTTCAGGGTACGTTTATGTGTCAGATTATAATAACAATCGGGTACAGAAGTTCACTTTGGGGGAATAAAGTATGGAGCGGTGGACGTGAATCGAACTCGCGATATTAGGTGTTGGCGAATCGACTGTCCGGCGTTAGCTGTACTAATTGTTTTTTACGAACGATATGCTAGGCCATACATCAATTTGGGGCGCATAGCCACTTCCATTTCCTGATGGACCAAGAAGATCTCCAGGCTCAACATAAATATCAACACCATCAGTGAACATTTTTTCTTTACTGTAAAAGGATAGTTGATCATTTGGATTTACTACTCCTAAAGCGAATGAAACTTCCCCTGTAGCATCAATGTAGTCAGTTATATTTATTGACAACAAGGAAGAAGGATTAACCTGAGATATACTCTTTAGAGGTGTTAGTAAATTGTGATCTAAGATGCCTATATTATTGTCATCCAAATTCTCTCCCCAACCCTGGTAATTATATTTGTAGAGCATAATTTGACCATTTAGATTATTTATTGTTTCTGGTGTTAAATTAAGATAAATATCGTAGTCAGAATTGATAGAGGAAGGGATGTCAAACTTCAAGAAAGACAAAACCCCATCCGACAAATTCAGGCTTTTGTTATGATTTGGAATGAGTTTTTCATCATCGGCGTTAATGTTAACAGATCTATCATTTAACGGGTGTATTTTATTGGCTACTGTAAAACTCCATATTTGACTACTAACATCACCAACTTTAACTGACCAAGTATAAGTCTGACCTGGCAAAAACGTTTCAAAAACAACATTATTTGGATAATTCAATGAGACGGTTTTATTAACTCCAGGTCCATTTATTGTAACTTGAGCTATAATATTTGAATAATCTGTTTTCCACGGATAATTAAAAGCCAAACCATATTCCATTGGTACATCCACAGCTCCATCCGAAGGGATAGGTACAGTAGGGTAATAGTACCGAAATCCCGGGATCCAGTAAACAGAATCTCCATATTCGTAAGCACCTATATCGGGAGCATTCCCTACAAATTTTCTATGCTGACCAGCATATGATGTTGAGTGATTCAGAGGATTTGTAGAATTAATATCTTGTCCATCATTAATTCCGGGAATAGTAATTCCTCCATCTATTAGTGTTGAACCTTTTCTAGGCCTAAAATCAAAACCTTGGACACCATTTATAAAAGGATTTAATCCAAACTGAGCTTCAAGAGATTCGTTAGACCTATATCGATTTTCAACCCATGGATCTTGAAGTGCAAAATGTGGATATGTGAAAGGTGGAATTTTATCTTCATCCAATGTACGTCCATACCAAATGCCGTTTTGGTTTAGGAGAAATTCATTGCTCAAATTTTGAACTGTAACATTTGGGTTATCGATATCGAGCATATGCCAATCCAAGTTTTTTTGTGCAACCGAATTGAGTAACTGAGAATTAAAATTACCTAACATGTTTTCTGAATTAACTCCATCATGATTTCCCCAGTCTTCTCCGCAATATTTATTTTTTGGCATAGAAATGTCATTTTGATTGGTGTCATAAGCAAGTAAATGCAATGCTCTATGCCTGTCTCCTTTTAATCTAAATGCCCTCTTGTTTCCTGCAGAGACCACATGATGTATAACAGCGTCAGTCCCACCACATTTGCTATCAAGCCTCATTCCGTTACGATTAGTATCTAGAAGCCAACTATAACGAGTTGTTGAGTTGATGACATTACCTACTGTCCTTTGGATTCCGCCACCATCAATATTGATATATTGATTTTGTATTCTTGCATATTCAACTAATGATTCTAGCCCTGGTTGAAGACCACCTGTATGGTTCTGATCCATGGTTACATAACGAAATGTACTTCCCTTAATAACACTTGTGTTGTCATACCATTTGTTTCCACCTGTAAAATTATCATTGGCACCGGGGGCCCATACTGTATTTTTGAACCAGTCGTTATATTGGAATAAAATATTCTCAGCTAAAGGGTTCATTGAAGACCAGAATTGAAGCGCGAACGCATCATTTATATATTGGAAGATTGAATTCCTTACTATGTTGTTCGTGCCACCTTTAATGTAGTTCGCCCTATCCCAACCAGCAGCCCCTGGCCTGATGTAATTAATTCCTACTTCCCAACTATGTGAAAACTTGGAGTTTTCTAAGAGAATGAAACTACATTTAAAAAAACTGAATGACCCTGCAAAAACGTGAAAATTCTTGAATTCCAAATTATCTGAAAATTCAAAATTAATAAGTTTGGTACGAACTCTCACTCTTACATTTGTTGTATTAGGGATTTTGTTACCAGGAATCAGGTATAACTTATTATTTATCTTATCGAATGACCATTCTTCTGCTGCATCCAAGTTATTTAT
>PBEM01000004.1 GCA_002718415.1 Chloroflexota bacterium
TCTCCAGCAGTAATTACTTTTTATTTAGGAATTAATAAAAAATTAGATAAACTACCACATCATAAAATATTTTTATCTAAAAATATGGAAAAATCATACGATAGTATATTTAAATATGGAAAAATTCCTCACGATCCGCCTTTCTATATATCTTCTCCTTCATCCACAGATGAAAGCATGGCTCCTAAAGATTGCTCTAATATTTTTATTCTTGTTCCAGTTCCAACAATAGATAAAAAAAAATATTACAGTCGAAAAGAAATTTCAGATATTAGAAATAAAATTTTCAAGAGATTAGAATTATCTGGATCTATTATTGATGAAAGATTTATAGATTTTGAAGAAGTTTGGACACCTAATGACTGGGCTGAAAATTTTTCTCTAACAAATGGATCCGCATTTGGAGAATCTCATAATTTTTTCAACATAGGACCTTTCAGAAGTAAAAATTATTCCAAAAAAATTAAACATCTATTTTTTACTGGTTCATCTACTACACCAGGAACTGGAGTCCCAATGTGCTTAATTAGTGGACAAATGACCGCAGAAAGGATAAAAAAATTATTTGAAAAATAAAGATTTTAAGATATTGGGAAAAGGGGAACCTAAATTCATAGCTGTCCATGGATGGGGTGATGATAATTCTACATTTGATCCTATTGAAAAATACATCCCGGAACATTTGTCAATTTTATGTCCTAATTTACCAGGATACGGTGGATTAGAACCTCCTAGTGAATGGACTGTAGAATCAATCTCAAAAAACTTAGTCAAATTTCTAGAAGAAAGAACAGATCTTGAAAATAAAATTTTCATAGGAAATTGTTTTGGTGCAGTACCAGTCCTAGAAATGTTAATTAGAAAATATATATCTCCTACTAAAATAATAATTATAGATCCTTATGCTTTTATTCCTTTTTATTTTAAAATTTTCCTTGCTGGTAAATTTGGAGAAAGAGCCTATAAAACTACTTTTGATTCCAGAATAGGGCGTTTTATTACAAATTTTGCTCTTAAAAATCATAGAACAGATGAATCTGATTTAACTAAATCTTTCAGTAAAGTAGACCATGATTCTGTACATAAATATTTAAAATTAATGTCTAAAATTAGTGGTCCTGAAAAATATAAAGATATAAACGTACAAATAAAAATTCTTTACGGAGAAAATTCTTTCGGTGCTGTTAAAAAATCTGCTTGGATATTAAAAGAATTATGGCAAAATAAAGCTAATTTATATCAAATTCCTAACTCTGGACATTTACCTATACAAGAAAATCCAAAACATTTATCTGAAATAATATTTAAAAATGAATGAGCTAATACTTATAATTTCAATTGTTATTTATTCACCATTTGTTTTTGCTACTTTGACAAATATTATTTTTTTCAAATCCTTAAGAAGTGAAGAATTTAATATTAATGAAGATTTATTTATAGACTCTGTATCAGTCCTAATTCCAGCAAGAAACGAAGAAAAAAACATCGGAAAATGTCTAAATTCTCCAGGATTAAATGATAAATGTATTTATGAAATATTGGTCTATGATGATGATTCTACAGATAATACAAAAAAAATAGTAGAAAAGATAATGGAAAAAAATGGGAAATTAAAATTAATAAAAGGTTCAACTAAACCACAAGGTTGGGTTGGTAAAACAAATGCGTGTTTTGAATTATCCAAAAAAGCTAGTTCACCCTACTTTCTTTTTCTAGATGCTGATACTGAACTAAATAAAAATGTGATTAAAATACTTATACATAAATCAAAATCAAATAATATAACCTTAATATCTGCCTGGCCAAAATTATTACTAAAATCTTTTCCTGAAAAGATTCTGATGCCTATGTTGAACTTTTTAGTCTTCAGCACATATCCTGGAATATTATCTAGTAAAGTAAAATCTTCATCAATGGGGATAGCACATGGTGCAATGATTCTATGTAATGCAGATGTATACAAAAAAATAGGAGGGCATAAAATTGTTAAAGAATCTCTATTTGAAGATACAACTTTAGCAAAACTTTGGAGAGCAAATAACGAAAAAACATTACTGATAAATGGTAAAAATATTGTAAGTACTAGAATGTATAATAATACAAATGAAATTTGGAATGGATTCAGCAAAAATTTTTACCCTGCATTTAATAATGACCTAAAATTTTTTCTTTTTATAACATTCTTTTTATTCAGTTTTGTCCTTTTCCCAATACTTATAATTTTATTATCATCATTTAAAATCATAAGTATCTTTCTTATATTCATAGTAGTAGCGCCATTAATATTAAGACTTATAATTGATATAAAATTTTCTAGTACTTTATTTAGTGCAATATTTTACCCAATTCCAATAATTTTTATGTTTTTATTAGGATTGAATTCAAGAAATAAATTTCTGAAATCTGGTGTCGAATGGAAAGGGCGTAAATATAAAAAATGAGTAAATCTTTAGTGATAATAGGTGGAGGATTAGGTGGACTATCTTTAGCTTTAATTGCAGCAAAGAAAAATTGGAAAGTAAAAATAATTGAAAAGAATTCTTCTTTAGGTGGAAAACTTAACCAAAAAAAAATTAATGATTTAAAGTGGGATTCAGGGCCTTCATTAATTACCTATAAAAATATATTCGATCAACTACTTAGTTTTTCAGAGAAAAATAATAACCCTCCAAAATTTATAAGGTTAGATAATTTATTTAGATACAAGTTTTCAGACGGAACAAATTTAGATTACGTGTCTAACCTAAATCATCTCATAGCAAACATTCAAAAGATAACTGAAGATAAAAAAGATGTTATGGGATTTTTAAATTTTATAGGTTTAGGAGAACAAATTTTTAATTTATCTGAAAAAACTTTTTTTAAGAATTATTTATTTAATCAAACTAACCTACAAGGTTTAAAAGAACTACTTTCAGTATCGCCAATTAAAGCTTTTGGAAATTATTCTAAAAATGTTTCTAAAAATATAAAAAATCCAAATATACAACAACTTTTACTAAGATATCCAACTTATGTTGGATCTTCTCCATATAAAGCACCATCAACTTTGTGTATGATTCCTTATTTAGAGTTAGCTTATGGTGGTTGGTATATAAAAAATGGATTATATGAATTGGTAAATTTTATAAAGAAAGATTTAATTGATAAAGGTTGTGAAATAATTATGGAAGAAGAAGTAAACAAAATAGAAATTTCGAACAATAAAATCAGTTCTATATCTACTAAATCAGGTTTCAAAATATCGGGAGATGAATTCGCCTTCAACATAGATCCGGATATAGTATATAAAATTTCGGATGGAAAGATAGGAAAAAATCTTAAACAAAAAGATGCTTCAATGTCCGGAGTAGTAATCTTAGGTACATTACCAATCAAATCAACACCAAAAAATCATCATACAGTAATTTTCAGTAATAATTATAAACAAGAATTCGATCAGATATTTGATGATTATTCATTTCCAGATGAACCTACCATATACATAAACAACCCTCCAAAAAATGATAATAATTATAATGAAAAAGAAATATTTATAATGGCTAATGCTCCTCCTAATGGTAATAATTGGTCTGATGAAAATACAAAATCTAGCTTGGATAAAATTTTGAATCTATTAGATAAAAAATTAAGTATCGCTAATGATTTAAAAATTTTGGATATTTGGAATCCAAATAGATTTTCCAAAGATTATAATTGTCCATTCGGTTCAATATATGGAAGAGTTTCTCATGGTTGGCTAAATACATTCCATAGAAACCCCTTAAAAAAGTCGAAAAATACTCACTTTTTAGGAGGTGGTGCTCATCCTGGAGGAGGAACACCTACAGTAATCATTTCAGCTTTTTTATGTGCAAAAAAATTAGGAATAAAAATATGATAATAATTATTAAAATCTTATTATGGTTAATTTTTATGACTATGAGTATAGGTGGAATTTTTTCATTATTTTTTGATTTAACTTTTTCATATGCCCCATTAATATTAATGACTTCTGGATTTTTCATAACTTTATTTAGTTCTGAAAATAAAAAGTCGTTCATGGTTATTTTATTATTAATAATTTTTGGAGTTTTTATAGAAAATATAGGTGTAATTTATGGAATACCGTTTGGATCTTATGTATACAGTGATTACTTAGGAATAAAATTATTACATACTCCGGTTGCTATAGGCTTTGCATGGGTTATGCTAACAATTCTAGCTTCTTCCTTTGTTAATCATAATATATCTCTAAAAAATTTATTTTTAGGCGCCTTTATATTAACTTCTTTTGATTTAATTATTGATCCTGTATCAGTAAATGTAATGGGAGCTTGGGAATGGGAATCTTCAGGAATATATTATGGAATTCCACTCTCAAACTTTATAGGTTGGTTCTTAACCTCTATATTGGCAATGATAATATTATTAACTTTTAAGCCAAAAATATCTTACTTTGGAAATCTTCCTGGAATAATTATTCTTACTTTTTTTTGGATTATTTCTATTACAGAAGGAATGATTATACCCTCAATATTAGGATTGATATTAATTGTTTATTTTGTAATTAAAAACATAAGAAGTTTGTTTAAAAAAATATTCTAATCTAAATTTTACTAATATTAATGGGAGGCTTATTAGATCTATAAAAAATTTTTTCTTCTGTATCAGTACATATCCAAGTGGGTACAGATTTGATGTTGAATTTTTTTATAAAACTTCTATTATTATTTTTTGTTACATCAATTACATTCAAATTATTGTATAGATCTTTATTGGAAATATTATTGATTACATCTGAAAATAAACAACCGGCGCATCTAGGAGAATGGAAATAATAAATTTCATAATCACTATTTATTGAAGAACCAATTGAAGGATGGGTAACATAAATTCTTAGAAATAAAAATAATGATACTAATATAATAGTTGAAATTATACTTACTAAGATTCCAAAAAAATATGTAGTTAATCCAGAAACAAATAAAGGAATTAAAATTAGTGAATTTTTATTCATATACTCATAAATAAACCTTGAAACTTTTATCAATAAATTCATTTTTCTGAAATTTTTCTAGATGGCCACCAATTATATTTACCTAACATAGCTGCCATACTAGGAACTAATAATGCCCTAACTATGAAAGTGTCTATCAATACACCTAACATAACAGCAAATCCTAATTGGAATACATCTCTTAGGGGTAAAGTGGTAAGTACTGAGAAGGTTCCAGCCAAAATAATACCTGCGGATGTTACTACACCTCCAGTACGACCAATAGCTTCAGCTATACCTTTTATATATCCTGATTTCTGAACCTCTTCACGTATTCTAGACATAACAAAAATATTATAATCTGCACCTAAAGCCACAAGAAAAACAAAAATCCAAACTGGATTTTGATACGCTACTCCGTTATGACCCAATATATTTTGAAAGATAAATACAGATAATCCATATGTTGCTAAATATGAAATTATTATACTAAACATAAGATACACTGGAGAAATTATAGATTTTTGAAGAATAATAAGTACTAGAAAAATTGCTAAAAGAACAATTGGTGCAAGAACTAGCATATCTCTATCAATAGCATTCTTATTGTCAGTCTGAACGGCAGTTTGTCCACCGACCAAAATATCAATATTTCTAACTTTACTATCATTTAAATGTTTACTAGATATATCTCTGATTTCAGTAATTTGATTCAAAGACTTTTCAGAATATGGATCACCATCAAAAACAATATCTAATCTAGTTGTAGAACCATCATTAGAATTAAACCTCAAGCCAGCAAAAGATTCAGGAGAATTTTCATCCACATAAAAACCATTAGGTCTTGTCACTCCCATAACTTTGTTTACACCATTCATTAGTTCAATTTTTTTAGCTAACTCTTCGACAAACTCTCTTCTTTCTACAATATTCCCTGAAGAACTAGTAATAAAAACATTTGAAGGTGAAAGCTCACCAGGAGGGAATCCTTTTTTCATTAATTCATAACCTATTTTTGATTGAGCATCATCTGGATATCCATCAATGAAATTAAAACTTGGGATAAGACTAAATATAGGTAAGATTGAAATACCTAATATTATCGTAGTTGAGATAAAAACAAATTTAGGTTTTAGAGAAACAAAATTACCTATACGATGCCACACACCTTTTTTGTTTGCCCTCTTAATATTGGAATGAATGCTAATAGGCCAAAAAGCCCATTTACCCATTAAGGCTATAGTGACGGGAATTACAGTTATCCCAGCTATCAATACTACTCCAACAGCTAAAGCTAACATAGGTCCCATTGTCCTAAATGATCCAGACAAAGCAAAAATTAGTAACATCATTGCAACTATAGTAGTAGAAGCAGATCCAATAATTGATGGTGCAACTTTTTTAACTGTTTCTGACATGGCTAGAAATCTATTTTGATTTTTACCAAGCTCTTCTCTATACCTTGAAATTATGAATAAAACATAATCTGTTCCAGCTCCGAACAATAATACAGACATAATAGCTGTAATTTGCCCATTTACAGGTATATCAAAATTATCAGCAATTAAGGCTGCCAAGCTTTGAGCTAAAATTAAGGCTGTTCCAACCAAAATTAACGGAATAAGTGCAAGACCAGGAGATCGGTATATTATAAACAATATTACTAATACCAATAAAACTGTAACCATGGTAACTTGAATATCAATTGATTGAAATACTCTAATAGCATCAGTAAAAATTGATGCAGGACCAGTCACTCCTGATTGAATTTTTAATTTCCCTCCAAACTCTTCTGCTTTTTCAGCAATTACATCAACAGTTTTTTGAAAGTCTTCATCGGCTGGATTACCACCAATATTTATTAATACCGTCATAGTAGAACCGTCAGGTGAAATAAGCGAAGCTGATGCTTCAGGAGAATCATAAACAGATAAGATATTTTCGATTAATTTTAATTCTTGATTCTCCTGAAAAAAATATACAAAATTTTTCAATTGATTAATATTATCTATATCTATATTTCCATCTGTAGAGAAGAAATTTTCTGCAGCATGGAAAACTACTATTGCTGATAAACCCGAATTAGTAGGATATTTATCCAATTGAAGATTTATAGCCTTAACAGATTCCACATCAGCAGGTAAAAATTCCTCTTGTTCATTAGAGGTAACATCAGATAAAGATGGGGAAATAATATTTATAACAACTACTAAAAGAATCCATGTAATTAGTGTAATTAATGCATTGATAGGATTTTGAGAAAATTTAGATAATACTCTTGTCATTATTTTGGATTTCTAGAAATATTATTCAAAAATTCTGTTCTTGTTGCTAAATCTGTTCTAAAACTACCTAGCATTACATTAGTTATCATTTGAGTATTATTCTTTTTTACACCTCTCATAACTGAACACATATGTACTGCATCAATTACTACTCCTAAACCTAGTGGTTTCACTACAGAATAAAACGCATCAGCTATATCTTTAGTTAGTCTTTCTTGTACTTGAAACCTTTTAGAAAAAGCATCCACTATTCTAGGAATTTTAGAAAGCCCAATGATTTTTTTATTAGGAATATATCCTACTGAAGCTGTACCGTAAAAAGGTAAAAGATGATGTTCACATAGACTATAAAAGTTAATATCTTTCACAACAACCATTTCATCATATGAAACATTAAATAATGCTCCATTTACCAATGATTTAATGTCAACTTTATAACCAGAAAGTAATTCAGCATAAGACTTTGCTACTCTGGTAGGAGTTTTTTCCAAACCTTCTCTTTCTGGATTTTCACCACAAGCAATAAGAAATTCATGCATTAACTTAGTTATTTTTTCGGAATCAAAAGAATTCATAATTAAAAATTTGTAATACCAATATATAAATTGTAGTATATCATACGCAAATCTAGTAAATGTGAGTATATATACCACTAATTAATATTTTTTGATTTTTGTTTAAATTTATACTTAAATATAATATAAAAAAGTACTTATTATAAATATGATAAAGGAGAAAATTTGAAGGCGGCTCTATATAAAGGAAACCAAACTTTTTCTGTTGAGGAAATACCAACACCAAAACCTAATGTAAATGAAGTTTTAATAAAGGTCAATCTATCGGCAATTTGTGGCACAGATGTTCACGCTTTTATGTATGATTTAGCTCCTCCTGAAACAGTTTTAGGTCATGAATTCACTGGAGAAGTTGTTGAAATAGGGAGCAATGTAACTAAATTATCAATAGGGGATATAGTAGTGGGCGGAGGTGGTACACCACCCCCTGGGCAAGAACTGCCACAAAAAATTCTTCCTCGATATAACTATAGAAAAATGGGATTTGTTCCTGAAAAAACTAGGGCATATGCCGAATATACATTATTACCAGAATGGAACCCAATAAAAGTTCCTGATGGTGTTTCTGAAAAACAAGCTGCTATGTGTGAACCCACTGCAGTGGCTATTCATGCAATAAGAAATTCTAAATTAAAATTAGGAGATTCAGTTCTAGTTATTGGCGCTGGGCCTATTGGTCTATTAACTATTCAGGCATGTGCTGCTGCTGGAGCAGATAAGATTTATGTTTCCGAACCTTCATTAACAAGACAAAATTTAGCAAAAAAATTAGGTGCTACAAAAGTATTATCTCCATCTGTAAATAATATTGAAAACGAAGTCGTAGAATTAACTGATGGTATTGGTCCAGATGTAATTTTTGATTGTGCAGGATTCCCTCAGACACTAGATCTTGCTTTTAATACTGTTAGAAGAAATGGTCAAGTCATATTGGTAGCTGTCCCATGGGAAATAATTCCCTTAGAACCTGCAGACTGGATGGCAAGAGAAATATCTTTTAAATCTAGCTGGGGATCAGACCCTATAAACTGGCATAATGCTTTAAATCTAATGAAGTCAGGTAAGATTGATATAGATATGATGACAGAAAATAATAAATATATAACTTTAGATAAAATACAAGAAACTTTTGAAGGTTTGATGAAACCTACTGATCAAGGACAGATAATTATAAAATTTTAAGGTTTAATAAAATAGTTTATTAACGTGGTACACCAAAAAAATGAACATATGCAACACCTAACACTATAGCGGTAGCTGGACCAAATATGACTGTTCCTATTAACCAGAATTTGAATAAAAGTATTCCTAATTTCATTATCTAATTTCTCAAAATATACACAATTTTTAATTTACTTTAAGAGTTATTATACTTATCTATCAAAATAATAAAAGTAAATCTAGCGAGAATAAAATTCTACTTCAGGATTAAATTCTGTATCTTTTTCCAAAGGGAACATAGGTCTCTGACAATGTTTATGCCCCAAGGTTGGTAAATTAGCACTTGTAGATCCTGGGGCATCAATATTAAAATTTTCTTCCACCCAGTCATCATAAAATTCAGGCTCACAATGAGGTGATTTAACTATAGTCACGTGAAAATCTTTTGGATCAAGAGGGTGACCATCACCAGTACCATCATTTCTTAAATATATTGATCGGTCTGTTTGCATAATTGGTTTTGAAATAACTACAAGTGTTATGTTATCTGATTTAAGTACTGCAGTTAAACCGGGATCTAGAAAAAAACCCCAATTTTCAGGCATAAATGGTTTAGTAGAAAGTGAAATAACTTCCCAGGTAAGCTCCAAGGGTATATATCTTTTATCAAAGGCACCACCTATAGGCACATTTATAAACGAACCAACTCCTTTATCTTGAGCAATTTTTGCTGCATTAGGATCAACAACACTAGCAAGTACAGAATGAGGATATTTTTGTTTAACTATTTCAGAAAGAATAGCATTACTATCTCCCTGAGACCCTGAACTTGGTGCATCAGCAGCATCAGTAAATGCTATTGGACCTACCATCTTAGCTGCCCTACTCACAGCATCTTCAATCGAAGTGAACTTACCTTGCATTTTCGATCTGTTTGGCCAAAAAGTATTTGCCATATGCAAAGCTTCTTCTGAAGCTAATTCTCTGTCATTATCTGTAAAAACATAAGATTGGCTACAAAGTTCAGGTACATCAGTGAAGGGATTACAGATCAAAAAACCTGCTGATAAAATTTTTTCATTTTTATGTAAAGATTTTGCATATCTTATTTGTTCACCAAATATACCTTTTTCTGTTATAAGTTCAGTTCCTCTAACAAGTGTAGGGATTCTTATTCTTGCACAAACTGGATTTACACCATCATTAATTATCCTCGAAAGCATTTCAATGGCTCTTTTACCAGTATCATCAAAATCTACATGTGGATATGTATGAAGAGAAGTAACTCCATTGCAATTATCTAACATTTTTGAAGTAAGGACACCATGTAGATCTAAAGATATAACTATAGGCACTGAGTTACCTAATATTCTTCTAGTTCCTTCTAATATATATCCTTCTGGATCTAATTCTTCTGTTGTACCCATAGAGCCATGCAATGAAAGATATACACCATCTATTTTTCCTGCATATTTTTTTATTGAGTGGAAATATTCATCAGATATTCTAACAAAAGATGAATGTTCCAACGGACCTGCAGCTGTACCTTCGGCATAATAAGTAAAAATAGGTTCAAAGTCATTAAAATTTTTCAGTTCTTCTATAGCTCCACCTATATAACTATTTAAACCTGTATTAAATTCCCTTATACCTTCTTCTCTATATATTTGAAAAAAATCATAATCACATGTAACGGGATTAAAAGAAGAAATTTCTTGATTACAACCAGCAATTAATATTTTTTTCATTTTTACCTACCTAATTTAAATATAAAATTATATTTTATATCTAAATAGCAAGAAAACATTTGATTAATTCAAATTAACACCGCAAAATTTGTAATTAATTTATAAAAGAATAAATATTAATTTAGGTAGATTTATATGATAAAAAATGTTTCAACTGCAGAAAAATACCCTCCACCATGTCGTATGCCAAATGGTCTACAATGGTACAATGAACATCTATACGTGATGGATCAACAAACTGATCAAGTGTATGTTTTAAACACTGAGGGATATGTAACTAAAACACTAAAAACTCCAACTGAAAATGGATCAGGAATTACTGTTGGAGGAGGATTTTTATGGACTGCATCTAATGGAGGTCCTTCCCAATTTAGAGAAAAAAGACCTACTGATACAGATATTGGTTGGATATATCAATTAGATTTAGAAACAGGTTCTTTCGTAAATAGATTTAGAACACCTGATGGCGGAGGAATACATGGAATAGAATGGGATGATGGGAAATTATGGGTAACCGCGTTCAGTCCTAAAGCAATATACTTATGTGATCCATTTGATTTAGTAGTAAATGAATCCACAGATAAAGTACTAAATAAGCAAAGTGGAAAAATACAAGGTTCTGCGATGAAAGTAATAAAAAAGATAGAAGTTAATACTGATAGGCTACATGGTTTGGCACGGGATGGAGATGGAATATGGTGTGCCCATACTTCAGATAAAGTAATTATAAAATATAACGTAAAAGATGGTGGAGAAATGGAAAGATTAGTCTTCAGTGAAAAAGAACCTGGAGATGCCCCTGCTCCACATGGTTTATCAATTAAAGATGGTGAATTATGGTATTGTGATGCAATGATGGTAGGGGGTGGACATGTAGACCCTGTTAGGCATGGTCCTGAAATAGGAATAATTAAAGTATAATAATTTCCATGAAAACTAAATCAGCCGTTTTATATGATGCACACCATCCTCTAATAATTGAAGAATTAGATTTACAAGATCCAAATGAAAATGAAGTATTGGTTAAAGTCTCAGGTGCGGGAGTTTGTCATAGCGATTATCATTATATTGATGGCCATAGAGCGATACCTGCAAAACCTATTGTTATGGGACACGAAGGCTCTGGAATAATTGAAAAAATAGGAAATAATGTAAAGTCTGTTTCTCCAGGTGATAAAATTATATTCTCCATGGATGCAATGTGTGGATTTTGTAGGAATTGTACTAATGGTTTACCTACACTATGCACAACTTACGGAAGAAAGGTTACTATGCCTGATGGAACAACTAGATTTAGTCTGAATAATAATAATGTTTATCAATCAAATGGAGTAGGAACTTATTCAGAAAAAACCGTAGTGCCTGCAGATACTGTTGTGAAAGTTTCTGATGATACACCTATAGAAAAAGCATGTCTAATTGGATGCGCAGTTATCACCGGAATAGGAACAGTAGTTAATAGAGCAAAGGTTGAAAAAGGATCAAATGTAGCTATTTTTGGCTGTGGAGGAGTAGGTCTTAATGTTATTCAGGGTGCAGTATTAAGTTCAGCTTCAATAATCATAGCAATAGATAAAAGCGAATTTAAACTAAAAAAAGCTAAAGAAATGGGTGCAACTCATACAATAAATCCTGATAAAAATAATCCAGTAGAAAGTATTCTAGAAATTACTAAGGGTGGTGTAGATTACTCTTTTGAAGTGGTTGGCTTTCCAGAGATATTAAGTCAAGCTTTCCAATCTACTTGCCCTGGAGGAACAGCTGTTATGGTAGGCGTTCAGCCAATTGATGCAAAAATTTCAGTTGATTGTAATGACTTATTATTAGATAGATCTTTAATAGGTGCTTACCACGGAACTGCAAGACCTAGAGTTGATTTTCAGTGGCTTTTAGATTTAATTAAAAATGGAAGATTAAATTTAGATACATTAATTTCTAAAGAGAGACCTTTAGAAGAAGTGAACCAAGCTTTTGAGGATATGAATGCCGGTATAGTTGCAAGATCTATACTAACATTTAACTAAAATAACTTGGAGGCGACGGCGGGATTCGAACCCGCGAATAAAGGTTTTGCAGACCTTCGCCTTAGCCACTTGGCCACGTCGCCTTATTAATATAACTTATGGTGCCGAGGGTGGGAGTCGAACCCACACGCCCTTACGAGCACTACGCCCTCAACGTAGCCTGTCTACCAATTTCAGCACCCCGGCCATATTTCATGGCAGGAGCGGGAGGGCTCGAACCCCCGACCTCTGGTTTTGGAGACCAGCGCTCTAGCCAACTGAGCTACGCTCCTAAGTAATAAGTATTTAAATTCTATCACTTGAAACCAAAAGTGATAATGTAAAAATTTTTCATAGAAGAATTTTAAAGCAAATATGTATACATCAATAAATCATGTATACATATTTGCTCTATTTAATACTAAAACAAACTTATAAAGCTTTAGTTCCAGTATCTCCTGTCCTAACTCTTATTACATCAGTAACTTCGGAAACGAAAATCTTTCCATCTCCTATTTCTCCCAATTCACTGGTTTTTGCAGCATTTATTATAGCTTCAATTACAGATTTTTTATTTGAATTTTCTATCACAGTAGTAATCATTACTTTTGGAAGTGAAACTCTATTTGTAGTAGCACTTCCTCTACCTGTGAATACTTCAACACCTTGTTGGGTACCTCTCCCTGTTACATTACTATAAGTAAAGCCAGTACAGCCAGACTCAGACATTGCATCTAATACAACATTTACCCTTTCAGGTCTAACAATTGCATCTATTCTTATCATTTGTGTCTCCTTTTCGATATTTTTCTATTAATTTGCACCATCATTAATAGATGCTTGCTCACCATGCGCAGATAAATCCAACCCTTGATCTTCATCATTCTCAGATACTCTCAATCCTAATCCAGGAATTTTATCTAGAACATACAAAATTATAAAGGAAGCAATAAATGAATATGCTAAAGTGCCAACAGCAGTATAAATTTGAACCCAAACTTGATTGGCATTTCCTTCTATTAAACCTTTAACACCTGCAATACTTTCTAAAGCAAAAATTCCAGTAGCAATACATCCCCAAATTCCTCCAATCCCATGTACAGCAAAAACATCTAATGCATCATCCATTTTTGTTTTGTGAATTAATTCAACTGCATAATAACAAATCACACCTGCTCCAATACCTATAGCTAACGCACCTAAAGCATTAACTGATCCTGCAGCTGGTGTTATTGCTACTAAACCTGCAACCGCACCTGTAGCAACTCCTACCCCGCTCATTTTTCCTGTAGAAATCAATCCTATAATTCCCCAAACAGTAGCAGCAGTAGCAGCTGCAATCTGAGTAACTAACATTGCATTGACAGCATAATCATCTGATGCTAAAGCTGAACCTCCATTAAAACCAAACCATCCAAACCAAAGAATTGCAGCACCTAAAACTACATATGGAACATTATTTGGTTGTAATCCTGGGTTCCTTCTTTTACCAACCAACAATGCAGCAGCAACTGCTGCTGCCCCAGCGTTAATATGTATTACTGTACCTCCTGCAAAATCTAGAGCGCCTGCACTTCCTATCCATCCACCACCCCAAACCCAATGAGCCACGGGAGAATAAACAAATGTGATCCACATTACTGTAAAAATCAAATATGTTGAAAATTTGAATCTTTCAACAAATGCACCTGTAATTAAAGCTGGAGTAATAATAGCAAACATCATTTGAAATAAGACATCATATAATGGACTAATGCTATCTCCTTCTCCTGAGAACATCGGGATTCCAGTTAATCCTAATAAAGAAAAATCTCCTACAAAACTAGGTATAAGTTCACCATTACCATATGCAAGACTATATCCCCACAATGTCCATACAATAGTTACTACTCCTATAGTAATAAAACTAAGAATAATAGTATTAACTAAGCTTTTTGCTCTGACTAATCCACCATAAAAAAAAGCCAACCCTGGTGTCATAAAAAATACCAATGCAGATGCTGTTAACATCCAAGCCGTATGACCAGAATCCATAATAACCTCCTAAAAATTTGTATACTTGATAAATCAAATTTATAAAATTAATATTTCGGAAATGTTTCTTTTATGTTTCTTAAATGTTTCATCAATTGCTATCAGCCTTTAGAATAATAAAATGATTATCGATTCACATTGTCATGCATGGTCATACTGGCCATATCTTCCTCCACCTGCCCACCCTGAGCAACATGGTTCTATAGAAACCTTAATACACCAAATGGATCAAAACGGTGTTGATAAAGCTACTATTGTATGTGCACAAATTTATAGAAATAAAACTAATAATGATTACATTTCTAATGCCATAAAGAGTTATCCCAACAGATTAGAACAATTTGCAGATGTAGATTCTTTTTGGTCTGAAACTTATCATATAAAAGGCGCGGCCAAAAGATTAGAAAAATCTATAGAAAAATGGCCAATGAAAGCATTTACTCATTATTTAGCTAAATCTGATGATGGTAAATGGATGAATTCTAAAGAAGGAATAGATTTTTTTAAAGTGGCTGAAGAAACAAAAATTATTGCCAGTTTAGCTGTAGCTCCTCATCATCAAAATGAAATTAGAAAAGTGGCAGAACGCCATCCTAATCTTAAAATTTTATGCCACCATATGTCTGGATTAAAATCCTATGGTACAGATAAAGATATAAACTTAATAAATGTATTAGAATCGGGAAATTTACCAAATATCTTATTAAAATTATCTGGATTTCATTATGTTTCAAAAGAAAAAGATTCATGGAATTTTCCTTATCATGAAATAAAATACATTTATGAAAAATGTTATGAAGCTTTTGGAAGAAATATGTGTTGGGGTTCAGATTTCCCAGTAGTAAAACCACACATGACATATAAACAGTCGATTGAAGCATTTAGAACATACTGTGATTTCGTAAATGAAGAAGATAAAAATTATATCTTAGGCAAAACCCTAAATAAATTACTCCAAGAAGCAAGGAAATAATTTAAATTTTATTCCTATCTCTTCTATAAAAGATAAGAATTAGGATTAACGCACTAATTAATGAAAGATCAGATCTACCACTACTCGAGCATCCAACAGTTTTATCAGAATTTTTATTAGTAACTTCATTAGAATCACTACTTGGAACTGATGATATATCAGTTCCTTCTTCATCAGGAGATAAAGTCAGAATTTTATACTCATTTTGTTTATCTAGAGTTTCAATTTTATTAAGTTTAGGTTCTGGAGGCACATATTCTGGGGCACCAATACTTCGCCTCCAATCTGATTCTAGAGTCAATAAATCCTTACCATAAATTTTCTTTATTGCTTTATCTATATCTGAAACAGATTTTAACTCAGACATTAAATTCGACATTTTTTTTGGTCCATAATTATCCAGCATAAATTTAACCATACTTCTACTTTGTCCATACGCTACTAATATTAAATTTGGATCCCCAGGAAATGTTTTTAAATGACTAAAAGGGAGTAATCGATTAGTATCCATAGCCCATTCCAAAAATCTTATATAAGAGATAGATTTATCCATATTCCCATATTCTGCTAATCCTTCATTTAACCAAAGAGGTACTTGCCCGGAAGATCCAGCAGATCTTCCAACTAATATATGAGTAATTTCATGTGTAATAGTACCAATATCTCTTCTACCTGCTAAAACTAAAACAACTCCATGAGAATGAAATGCTTGCCCCTCTGTAATCAATTCTCTACTAGTTGTCATACTCTTAGATTTAACTGCACCAATCATTTCAGAATTATTGTTATACAAAGTTACAACAATTGGAGTTTTTATTTCCGATCCTATTATAGGTCCCATAATTTCTAAAGATTCCTCAGCTGCTTTTGCTAAGGTAATTGCTCTACTTTTCATAGGGCCATGATACATTACTGTAATTGGTCCTTCTTTCACACTTTCCCATTCAAACCTCGAATCTATATAAGTAAAAGATTTTAATTTAGTCTTTATTTCTGTACCTGATTGTGTTGTGATAACGTACCAATAATCGTAAACAGTTCCTGGAGGGATATATCTATTCCCATCAGTTCTGTAAAACAAATCTCCATTATGTGAAAACTCTGAAGAAAATAAATCCAAATATGCATACTGGGGAGAATCACTAGAGATAGGTTGAAAAAAAACTCTGACATCAGATAATTTTTCTTCAGAGTAAAAATTTGCTTCGAATCTAATTCCTTCTGGAAATTCTGAAGTTACCTGTTCAGATAGTATTGTAATACCCTCATATTCTTCAGCATAAATATCTTGGCTATTTATAAGTATCAAAAAGAGAAAGAAAAGAAAAATTAAAGCTTTTAGATTTTTTATTATAAAAACTTTTTTTATTATCATAATTATTTTTTATCTTTCATAGAAATTAAAGAACCTATTAATCTATGTATCGCACTAATAGGAGTACCAATTGCCAATATCCATATGGCATAACTTGGATTACCAAGTAATAAAGAAATCACAATGATAACTATTCTTTCGGGTCTTGTTAATAAACCTGAAGTACCAGAAACACCTAGGCTTTCTGCCCGTGCCCTTACATAACTAACCATAATGGATCCAGATAATGCAATAAATGTTAATATAACCATTAATTCATCTTTATTATTTAAGAAATAAAAAGATAATCCCAAAAGTACTACAATTTCGCTAATACGATCAAAAACTGAATCCAACATAGCACCTTGAGAACTAGTCTTACCAGTTTTACGAGCTACACCACCATCTATAAGATCAAATAATGAACCTAATAAAACTAAAAGACCAGCATAAAGAAATTCTTCAATATAACAAAAATAAGCTGCAATAATTGCAATCACTAATCCTATGGAAGTAATGACAGAAGGCGGAATTTTCAAGAAAACAAATAAATTGACAAGTGGATTTTCAAACCATCTAGAAATTTTTTGTCTAATATTAAGTCTAATTATTTGCATATTAAAATTATATAAATCGTTCGTAAATATTAATTATTTTCTCAGAAATATTATCCCATGAATATTTATAGGAAGTGTTAAGTCCATTTAAACCAAATTTTTTTCTTGAATCTGGATTATTAATCAAAATAAGTATCGATTCAGCTAAATCAATCTCATTTGAAGGATTTACAAAAAAACCATGAATATTATTTTTCATTACGGATCTAAAACCAGAAATATTTGAAGCAATTATAGGTGTAGAAGCTGCCATTGCTTCTATAATTATAAATCCAAAACTCTCATTACCTGTATTTGGTGCACAAAAAATATCTGCATGTTGATAAAAAGCAATTAAGTCTTCATCTGCTACAGCTCCAGTAAAAATTATATTATCTAAAGACATTTTCATAATAATCTTATTTATTTCAGAATTTGGATTTCCTTCTCCTACAACTATTAATCTGATATCAGATCTTTGTTTTTTTATTATTGAATAGGCTTTAATTAGACAGTCTAATCCCTTTCGAGATTCATTTATCCTACCTACAAAAAGTAAATTATAGGAACCTTTAACAAAAATCTTAGGATAAGGTTTCAGTGAAGAAAATTTCTTGATATCTATACCGTTTGGTATAACACTGTATTCTCCAGGAAAGAATTTATTTACATAATTTTTCGATGATTCTGAAACAGCAATTTTAGCTGAAAGTTTATTTACAGTATTTCTCAATAAATATTTACCTAAATAAAAAAATAACGATTCATTTTCATTAAATGTATGAAATGTTCCTATCACCGGAACATCAGATATATTAGTTGCTGTTAAAGAAATTATAGGTACAAATGGTTCATGTACATGAACTATATCAAATTTTTCTTCTTCAAAAATTTTTTGTATTATATTTTTAGTTCTAAGATACGGAGATATTCTTGCCACAGAACCTGCGAACGGAATAGGAATTGTACCTCCTAAAGAACGAAATTCTAAATTTTTAAGCCCTATAGCAGGATTTTTTTTTGAGCATGGAGATAAAATAACTACTTCATGCCCTTTAGATTGAAGATTGTTACTTAAAGAAGAAATATGTCTTTGTACACCGCCATAATAAGAAAAGTCATAGGGTGATATCTGAGCAATTTTCACTTTATTTATTCCAAATAATTTAATATAAAAATATTATTTTATATCCATTGGAAAAAATTAATTAATATCAGAAAATTCTTCAACCGCTCTTCTCGCATCATCATCCCTCATCTGTATTGAAGGTGACTTCATAAAATATGCAGAAGCTGATTCTATAGAACCTGAGACTTTTTTATCTAGTGCTATTTTTGCACATCGTATTGCATCAATAGCAACCCCGGCAGAGTTTGGACTATCTTCAACTTCAAGTTTTAATTCAACATTCAAAGGTTGATCTCCCCAAGAGGTACCTTCTAACCTTATATATGCCCACTTCCTATCTTCAAGCCAAGGAACATGATCTGATGGACCGATGTGTACATCATCAGTAGGTAGATCTTTTTCTAGTTGAGATTGTACAGCATCAGTTTTTGAGATTTTTTTAGATTTTAGTCTACTTCTCTCTAGCATATTATAGAAATCAGTATTTCCTCCAAAATTCAATTGATAAGTCTTATCTAATCTGACTCCTCTATCTTCAAATAATCTTGCTAAAACCCTATGAACGATAGTAGCTCCTACTTGCGATTTAATATCATCACCAACTATTGGTAACCCCTTATCTATAAAACGTTTTTGCCAATAAGGTTCTTTAGCAATGAAAACAGGAATACAGTTAACAAATGCACAACCTGCAGCCAGTATTTGTTCAACATACCATTTTGTAGCTTGTTCAGAACCCACTGGTAAATAATTTATAACAACATCAACATTACGATCTCTTAAAATTTTTACAATATCTGAGGTTTCTCCATCAGATTTTTGAATTATATTTTCTAAATATTCACCTATTCCATCATGAGTCATACCTCTGTCAACTGATACTCCCATCGAAGGAACATCATGAAATTTTAACGCATTATTATTTTTTGAAAAGATAGCTTCTGAAATATCTTTACCAACTTTTTCTTTATCAACATCAAAAGCAGCTACTATATTTACATCCCCGACTGTATAACCACCTAAAATATTATTCATAACTCCAGGAACATTAAATTCAGAAGATTCATCTAATTCCGAGTATTTGTGTATCCCTTGAATTAATGATGAAGCACAATTTCCTAAACCTATAATTGCAACATTTATTTTACCCATTTTATTTACCTATCTACTTTTTTTATATAAACATTAAACATATTACAAATATTTATTTAGAATAATAAAGAATATTTTCTACGTATTTAAATAAAAAGTTCCTATTTATTCCTATAAACTATAAAGAAACTTTCATAGATTCAGATATTTCTTTTAAGGTTTTTATATTAATTATTGGATTACCGCCATTCCATATATACTCAAAATGATGCTTTAAGACTTTATAGTAATCACTATTATTTTCTACCTGGAGCATTGGCACAAGACCGTCAATCGAATTAACACTAATATCATTATCTGGTTTACCAAAATGGTAAGATTCTACAAAACAATAATTATTTGTCATAACCATATAAACTGATGGCCAATAATCAATAAATCGAGCTTCAAATTTAAAATTTTTCTTATTTTGAGCACTATTTCTTAAAGCTACTATTACATTTAAACTTCTCCATGAATCACTATAAAGTGGGCCTGAACGAAATTGTTCTTCATTTTGAAATTGAATACCATCCTCTAGAACAGCCCTTGCTCTTGCAAATTTTCCTACAGGATCTACTAGTATAGCTTTAACTGAAACATTTTTATCTTTATCTGACATTAAACGTAATATTCTTGAGTGCCCCTTATCTGCAAAAAATTCTCTTAGACCTATTCCCATCAATCTAATTTCACCAGTAGTATTTTTCAATTCATTTGCAATTATGTCTTTTGTTTCAGAATCACTAGATCTAGGACCCAAAATAGATTGGACACCAAAATTTACAGAATTTTCTAATAATTTCACAAATCGATTTAAACTATAATTATCTCTTTGGCGAGAAGAAATTAAATCACTCTTTTGTTCATTTTCTTTAGTATATAAAAATTTTTCTTCAGAATAATTATTTAGTAATTTATTTAATGATTCTTCATTAATTATCCAAGTCTTACCTATCCTAGCAGCAGGCAAAATTCCATTTTTCAACCATTTATAAACAGTCTTTTCACTTACATTTAACCTAGCAGCAGCTTCTCTTACCTTTAAACCAGTCAATTACATTTATCCAATTAATAATAATTCAATACATATATTTTACACTATTTTCCTAATAAGTTATAAAAAAGGTGTAAAAGTCTTATAAAAAGTTTACCAGCCCACTGCTGCTCCATCTTTTCTCGGTTCCGAGCCTGCAGAAATTATTCCAGTTTCAGGGTCACGGCAAATTATTTGTCCGCCACCCATAGTCATGCGATCAGATCCAGAAAGTATATTTATATTATGTCCCCTCTTTATTAATTCATTTATAGTATTTATATCTAATCCTTCTTCTAAATTGATATCGTTTGTGTCAGTGATATCTACATTGAATCTTAAAGCATCTAAAGCCTGTTGAGGATCCATATTATAATCAACCATATTTGAAATCACTTGCAAATGCCCCTGAGGTTGTTGAAATCCACCCATAACTCCAAAACTTAACCATAATTCAGAACCTTTTGTTGCCATCGCGGGAATAATAGTTTGATACGGTCTCTTTTGCGGTAACAAATAATTTAAATGATTCTCATCCAAAGAAAAAAGAGAACCACGATTTTGTAAGGCTATACCAGTTGTTGGGACTACCAAACCTGATCCGAAACTACTAAATAAACTATTAATTAAGGAACAAGCCATTCCATTTTTATCGACAACAGTTAAATATACTGTGTCTGAAGGTTTTAATGGATCTCCATAAGAAATATTATTATTAGATAAATAATCATCTATTTGAGACATTCTTTTTTTAGCATAGGATTTTGATAAGAGAGGATTTATAGGTACATTTGATTTCCTAGGATCCGCTACATAGTGTAACGCATCACTAAATCCTAATTTCATAGATTCAATTAAGTAATGATATCTTTCTACTGATTGACTTTTAAACTTAGATATATCAAAGTTTTCGACAATATTTAATGACATTAATGCAGCTATACCTTGACCGTTTGGAGGACATTCCCAAACATCAACACCTCTATAATTTGTTGTTATTGGTTCATCCCAATCGGATCTATGGTTATGCATATCATATTCAGTAATCCATCCACCTTCTTTAGATATAAAATTTACTATTTTTTTTCCTATTTCGCCTTTATAAAAAGCTTCACTACCTCCCTCTGCAATAATTTCAAAAGAACGTCCGAGCTCAGGTAAATTAACAAATTCACCATGTTCAGGAGCCTTACCTCCAGGTAATAATTCTATCCCTGAAGGTCTGTATAACAATTTATTAGTATTGTTTTTCCAAGATTCAGAAATTAATTTTGATACTCCAAATCCATTTATTGCATAATTTATCGCCGGCTTCAAAACTTCTGAAAAAGACATATTCCCATATCTAATAAGTGCAGTTTGCCATCCATCTACAGTTCCCGGAACACTGACAGAAAAATGTCCTCCATCGCCATCATTAGGAATAGAATTATAACCTGAATCAAGTATTTCATCTACATTCGCACCTGAACCCGATCGACCGGAACCATTCAAGGCTGAAACCTGCTTTTTTTTAGGATCCCAAATTAATGCGAACATATCACCTCCTATACCGGTAGACATTGGTTCTAAAACATTCAATGTAGCTGCAGTTGCAATAGCTGCATCTACTGCATTACCTCCATCCATTAATATTCTTAATCCTGCTTGAGCAGCTAATGGTTGACTAGTAGCTACACTTCCATTTTTTGAAATAACAGGAGATCGCCTGGAGTTAAAAAAATTCATATCGTGTCCTTCATTAATTATTAGCTTAAATTAATTCTATATATTCAAAGAGTAACATTGTTACGGTACAGTGTAAGTATCCGTTTACGAGTAAAAATTATAAACTTGAAAAACAAATAAATAATTATAAATAATAAGTAATTTATGAAAAATAATAATTTTAAATCAGAGTATCAAGAAAATAGTATTTCTATAATTTCTACAGGAAAGCTTGGTTCAAATTTAGCTATAGCTTTACAAGATTCCAAATATATTCTCAAAGCAGTACACTCCAGTAGAAAAAATCAAAGGATTCTATTACAAAAAAAATTAAATCCCAATATCTTAATTACTTCTGACATAAATGAAGCTATAAAAGATTCAAAATATATTTTTATAACCTGCACTGATGATCTAATAAAAAAAATTGTTCAAAAAATAAATTCGCAAATTAATCAAGTCTTAATACATTTTTCTGCTTCTGTAACTTTATCTACTCTAAGTATTTGTAATAATAATATGACTGGTACTATACACCCACTTCAAACTTTTCCAAATATAAATTGTTCAGATCGATTATATAAGATTCCATATGCTATAGAATCTAATCATAAAGAGGTTGTTGATTGGTTATATAATTTTGCTAAAAGCTTTGAAGGTATCCCACTAAAGTTATCTCCTGAATTTAGAAATATTTATCACGCCGCAGCGGTAACTTCTTGCGCATTATTATCTTCTTTAATTGCTATATCAAGTGATATGTTAGACTTTCTAAAATTAGATGATGAAACAAGAATTAGTATGCTTATACCAATAATATATTCAACAGTTGAGGGTATATCAAAAGAAGGAATCCAAAGATCAATGACAGGACCTTATATCCGTGGAGATTTTGATACTATAAAATCTCACTTAAATGCTCTTGAAGATTTCGATCCTAAAATTTCATTAGCATATAGTTCTTTAGCATTATATACTCTAGAAAAAACACAAATTAACAACCCAACACATAAATCTATATACGAAAAGCTTTTAAAATCTATAAAAAAGAACTTAGAAATGTTGAATAAATAAAGTAAAATTAAATATGTAAATGTGAAAAATCATAGGCGATAAGCTCTATAAGCAGTCGACCAAAAAAGGATACACATGAACAAAAATAAAATTACCATTAATCATATTCAGCGGATGAAGATTAATAAAGAGCCAATTTCAATGGTTACTGCGTACGACTATTCATTCGCCAAGTTAATAGAATCGACTCAAATTCCTATGATTTTGGTTGGTGATAGTATGGGCAATACTGTTATGGGATTTGATTCTACTATACCTGTAAAAATAAATGATATTGTGAGATGCACACAAGCAGTAAAAGCAGGATGTCCCGATAAATTAATAATAGCTGATCTCCCTTTTTTAAGTTATCAAATAGATTTCAAGAATACTCTACTAAATGTAAAAAAATTAATCCAAGATGGTGGAGCAGATGCTGTCAAATTAGAAGGTGGGAAAAATGTCACTGAAATAGTAAAGAGAATTACTGATGCCGGTGTACCAGTAATGGGACATATAGGATTAACTCCTCAATCTGTAAATCAATTAGGTGGATATATTGTTCAAGGCAAAACTAAAGATAGTGAGAAAATTTTAATTAACGATGCTATCGCTTTAGAAAAATCCGGAGCTTTCAGTATTGTTTTAGAACTAATTCCTTCTGAATTATCTAAACAAATAACTAAATCTATAGAAATACCTACTATAGGAATTGGGGCAGGAATAAACTGCGATGGTCAAGTACAAGTATTGCATGATATTCTAGGATTAAATCCTAATTTCACTCCAAAACATTCAAAAATGTATGCAAATTTGTCTGAGATTGTAATTAAAGCATTAAAAAATTATGACGAAGATATTAAGAATAATGAATTCCCGAATTCTACTAATTCTTTTTTCACACATAAATAAAAACCTGAAGATATCTTGAAAATAATAAGATCAATTTTAGAAATGAGAAATTTGAGAAAAAATATCTCAGGTTTAGTAGGATTTGTACCGACCCTTGGCGGTTTACATGATGGGCATATAGCTCACTTAAATAAAGCTAAAAAAAAATCAGATATATTAATTGCATCTTCATTCTTAAATCCATTACAATTTTCTGCCAAAGAAGATCTATATGCATATCCTATAAATGAAAAAAAAGATTTGGAAATATTTAAGAATAATGGTGTAGATTATGCTTTTTTACCTACCAAGGAAGACATGTATCAAAACTTAAATTCAACATTTGTTGATCCAGGAGAAATCGCTAATGTTTGTGAAGGTAAAAGTAGACCAGGTCATTTTATTGGAGTAGCAACAATAGTAGTGAAATTGTTCAATATTATAGAACCTAATTTCGTTACATTTGGACAAAAAGATGCACAACAATTACGAATTATAAAGAACATAATTAAAGATCTATCTTTCGAAATAAAAATTGTTGAAATCCCCACCATAAGAGACAAAGAAGGATTGGCTCTAAGTACGAGAAATACCTACCTGAGAAGTGAAGAAAAAAAATCAGCAAATAAAATTTATCAATCACTAATTATGGGAAGTAAATTAGCAAAAGAGAATAATATCAATAGTAAATTTATAACCGATAAAATTTTTTCGAAATTAAATGAAGATCCATTAATTACAATAGAATATATTGAAATAGTTGACCCTATTACATTCAATCAAGTTCCTTCTCTAAGTCAAAACAATCTCTTGGTTTTAGCTGTAAAAATTGGTAAAGCTAGATTAATTGACAACATAAATATAAATACAAATGAATAAATTAGTTTGTATTTAATTTTCAACATATATAATCAAAAAAAATAAACTTTTTATACATAATGCCAAATTACAATAAACTAAAAAATATATCAGGAAATACTTCTATTGTAGGAGTAGCAGAATCAGATCAAATAGGAAAAGTTCCAGAAAAATCTCCTTTGGCGTTACATGCAGAAGCGGCTTCTAATGCTCTAGATGATGCTGGACTAAAATTTTCTGATGTAGATGGTTTATTTACGGCAGGTTGGTCAACTCTAGATGTAGCAGAATATATAGGTATTCAACCTAGGTTTACTGATTCTACTTCGGTAGGAGGCTCTTCATTTGTTATTCATATTGCTCATGCTATAGCAGCAATTTCAGCTGGATACTGTGAAGTGGCCTTAATTACACACGGACAATCAGGTAGATCTGATAGAGCCCCATTATCTAGACATGATGGAATACCTATGATTCAATATGAATATCCCTATGGCATCATTGGGCCTCCATCCTCATATTCTTTAGCATGCAACAGGTATATGCATTTATATGGAGAAGATAAAACAAGAGAAGCTATGGCTAATATAGCTGTTTCTACTAGAAAATGGGCAAATTTGAATCCTAAAGCATATTTTTATAATAAAGAAATGACATTAGATGATTATCATGATTCAAGATGGGTGTCTTGGCCTTTTCATTTACTAGATTGTTGTTTGGTTACTGATGCCGGAGCAGCAATAGTAATAACCACAAAAGATAGAGCAAAAGATTTAAGAAAAAAAAGTGTAAATATTTTAGGAATAGCAGAAGGTCATGATCATTCTATGATTTCACAAATGCCAGATTTGACTAAAGCATTTGGAACAAAAACAGGACCTCAAGCTATCAAAATGTCCGGTATAAATTTAGAAGATATAGATTTAGCTATGATTTACGATTCTTTCACTTTTACAGTGTTAGTTTCATTAGAAAATATCGGATTTTGTAATCCAGGCGAAGGGCCTGAATTTTTACTTGAAAAAAATATCTCTCCAGGTGGTGGTTTCCCTTTAAATACTAACGGAGGCGGATTATCATACACTCATCCAGGAATGTATGGGATTTTTACGATAGTTGAAGCAGTAAGACAATTAAGAAATGAAGCAGAAGATCGCCAAATAGATAACTGTAATTTAGCTCTGGCTCATGGAACCGGAGGATTATTATCTTCTACAGCCACAGTAATTTTAGGAATATAAAATTGAACAATAAACCCAAACCAATTTCTCAACCTGAATCTGATAAATATTGGAATGGACTTAAAAATAAAGAAATATGGATTCAAAAATGCAAAACAACCAATAAATATCAATTTTATCCTCGGGTTCATTGCATAAATTGTACTGAAAACGATATCGAATGGGTTAAGATAAGTGGAGAAGCAACTTTATTTTCATTTGCGATTGTGTTTCTGGCTCCCACACCTGCATTTACTGATGATGTTCCGTACATTAATGCATTAATAAAATTAAAAGAAGGACCCATCATACCTACTAATTTAGTTAATATTAATCCTGATCCTGAAAAAATAAAGATAGGCATTAAAGTAAAACCAGTTTTTGAAAAAATAGATGAAAATTTAACCCTATTGAAATTTGAACCATCAGAACAAACCTCTAACTAATAAACAATATGAAAAATTATATTAACTTTAAAGATATTAAAGTAGAATCTATAAATAATGTATTAGACAAAGCATTAGAATATAAATCTGGTAAAAAGAGTAATATCCTATCAAATAAAACTGCTATTCTACTATTTGAAAAACCTTCTCTGAGAACAAAATTAAGTTTTTGGAAAGGAATAAAATTACATAATGGAGAACCTATATATTTTGGTCCCGATGAAATTGGACTAGGAAGAAGAGAATCTATAAAAGATGTTTCTAATGTAATTAATAAAATGGCTGATTTAGTAATAATAAGAACATTTTCACATAGTTCTTTATATGAATATGTAAAATATTCAAAAATACCAGTCATTAATGCATTATCAGATGACGAGCATCCATGCCAAGCTTTAGCAGATTTATTAACTATTTATGAAGATAAAAATACTTTAAATAATTTATCTGTAGCATATATAGGAGATGCAAACAATGTCGCCAAAAGTCTTGCATTTGCTATATCAGGTGTTGGAGGAACATTTAATATAGCTTCCCCAAAAGAATATAGTTTTGACGATATTGTTATAAAAAACATAAATGAATATGGAACAGGAAGTATTTACCACACAGAAGATCCAAGTGAAGCTGTAAAAAATTGTGATTTTATTTATACAGATGTATGGACAAGCATGGGGCAGGAAAAAGAAACCCAAACAAGAAAAGAAAAATTCAAATCATATCAAGTAACACCAAATTTACTTGATTCAGCTAACCCAGGAGTTAAACTTATGCATGATATGCCTGCACATGAAGGAGAGGAAATAAGTAAAGGACTTTTATATGATAATAGGTCTATCGTATTTGAACAAGCTGAAAATAGAATTTGGGCTCAAACAGCTTTGATGGATATAATATTCTCTATAAATAATGAATACTAACTCATATGAATATACCAATTATTACAATTGTTGGAAGACCAAACGTAGGTAAATCTACTCTGTTTAATAGGATAGCTGGTAGAAGAATTTCTATTGTAAGTGATATCCCTGGTACAACGAGAGATAGAGTATCATTTAATTCTGAATGGAATGATAATAAATTTTGTATCATTGATACTGCTGGATTAAATGATAATTCCCATGAAGACAAATTACTAAAAGAGGTGAAATTTCAATTCTCTGAAGCGCTAAATAATTCTAATCTAATTCTTTTTATCGTAAATGTTAATGAAGGATTAACTCCAGAAGATAATGAAATAGCAAGAATTATTCGAAAGTCAGGTAAACCAATATTATTAGTTGTCAACAAAGTAGATTCAAACGAAAAAGAATCAGGAAGTATGGAATTTTACTCTCTAGGCATGGGAGATCCATTACCTATAAGCGCATATCATAATATTGGAATAACAGATTTAATCGAAAAATGTATTTCGATAATTCCAAAATTTAAAAATGATGATGATCAAAATCAATTAAGAGTTTCTATAGTAGGAAGACCTAATGTGGGTAAATCTTCGATATTTAATTCAATAACAAATTCAAAAAGATCTATTGTAAGCACTATTCCTGGCACAACTAGAGATTCTATAGACAGTTATTTAAATTTCAAAGGGAAAGATATACTTTTTATTGATACAGCAGGTTTAAGAAGAAGAGGAAAAACAGAAAAAGGATTAGAAAAATTTAGTATCCTAAGAACTATCAATTCGATTGAAAGATCACATATTTCTATATTAGTTTTAGATACATCAGAATTAATTACAGATCAAGATACACATATAGGTGGCTTTATAGAACAAGCAGAAAGAGGTTACATAATAGTGATCAATAAATGGGATTTATCAAAAAATTTAGGTATAAATATAAATACAATCACAGAAAGAATTTTTGATAGATTCAAATTTATGAGAGGAGCTCCTATAATATTTACCTCAGCAAATACTGGATATGGAATAGATTATATAGCTCCAACTATAATGAAAGTTTGGTCAGAATTTAGCAAGAAAATCAATGACGTTGATCTAAATAGCGAACTGGTTAAGTGCATTAGTAGTAATCCCATACCAAGATCCGGTAATCAAAAACCAAAGATTTATAAAATTACTCAAGTCAGAACAGCGCCTCCAACGTTTTCTGTGGAATCTCGGCAACCTAAATTAATACATTTTTCTTACAGAAGATATCTAGAAAATCATTTTAGGAAAGAGTTCGGTTTTGATGGAACTCCTGTAGTTATGAATTTTAATTCTAAAATCAAATGAATAATTTACTAATTGGATTTATATGCATAATTATAGCCTACCTTATAGGTTCTATACCTACTGGTATCATATTAGGAAAAATTTGGAACAAGAAAGATATTAGACAATATGGTAGTGGTAGTACTGGTGCAACTAATGTAATGAGGACCATTGGGTACAAAGCAGCTGTAATCGTTTTAATTATTGATGTCCTAAAAGGTGTGCTTGCTGTATATATTAGTTCTATTATTAGCAATTATGAATGGGTATATTCAATATCCGGTATTTCAGTAATAATAGGTCATATAATACCAATTTTCGCTAAATTCAGAGGTGGTAAAGGAGTAGCAACCGGAGTGGGAGCGATGATGTTAATTAACCCATTTGGTATCATAGGTTTAATTATTGGGATTCTAACAATATTAATATCGCGTCTAGTATCATTTGGATCTATAATAGGTTGTATTTCAGGGATGATTATAATGTTAATCATTCATTTATTCCTAAATAATCAAAAATCATATTGGGATTTGATCTTTTTCATTTTTGCTACAATCATTATTTTGGTTAGTCATCATGAAAATATAAGAAGACTAATAAAGGGTAATGAAAGTAAAATTTTTGAAAAAAATAAAAAATTAAAGTGAATAAAAGAATAACACAATCAGTAGTAATCGGTGGTGGTTCTTGGGGTACTACCATTGCACTTGGTTTAATTAATAATAATAAAAATACAATATTAATAACCTCTTCCTCAAAAAATAATCAAAATGAAAAATTTAGTAAACTGCAAATTTCTGAAAGATATGATGAAATCATTCCAAAATGTGATCTAATAATTTTTGCAGTTCCATCACATGGGTTACGAAAAAGTGTGGCAAAAATATCACCATATATATCACCTCATACTTTAGTTCTCTCAGCGACAAAGGGATTAGAAAATTCAACTAATAAAATTTCTACAACTGTAATATCAGAAGAATTAATAAATTTAATCCCTAAAAAACAAATTGGTGTAATGTCAGGACCAAATCTAGCTAAAGAAATACAAGAAAATAAAATTGCTCTTACAACTATAGCTTATCCTGAAATTTCTAATGCAAAAATTGTACAAAATTATTTTAGTTCAAAAATTTTTAGACCATATACAAGTACAGATCTTATAGGTGTGCAATATGGTGGTTCATTAAAGAATATTATTGCAATCGCCTCCGGTTTTTTAGACCAATCTAATTATGGTGATAATTCTAAATCTTCATTACTTGTTAGAGGATTAAATGAAATGAAAATTTTAGGAGTTTCACAAGGAGCCAAAGAAGAAACCTTTTATGGATTAAGTGGTATAGGAGATTTAATCACTACATGCTACTCGAATCTTAGTAGAAACTATCAATTCGGAGTATTAATTTCTGATGGTTTTAGTGTTAATCAAGCAAAGGCTAAAATAGTTCAAACCATTGAAGGAATTGATACTGCTAGATCAGCTTATAATTTAGGGAAAAAAAATAATCTTGAACTTCCAATAATATATTCTATTTACAAAGTTATACATAAAAATTCCTCTCCAGAAGAAGTTATAAGTAAACTTATGTCTAGAACATTAAAAGAAGAGAGTCCTTAACTAATATTTTGACTAAGGAAAAATGATGATACTATTGCAGCGGTCTCTGTTCTAAAAATATTATTTCCTAAAGACAATCTTTCAATCTTATTTAATCGAAAAATCTCCAATTCTTCTTTAGTAAATCCTCCAGGGGGACCAATAAAAAGGCAAATATCCTTTTTTGTGTTTTTTATTTCATTAATTTTATTTATATGGTCTTCACCAGATATATCCATTACAAATTTATGATATTCTTCATTCGAATTTATAGTAGTTTCTATACTAATTGGATTGGAAATAACAGGAATATTTAATCTATTACTTTGTTCTGACGCTTCTATTAATATTTTATTCCATCTACCAATTTTCTCATTAGAAATAATACTATTTGAAGATCCTTGAACTCTTGATGTTATAAGTGGAATTATTTTTTTTACCCCTAATTCTGTACATTTTTCTAATCCAAATTCAAATCTATTATTTTTACAAATACCTATAGCTAAAATAAAACCTTTAGATTTTTTATTACTTCTACTGAACATAAACGGTATAACAAAAACTAAATTCTTTTCTATTTTAGAAATTTTTGCATACCATTCTTCCTCATAATTATTGAAAATTATAACTTGATCCTCTTTTTTCATTCTTAGAACTTTAATAATTTGTTTGGATTGTAAATCAGACAAATTTAATTCTTCATTTTTAACGATATATCTTGGAATGTAAAATCTATGTATCTTCATTATTTTTTTTTACTTCTAATAAATTCCAATCATTAATTTTTTTTTGATTAATAATTCGTCCTCCATTATTACAAAAAGACTTAATCACATCCGAAATTTTCTCATCTAAGATACCTGAAACAATTACTAAACCAGTAGATTTTACTGCATGCAAAAGCATTTTAGATAAAGAAATAATAATTTCACTAGAAATATTTGCAACGATTATATCTTGACTACTACATGGTACATTTACGTTGGGTAAAGAACTTTTTAAAATTAGGGTGTTTTGCTTTATGTTTGCTAAAGAAATATTTCTTCTTGTGGATTTTATAGAATCATCATCTATATCCATAGAGATAACCTTTGAGGCTCCTAACATAAATGAGGCTATAGATAATATTCCAGAACCAGATCCCAGATCAAGAACTGAATCATCCTTATTTAAATTATTTTCAAGAGATTCTAAACACATTCTTGTTGTGGGATGATGTCCTGTCCCGAAAGCTAAACCAGGAATTAAAGGAATTAGAATTTTTGATTCATCATAATTAGATATAGAATTTGGAATTATCATTAATTTTTTACCAATACTAATAGAGGAAAATTCTTGTTTATTCCACATATTTTCATCAACAAATTTTTTTTTAATCTCACCTATTGGATGTAAATAATTAATGAGTTTTATACTAATATCAATTAATTCTAATGAAGCATTTGAAGAACTATAATCAATCCAACATTTTACAGTCTGTAAATTCAAACCATAGTTTTTGATTGGTGATTCTATAATTGCGATTTTATCATTAGAATATTTTGAAAATATTTGACAAACAGGTTCTACAAATTCATTTGGTGCATCTATTGAAATTTCTAACCATTTTTCAACCATATAAATTTATTTTTTACCTTTAAAAGCATCCTTAACCTTATTTAAAATATCTTCTTCTTTATTATTGAAATCATTAAAACCCATAGATTCACCAAAAGTCTTAAGTATTTGCTTCTGTTCAGAGTTTAATTTAGTAGGAGTTAATACTTTCAAAGTAATGATGAAATCTCCTCTTTTATCTGGCCGCCTTAAAAAAGGTATTCCATAAGATTTTAAGCGGAGAATTCTTCCTGATTGAGATCCGGCAGGAATATCTATATTTTGCTGTCCATCTAGAGTATTAATCAAGATATTCCCACCTAATGTTGCAGTTACAAAATTTACATCAAGATCCATCAAGATATCATTATTTTGCCTAACAAAATGATTATGTTTAAGGATTTTAATAAGAATATATAAATCACCGTTTTCTGATCCAGATAAAGAAGGTTCTCCATCACCCTTCATAACAATCCTTGATTCATTATCTATACCTGGTGGGATAGTGACTTTAATTCTTCTCCTAATATTTTCAGTTCCTTTCCCCACACATTTAGAACATGGAGTATTAATAGATTGGCCTAATCCTCTACAAGATTGACAAGTAGTGACTTGTTGAAATTGACCAAAAACTGTTCTTTGGGCTTGAGAAATTTTACCCGAGCCAGAACATGTATTACATGAAGAAATTTCAGATCCAGGTTCAGCGCGTGATCCTCTACAAATTGAACATTTTTCTAATCTTCGGATATCTAATTCTCTTTCAATCCCAAATACAGAATCTTCAAAAGATATATCCATTACAAATTCTAAGTCTCTACCTTTTGATGCATTTGATGAAGAAGATCCTCCAAAAAAACTATCAAAAATGTCTCCAAAACCGCCAAATCCACTATCGAAACCTTCAAAACCCTTCCCAAATTCCCTATTAACACCTGAATGACCAAATTGATCATAAAGTGATCTTTTTTCTGGATCACTAAGTACCTGATACGCCTCATTAATTTCTTTAAATTTATCCTGTGCTTCAGGAGATTTATTTCTGTCGGGATGATATTTCAGGGCAAATTTACGGAAAGCTTTCTTTATATCATCAGAAGAAGCATTTCGAGAAAGCCCCAATGTTTCATAGTAATCTTGTTTTTGTGTAGACATTAAAAAGTCATATTATTTAGTTAGTAAATTATTCTATATATATATTATATGAGGATATTATCGTTTAACTAAATAATATTTAAGAGATTCAATACAATTACAAATTAATAATTTTGGTAATGTAAAATAATAAAATAATCATTTAAACATATATTTAGGAGATAAATTTCATGGAAATAAAGTGGCTTGGAGAATCATCTATTTTTATCAAAACAAACATATCTACTTTATTAGTTGAGCCTACAAAAGAAATCTTAGATTCGAATATAAAAGAACACAATTTAATATGCCTATATTATCAAGAAAAAAAAGAGTTAAGGTCAAACAGCGATTATAATTTATTTTCTGGACCTGGAGAGTACGAATCTGGTGGAATAGCATTAAGGGGAATACCTACCGCAGGCACAACTGTAAATTCAGAAAAAATAATTAACACAATTTACAATGTTGAATTAGAAGGTATGCAAACAGCATTTTTTGGACATCCATCATCAAAATTTACAGACAATGTAATAAGAGAACTAGGGAAAGTAGATATACTGATCATACCTTCGAATGATCAAATTTTAGATTCTGATCAAATAGCTTATGCAGTTCGTGAGATCGAACCTAAATTAGTTATTCTTTCAAATCATGGAGAATCTGGAGTAATTTCAAATAACGTGAAAAATTTGGTATCTGAATTAGGAACCCAAATAGACATACCTGTAAACAAATTAAATGTAGCAAAATCTAATTTAACTGAAAGTAGACAAGTCATAGTATTAGAGGAAGTACTATAATTTTATTTAATTTTACGTAGTTTCCCAATACCAAACAATATAATAGGAGTTAGCAATAATCCTATGATACCTAAGCTACCGGTACCTTCACTGTTTGCACTACAAAATCCGCCACCATCAGATTGAGAATTTAAAGCAATTTGTTCTAATAAAAGATTTTGAGCAGTAACAGTAGCTTCTAAATCTACTAAAGGGGTTGGAGTGGGCGTTGAAGTAGATGTTTGGGTAGGTATTGCTGTAGCAGTAGCAGTCCTGGTTGGAGCAACAGATGGTATAGGTGTAACTGTCGGAGTAGAAGTTTCAGTTGGTAATGGCTCAGGTGTACTAGTAGGAGTTGGAATTTCAGTAGGTATTGGTGTAGGGTCAGGTATGGTAGGGAAAACTAATAAATAATCACTTCTATAAAGATCATCAACATATGATTCAGCTTGAGAGGCTGATATATCAGCAATATAAAACTTTAATTCCTTACCAAGATATTTTTCTAAAATAGGATCAATAGTTAAGAAATAACGACCATCATATACAACAACTGACTGAGATACATAATCATCTAATACTGCGTATATTTCAACACCATCAGATACAGCTTTACCATTGGTAATAGCTCTACCTTCGAAATAAGAAGGCTTCAGTATAATAGGAGCTGGTGTAGCTGTAGGAACAAGAGTAGGGGTTGGTGTTGGAGGTAAAGGTGTGGATGGGAAAGTTAAATCAATCTTTCTTAATTGAGGTAACGTCCAAAGAGGGTCGGTGGTACCATCGGAATTTTTAAACATATATATTTCGGTTTGATCAGCAATAATTTGATCTTGTAAAATAAATTGAATAGATTTACCTATATATTCGTTAGGTGCGTCAACAAATAAACCATGAAACATAGAAGTTTTAAATTCACCAATTTGAACAGGTTGAGATTCCCAATCATCTATTCTAGCTTTTATAAAATAATTATCAGGGTTAGAAGTACCACTAACATCAACATTTCCATAAAAAGTAAGAGATGTAATAGATGGGACTTCTGAACTAGCTGATACTATACCGGATGTCATTATAAGAGATAAAATCAAAATGGAAAAACCACTGATAATTTTTTTATAATGCTTCATAAAATAACCTCAATACTAGTATTTATATATATATAAAGATTTTATATATAGATTATCTACAATTATAGAAATGTTCGCACAGTAAGTTTAATACGTATTTAATAAACTGAATAATATTTTCTTAAAAAGAAAAGAGCCCCTTCAAATTGAAGAGGCTCTTTTTCATACAATCACAAACGTAATCGCATAAAGTTTCGGTTTATTTACGGTACAATGTCCGGTGTTGAGCCGTCGCTTTGAGCTTTTACGTATAACCATAAACCATCACCAATAGTGGCATTGGTTTGGTTATCAGCAAGATTTAGACCATCAAATTCAGCAGATGCAGCTAAGTATTTATAACCCTTAGTTACAGTCGTACCTGCAATGTAGTCAAACAAATCTTGGTTTGTTGACGAACCATCTATATTCACAGCAAGTTGCGTACCAAAGTCTGACTTTTGAGTTTGAATCTTGTCTTGGTCAACTACACCAATCAAGTTCCAACCAGCAACTACTGGTATAGTGATTAGAGCTGGTCTAACATCACCTGCACCTGAAGGTCCAGATAACGCTACAGTCTGATCTTCAAAGTCTGAAGACTCAACCCAATATCCAGCACCAGCTGTTATATTTTCTAACTTAGGAGTTGTCTGACTAGTCCACACACCTTCAGCTTGAGAAGCAATTCTCCATGGCTGTTTAGGTGTAGTAGCTGAGTATGTAACAACCTGCTTGATTCCTGTGTTAGAGAATACATTAGCAATTGCTGTATCTACTGGATCTGAAGGTACTGAAATCAAGTTCCAACCTGCGTACAGAGTCATCTTGAAGTCAGTTCTAGCAGACTTAGTTACTGTCAATGTGTCAGTATCAGTGTTACCAGCAGAGTCTTTTGTTTTGATTACAAATTTGTGTTTTCCAGTGGCAAGTGCTTCACTCGGTCGATAGAACCAGGTTATACCATTTGCACTAGAAACCAAATCAGCAGCTATGTCTACAAGGTCGACTCCATCTGCACCAGCATCTACTGTAGCAGAGGTAATAGTAAGAGCAGTTGACTCTCTATCCTCAGCTGCAGTTCCTGAAGCTGCAAAATCAAACTGTATGTAAGGTCGATCTTGTGTAGTTGTAGCTGGAGACATAGCGGCGTCACCAACTTTACTGTCTAGAGTATAAACGTATGTGCTAGTCTTAGTGTCACCACCAGCTGTTGTCTCGTTAGAGGCAAGGTCAGTAGCTAGTACACGAATAGCCATTTTTCTAGATTCAGTAGAAGTTCCAGACGAATTTGTATTATCTAGAACTATAGAGTAGGTGTTACCACCTTTAGCAGTAGCTACACCAGATCCTCCACCACTACCAGTAGCGGCAGTTCCACCTTCACCAGCTGTGTNGTTATTTTGGATAGGGTCTNNGTTAGCACCACCATCATATCCTTGTTCAGTTACCCAAACAGATGGGTTACCATTCAAAGATTCATCAGCAACAATAGTTACTGTCATTTTATTCTTTGTAAGCGACTCAGGGCCTGTAGCTTCACCAGCAGCACCTAGACCAGAACCTGTTCCAGTTGTTATAGTCAAAACTGGAGNAATTCCATCAGTAGCGCCTGCTATGCTTCCTGAATCTGTAACGTTACCTGCTTTGTCAGATATAGATCCAACAATTGTAACCTTNGGCGTGTCATTTGAAGGAATAGTACCTTCTAATGTCAAGTAAACGTCAGCATTGTTTACGCTAGCTGCAGTTGGGACCTTAGCTCCACCTGTATCAAGTGTTATTGAGAAGTCCGAAGCAGCAACAGTATCAGCATCAACATTTCCGTCAAAAGTTACTTTCACAGATTTACTGTTAGCTTTATCTTTTTTAAGAGTAGAATCATACTCTTTTCCTGTTATAGCAGAAGAAAGAGTAGGAATAACTTGGTCGATCTTCACATAGTGAGGAGCGTATTTAGCGAACACACCATCTACATTAGTGGTTGCTGTGTCTGAGTCAGAGTAACCATAGTTACCAGCCATATCTCTAACCTGTACCTGGAAGTCGACTGTGTCATTTACTGTCACACCGGCTGATAGGTCAGTTGGTAGAGCATCTGGGTAGTTATAAGTCCAAGACTTACTGGTTACACCATCAACCCAAGTTGTTACGTTCACGTTAGCTTTGTTACCTGCAGCCTTNACTGTACCAGTAGCACCAATTACGTCTTTGTAATTAGTTGNGGTAGTGTCGTCTTCAGCTTTATCAACGTGAAGTTCAAATGTACTTACATCTATTCCCGACTCGGTATCAGCTAAAGAACCAGCAAACGAAGGTGTTCGTGTCTGGAGTTCAGCTTTATTAGTAGGAGCAGTAATCTCAGCAGTAGGAACAGTTGTATCTATCTTCATAGAAGCTGTTCGAGCAACATTTGTTGATCCTGATTTTGTAGCTGCATCAGTGTAAGTTATAGTTACTGGACCGTTTATAACAGGTAGGTTCTGTACTGAAGTTTCAGTTGTAGTAACAGTACATANGGCTTCAGTCGTACATTCACCATTAGCATCTAGAGCAGAACTAGCTGCAATAATACCTTTAGTAGTATCATGTTGCCTTAACCATACTTTGTTATCGAAACGACCAGTATTGTATCCAGTCTCAACCAGAGGAATAGTTACGGCAGTAGATGCCACAACACTCTTCATAGTTACGAGAGCTGTGTTTTTAGCTGATTCCTTAAATGTAATATCAACTAAACCTGTGTATACGATATCATTTACACCATCGTTAAACGTCACATTTGCTGCGTTCTTTGACACCTGGATAATAGGTGCGTTAGTACCATCACCATTAAAGGTAATAGCATCAACCTGAATTCCACTCAATGCACTAGAAGATCCAGTAGCAAGAAGTGAGAAATCACTAACAGCTCCAACGTTTACTTTAGTAGATTGATCTTTTAACTGAATAGATAATTTTTCACCAACGGAAAAGTCATCAGTACCAGTTATAGTACCAGTTATAATTATGACACCTGATTGACTCGTTACTACACATGGGCTACTTGCAGCCTGTAGTTTACCTGCGTTGTTCACACAAGCACCACCGAAATCAGCGTCAAGACCCAAGTTGAATCCACCAGCTTGCCTTACACCTGAAGAAGATGTAACTTCGTCTAGTTTATCCGCTGCGGGTCCGTTATCAGATACAGTACTCGTAGTATTCAAGTCAGAGTCTGTAACGGTCACAATCATCCAATCATAGTTTGAACCTATGTTTCGGACTCCTGTGTTTGCGTATGTAGAGTATACATTCGCAGAGTATTTTCTACCGGTGGGTGGCGATGACTCAGTAGTGAGTGTTGATGATTCGTTTGTAACATACACACCTCCATCAGCAGCAGCGCTAACGCCCGTGCTGGTTGAAAGTCCTGCGTAAGCTACAACAGAAAACACCAATATTGCCAATCCGGCTAACCATTTTACTGAAAGCTTCACAGCCTCAGTCCTCCTTTATTTTCTCGTGTTCCCTCCCACTCCAAAAGACAGAAGACAAGCAGTTCATCATCAATAAAATATTTTTTATGTTTGACTTCTGCCATTCGCTTATGTAGGTGGTTGAAAACTCGAAGGTTTCCGATTCTGTCGGACTTAGCTAAATCTGTAATTAGATCTATCTAAGTTGCCGGTTCCGTCATAACTTTCGTTCAAGATATTATTCCAGCGAACCGGCGCGCGCGGAACATAATCTTGGGACATGCCAATGTGATTTAATCATTGTTATGAAAACAATGTCAAGTCATATTGCATGTCTCTAATTTATTTCATTAAAAAAAAGAGATACACGCTAACGTGTTAATAATCATAATTTTCTTAACGAACATAAGAAAAATATACGTAATGTAGAGTATAAATGTCAATGATATATAGGGCAGATTTACACAAAAATAACATTTTTATTAATTTTTATGAAATGATTATTTTTTTTCTGGTTTGGTAATAGAAGCTAAAAATTCTTTATTACTCTTAGTTTTAGATAATCTTTCTAAAATTCTTTCCCCAGCTTCAGTAGGGTTATTTTCATCATTTCCAAGAATTGCCATCATCCTTCGTAATAACCAAACTTGTTTTAAAGTTTCCTGATCTTGTAACAATTCTTCATGTCTAGTTCCACTACGTTCAATATTTATTGCAGGCCAAATTCTTCTCTCTGCCATCGATCTATCAAGATGAAGTTCCATGTTCCCCGTACCCTTAAATTCTTCATATATTAAGTCATCTAACCTAGAACCAGTATCAATTAACGCCGTTGCTATAATCGTCAAACTTCCAGCTTCTTCACAATTCCTTGCTGCCCCAAAGAAACTTTTAGGAGGATATAATGCCACTGGATCCATACCACCTGAAAGTGTTTTTCCACTACTTGGTAAAGCTAAATTATATGCTCTAGCTAATCTTGTAAGGCTATCTAGAAGCACCACAACATTTTCTCCATTTTCAACTAATCTTTTTGCCCTCTCAATAGCATCTTCAGCTGTTCTACAATGATCTTGAACTGGTTCATCAAATGTAGAACTATATATTTCCCCTTTAATAGATCGTTTCATATCGGTAACCTCTTCAGGCCTTTCACCTATTAAAGCAACAATAATGTATGTTGAAGGAGAATTTTCAGAAATTCCTTGAGCGATTTGTTTAAGTAAAATAGTTTTCCCAGCTTTTGGTGGGGCAACAATTAATGACCTTTGTCCTTGACCTATTGGGGAAACTATATCTATGATTCTAGTAGAAAGTAATTTGGGATCAGATTCAGTAATAAATTGTTTGTCAGGATATACAGAAGTTAATTTTTCAAATTTTGGTCTGTTCATCGCCCTTTCTGGATCAATACCATTAACAATCTCCACACGTAATAAACCATAATATTTCTCCCCTTCACGTGGAGGTCTGACTTGGCCAGCCACCAAATCTCCAGTACGAAGACCAAAACGCCTTATTTGACTGTGAGAAACATATACATCATCAGATGTGCTCTGACGTCCTGGGGTTCTTAAAAAGCCATATCCATCGTGAAGAATATCTAAAATTCCTGCACCAACTAATTGACCTGTTTCTTCTGCAGCTATACCTAAAAGTTCAATAATTAAATCTGACCTTCTTAAAGGTATCTTTTTTATTTCTTTTTCAGAGGCAAGCTTAATTAATTCTTGATCTGTTTTAACACCTAAGTTACCTAAATCAGGTAAATCTATATTTTCATTCTCGATGTTATCTTCTGGAAATCCAGAATTTCTATTGTTATCCGAGTTGCTTCGGGCTCTACGTTTTGGACGACGATTGGATTGAGTTCTAGTAATGGGAGTCAGGGCTTTTTCCTTTGTATTATTTGATTTACTAACCCAAAATTATCTTTCTCCAGAATATTTTGTGAAATTTCAATAGAGTGGATTAGTTTTAGTGACGCTTTTGTGGAAAGTAAGTTCTCAAGAGAGACATAACGTAAAAACAAAAAATAAATTCTGACTAAACAGTGATAAAGAAATCACAATCACATCATAAACATACTACGTCACATCAGTGTTGTAATATAACACAAAACTATTATAACAAAAAATATCCAAACATACTAATATTGTAATTTCTAATCAAATAGAATACGTTGCTCACCTTCAAGAACTGTATTATTGGATACTCTGATAAATTCACTAAATAAAGGGTGAGGTCTCTCAGGTCTAGAACCAAACTCAGGATGGAATTGACTCCCTAACATGAATGGATGTTCTTTTACTTCTACAATTTCTACCAAAGAATCATCTGGTGAGGTTCCAGAAGAAACTAAACCCGTCACTTCTAATCTTTCTCTATAAATATTATTTAGTTCATATCTATGTCTGTGCCTTTCACTGACTAGTTCAATCCCATAAGCTTTTCTTGCAATAGTTCCAGTTCTTAATTTACAATCATAGGATCCTAATCTCATTGTACCGCCAGTAGATTTTAAATCCTCCTGACCTTCCATAAAAGAAATTACAGGATCATTAGTATCTTCTGCCATCTCAATAGAATTAGCATCCTTAATTCCAAGGACATTCCTAGTAAACTCTATAACCATTATTTGCATACCTAAACATAAACCTAGATAAGGTATCTTATTTTCTCGAGCATATTTTGCGGTAATAATCATTCCTTCAATACCTCTTGAATCAAATCCTCCAGGTACTATAAAACCATTAACGTCACCAAATAAATCTATAATATCCGTATCTTCTCTCTCTATATCTTCCGCGGCGATCCATTTGATTTTTACGACTAATTTATGGAACATAGCTGAATGATTAATAGCCTCTATTACTGACATATATGAATCACGTAATTCAACATATTTACCAACGATACATATTGTTATTTCTGGCCAATTTGTAGTATCTGAAGAAGTTATTTTTTCCCATTCTGTTAAATCTATACTAATGTTAGGAAAATTAAATTTTTCTGCAATTATCTTGCCTAATCCTTGATTTTCTAAATGAATCGGTACTTTATATATATTATCTAATGTAGGCAAACTAATAACGGCATCCTGTCCAACATCACAATAAAGAGCAATTTTATTTTTTACAGATTCAGCAATATCTATATCGGCTCTACATAATATCGCATCCGGCATAACTCCCATACCTCTAAGTTCTTGTACACTATGTTGAGTTGGTTTCGTTTTTAACTCATCAGTAGAATTTAAATATGGCAAGAGAGTAATATGAATATAAAAGGTGCTTTCTTGACCTACAATTCTCCTCATTTGCCTTATCGCTTCAATAAATGGCTGCCCTTCTATATCTCCTATAGTACCACCAACTTCTACTATCACTACATCAGATTTTGATTCATCTGAAAGTCTTAATAATCTAGATCTGATAGCATCAGTTACATGAGGTACAGTTTGTATAGTGCCTCCTAAATATTTACCTTTACGCTCATTTGATATTACTTCTGAATATATTTGTCCTGCCGTGACGTTAGACATTGAGGTAAGCTCAACATCTATAAATCTTTCATAATGCCCAAGATCTAAATCTGTTTCAGAGCCATCAACGGTTACAAATACCTCCCCATGTTGGTAGGGAGACATTGTTCCTGGGTCAACATTCAGGTATGGATCCAATTTCATTATTGCAACAGACAATCCTCGACTTTTCATCATCTTTCCTATTGATGCAACAGTAATCCCTTTACCTAAGGAACTAACAACCCCTCCAGTGACAAAAATAAAACTTGACAAAAATTATCTCCAATTAAAACAAAAAAATAACCTTGTTAAAAATAACACTAAATAACTTTATCAAAAAAAAATAAAATCTCGTTTTTAATAGCATCAGGAATTAAATAATTATGTTCAAGAATATAAAATCATTATCAAGCATTCTCTAAAAATACTTTCCCAACAAATAATATGGCTGAAATAAAGAAAGAAAATATTAAACATATAGCACGTTTATCTTATTTGCATCTAAGTGAAAAAGAACTAGAGCTAATGCAAAATGACTTAAACGATATATTAGATAAATTTCAAAAATTATCTACTATAGATACTGAAAATACACTACCTACAGGTCACCCATCAGATGTTTTCTCAGAAATGAGAGAAGATAAAGAATCTGAATCATTGTCAAAGGATGAAGTTTTACAAAATGCACCTAATAAGAATGAATCTTTCATCATAGTTAAGCCAGTATTAGATTAAAGTTCAAAATCGAGAATTCTAAGTTGTCAGACGAAATATTATATAAAAACATTTCAGAACTAAGAAATATGCTAGATAAAGAAATTATTTCTTCAGTGGAATTAACTCAAGAGTTTTTGAATAGATCAAAAAAAATCAATCCTGAAATAAATTCAGTCATTAGCCATACAGAAGAATATGCAATGAAATCTGCCCGAGAAGCAGATATGGCAATTAAAGATCAAAAAACTAAATTTCTAACTGGTATCCCAGTTATGATTAAGGATAATATATCCACTAAAAATATAGAAACAACTGCAGCTTCCAAAATATTAAATGGATACATACCACCTTATGACGCAACAGTAATAAAAAATTTACTAAATGATAAAGCAATAATATGTGGTAAAACAAATCTCGATGAATTTGCTATGGGTTCATCTACTGAAAACTCTTCATTTGGAGCTGTAAAAAACCCATTAGATTTAAGTAAGGTACCAGGTGGAAGTAGTGGAGGATCTGCTGCTAGTGTAGCTGCTGGGCAGTGTGTTTTTGCATTAGGTTCTGACACTGGTGGAAGTATAAGACAACCTGCTTCTTTTTGTGGAGTAATAGGAATGAAACCTACTTATGGATTAGTCAGTAGGTTTGGACTTATCGCATTCGGAAGTTCATTAGATCAAATAGGACCTCTTTCTAGAAGTGTTGAGGACTGTGCAAATATATTAAATTCTATTTCTTCATTTGATCAAAAAGACTTGACTTCATTAAGAAGACCTTTCAATAATTTTGGAGAAAAAATAGGCGAGTCAATTGAAGGTTTAAAGATAGGAATACCTAAAGAATATTTAGTTGAAGGTATTGAATCTGGAGTTAGGATAGCATATGAAAATTCTCTTAAAGAACTAGAAAAAAGTGGCGCAATACTAGAAGAGATTTCTCTACCATTATCTGAATATGCATTAGCAGTATATTATATAATTGCTCCAGCCGAAGCTTCCTCAAATTTATCTAGATATGATGGAATTAAATATGGTAAATCTACAGATATAGCAAAAAATTCTATAGAACACACACTCCGTTCTAGAGGTGAAGGTTTTGGAAATGAGGTAAAAAGAAGAATTTTATTAGGTACATATGTTTTATCAGCTGGATATTATGATGCTTATTATCTAAAGGCACAAAAAGTCAGGACTTTGATAAGAGAAGAATTTCAAAAAGCTTTCAATAAATTTGATGCTATAATAACACCTACTACTCCAAATGTAGCATTTAATTTAGATGAAAAAATTAATTCCCCATATCAAATGTACCTAAATGATGTTTGTACTATTCCAGTAAACATAGCTGGACTACCAGCAATTTCTATACCAAATGGTATTGATAATAATTTACCAACTGGTTTACATATAATAGGACCACGTATGGGTGATCAAACAGTAATTCAAATAGCACACCACTATGAAAAAATTTCTCAATGGAAAATAAAACCAAAGATTTAACATAAAATGAATAGTTTTAAAAAAATATTTATAATCTTAATGATATTAATTTTTTCTATACATATTTCATGTGTAGAAAATGAACAGGATTTAAGGCCAACTCAACAAATTATTAACTCTGAAGATTTCCAAATTTTAGAAGGACCTCCTCCCCTTCCATTTATATTCAATGGTAAATTTACTATAGATAATAAACCAGGACCTGCTGGAATTACAATTTTTGCTCAAATAATTGATGGAGGTTCACCAATAGCAGTAACTGAAAATGGTTCTTACAGACATATAATTTTATCTCCTGTAAGTCAAAAAGATTTAGAACATGGAATTATTCATTTTTATTTAGGTGATCGAGAAGGAAATTATGTTGAATCAGACCAAATATTTAAATTAAAAAAAATCAATAATCCTACTACAATAAATTTAGATTTAAATTTTTCGAATATTCCCACTAAATAATTATGATCAGAAGCTTAAACGGGAAAAAACCAATAATTCATAAGGATGCATTCATTTCAGAAGCAGCTTATTTAGTAGGTGAAATAATTATAGAAGCCGATGTTAGTATATGGCCTGGGGTAGTTATACGTGCTGATTCAGGAAAAATTATCATAGGAAAAGGAACAAATATTCAAGATAACTCAGTTCTTCATGCAGACGATGATGCTTTCATAGGAGAATATGTGACTATTGGGCACAGGGTAATTTCCCATGCCAAAAAAATTGGAAATTTAAGTTTGATAGGTAACGGTTCAATCATAAATGATGGTGTTATTCTTGGAGAAAAATGCCTAGTTTCTTCAGGAAGCACTCTAACTGAAAATAAAAGTTTCCAAGATAAGGCATTAATAAGAGGTACTCCTGGAAAAACTATAGGTTTAATTAGAAAGCGACATGAACAATTAATGTTTTATGCAAATAGCTCTTACATAAAAAGAATAGAATTATATAAAAATTCTGGATTACATATGGAATAACTACATTACTTCTGGAGCATTCATACCCATCATATTTAAAACCTTAGAAAAAGTAATCCTACTTGCTTCAACTAATTTTAATCTTGCAGCACTTAAATCATTTGGTTTTTCGTCTTTTGGAATTACTCTACATTGTTCATAAAATTTTTGTAATGACTTTGCAAGACTTAATGAATAATGAGCTAAATGATGAGGCTCAAGTTGTTCTGCAGCATAAGTGATAATTGTAGGAAATTCTATTATTTTTCTGATTAAAGATATCTCAGATTCGTCATTTAATAACAAAACATTCCCATTAGACTTTAATCCAAGTGATTCAGCTGATTTTTGAATTCCACATAACCTAGCATGAGCATATTGAATATAAAATACAGGATTATCTGAAGATTGTTTTTTAGCAAGAGATAAATCAAAATCCATTTGAGACTCGGAAGAACGACTTAAAAAAATAAATCTGCATGCATCTACACCAACTTCAGTTATCAAATCATCCACTGTGGTAATTACTCCCTTTCGTTTACTAAATTTCAGCAAATGATCACCATCTTTAAAATTCACAATTTGATTTAAAATAATTTTTAATCTTTTTGAATCAATATCCAATGCTTCCATAGCATATTTCATTCTAGAAACATGAGCATGATGATCAGCCCCCCAAATATCAATAACCAGGTCAAAATTTCGACTCTTAAATTTATTATGATGATATGCTATATCTGTACCGAAATATGTAGGCCCTCCTTGGTCACTTCTTATTAAAACTATATCTTCTTCCAAGCCTAATTTAGTACCTAAAAACCATAAAGCACCATCCTTATTTATTACTAATTCTTTATCGTTTAATACTTTAATTATTGAATCAAAGTACCCGGAATCTAATAATTTTTTTTCTCTAAACCATTCTTCATAATTTACACCTAATTTAGATAATGTCGATTGTATATCATTTAATATAGAATCTAGAACATGGGGAGAAAGAAATTCTATAGCTTTATCTTTAGGCATTTCAATAGGTAATTTTTCGAAACGATCATACAAAGATTTTGCTAATTCAATTAAATATTCTCCGGAGTACAGTTCTTCAGGTTCTTGTATATTTATTCCAGCTTTTTGTTGATACCTATAAAATAAACTTTCTAAAAATAAACGCATCTGATTTCCTGCGTCATTAACATAATATTCTTTATGAACTTTATGTCCTTTAGATTTAAGAATGTTTGCCAAAGTACTACCAATAACAGCTCCACGAGCATGCCCTATATGAAGTGGACCTGTTGGATTTACACTTACAAATTCTAATTGAATATTCTTTGTATCTATTGCATTTATATCTCCATATTTTGACCCTAGATCAATAACTTCTTGAATACTTTTTTGGAGCCATTTTTCAGAAAAAGTGAAATTTATGAATCCAGGTTTGATAGATTCTATTTTAGAAAAATAAAAATTAGAATCTATATTAGATATGATTTTTTCAGCAATATCCATCGGTGGAATATTCATTATTCTAGTCAAAATCAAAGGTAAATTAGTTGAAAAATCTCCATGGTGAATATTTCTGGGTTTTTCAACATGTATATCTACAATTTTTACATTTGGTAAATCCCCAGATGATTGAGCAACATCCAAGGCGTTATGTATTATGATTTTTATATCTTCAGGAACTATCATTTATGTAATCACTTAAATTAAGAATAAGCTTAAAAATAAATAATTTATACTTAAATTTATAAAATTATCTTATGTAATAAAACATCCTTAATATGAATTTACTAAAATCATCTAAAAAATACACTAATAAAATTTATTACGGTTGGTACATAGTTGCTGCATCTAGTTGGGTAAATGCTATAGGTGGCTCAGTACAATGGAAAGGTTTCACTGTATTTTTTTTACCTATAGCGACTTCGCTAAATCTATCTTATACACAAGCCGCTTTACCATTTGCATTAGCTAGAGCTGAAAATGGATTATTAGGGCCTATAACAGGTAGGATGATAGATAAATTTGGTGTAAGACCTATGATGATATTAGGCACAATTTTAGCTGGAATAGGTTATTTATTATTATCTAGAACAAATAACTTCACATCTTTCTTATTGATATATGTATTTGCAATATGTCTAGGATCTTCAACAAGTTTTATGCAAGCATCTACTACCGCTATAAATATGTGGTTTGTAAAAAAAAGAGGTTTAGCAATATCAATAAATAGCGCTGCATTTAGATTAGGAGGCGCATTTATGATACCAATTCTCTCAATTATTATCCTTAGATGGGGATGGGAAACAGCCTCTATGATAGTCGGAATAGGAATTTTAATATTAATAGTACCTGCTTCATTAGTTTATAAAAAATCGCCAGAATCTATTGGAGAAAATCCTGATGGATTAAAGAATATTGAAAATTACGAATCACTAAATAATGATTGGGAAACAAAAGAAGCACTAAAAACTAGATCTTTTTGGATTTTATCTCTTGGGACTATATTACGAATGGCAGTACATGGAACAATTTATGTACATTTTATACCCATATTAGTATGGAAAGGAGAAACACAGCAAACAGCAGCAAATTTGATAGGCGCTATAGCTCTAATAGCTGTCCCTCTAATAATTTTATTCGGGTTTATCAGTGACAAAATACCAAGACAAAAACTTCTAGGAATATTATATGCATCTGCATCAGTTTCTTTACTACTAATGTACTTTGCTGATGGAACATGGCCTATATTCTTCTCAATGATTTTATTTATCGGAACAGAAATAGCAGCAGGATTTAACTGGGCTTTAGTAGGAGATATGTTTGGAAGAAAAAATTTTGCAACTATTAGAGGATGGATTTCTCCAATGTATAATGTTTCATTATTTGTTGGACCTTTAGCAGCTGGATATACTAAAGATAATACAGGTTCTTATGAATATGTATTATTAACAGGAAGTGTTCTTATGTTAATGGCTGCTATAACTTTTATGTTACTAAAAAATCCTAAAAGATGAATTGGTCGGATTGACAGGATTTGAACCTATGACCTTTGCATCACCAGTGCAATGCACTAACGAACTGGGCCACACCACCAAAATTTATAAAATATTATTGTACAATTAAACTGATGGTAAACATTTAATAATATTTATAATATATGGAAAAAAATATAAAATCTCCAAATATTAAGGATCTAGATACTCTTATATCAGAATTAAATCAAAATATTTCTGAGATAGTGAGGAGACTTTGACCTAAATAAAATCCACATGGAAATAGATACTCTGGAGAAAAAAACTTTATCCGAAAATTTTTGGAATGACAGAAACAAAGCACAAATTTTCATGAAAACTCTTTCATCAAAAAAAGATGAATATAATAAATGGAAAGACATCGTATCAAAATCAGAAAATTTAGTGGAATTTTCGAAGTTAATTAAATCAGAAAATGATTCATCTTTAAACAATACAGCTTATGAAGAATATGCTGATCTTCTATCTAATGTAAAAAGTTTAGAATTTGAATTACAATTAAATGGAGAGTTTGATGTGAGGTCGGCTATCGTAACTATTACTCAAGGAGCAGGTGGAGTAGATGCCCAGGATTGGGCAGAAATGTTGTTGAGAATGTACATTAGATGGGCTGAAAAGAAAAATTTCACCGTAGAAACTTTAGATTTTTCTCCAGGAGACGAAGCAGGAATAAAAACCGCAGTTATAAAAATCAATGGAAGATATAGTTATGGATACTTAAGGTCAGAAAAAGGGGTTCATAGACTCGTTAGATTATCCCCTTATGATACTGATCACAAAAGACATACTAGCTTCGCATCAGTTGAAATTTTACCAGAACCTGATGAAGCAGAAGAAATAAAAGTAAATACAGATGAAATAAAAATCGATGTCTTTAGAGCAAGTGGTAATGGTGGTCAAAGTGTACAAAAAAATTCTACAGCCGTACGAATTACCCACATACCAACAGGAATAGTAGTATCAGTTCAAAATGAAAGATCTCAGGCTCAAAATAAAGAGATTGCTATGAAAATTCTTACCGCAAAATTAACAGATTTAGAAATAAAAAAAATATCTGATAAACAAGCAAAACTGAAAGGAGAACATATATCTGCAGAATTCGGTAGGCAAGTTAGAAGTTATATACAGCATCCATACCAAATGGTAAAAGATCATAGAACTAATTATCAAACAAATAAAACTAATGAAATCCTTGATGGTGAAATAGATTCATTACTTAAATCCTACTTAACAAATCAAATAGAAAATCATTCTAATAGTATATTGGACTAGATGTGATTAATTATGAATTATAAAATATCTTAATATTTAAATGTAATAATTATACGAAATGAACCTATCATGATAAAAAAAATGAATAAAATAATTGTTTTAGCACTATCTCTTATATTTATTATTTCTACTGGATGTGGATCTGAAGATTCAATTTCAAATACAAACACATCTTCAGAAAACCAATCTAAACTTTCTTTAGCACCTAAATTAAATGAAAAATCTCAACCATCAACAAATCAACAAGGTGAAAAAAAATCAGGAGGAATACTAAAACGTGTATGGTCGGATCCTCCAACTTTAGATCCTCATTTAGTGACTGATGGGACTTCATATGGAATCGTTATTGAGGTTTTTTCTGGTTTAGTGAAACTGGGAGGTAATCCAAATGAACCAATAGAACCAGATTTAGCAGAAAGTTGGAAAATTCTTGATGATGGAAAAACATACGAATTTAAACTTCGTGAAAACTTAAAATTTTCTAATGGAGAAAACGTTACAACTGAAGATATAAAATGGTCACTAGAAAGAGCAGCTCATCCCGATACTGGCTCAACAGTGGTAGAAGAATTTTTAGGTGACATAGTCGGTATTAAAGATATTATTGAAGGAAATTCAAACAATGCAGAGGGTATTACAATAATAGATGATGAAATTATCCAAATCAAAATAGATGCACCTAAGGCATACTTTTTAGCAAAACTTACTTATCCTACAGCTTTCATTGTGAACAAACAAAATATTAATGAAGGTGGCAGAAATTGGACTGATAACCCCATAAGTACAGGACCATTTACACTTAAAGAATATAAGATAGGGCAGCGAATTAGAATCGCAAGAAATGATAATTACTGGGGATCTCCAGCCTATTTGGATGAAGTTGTATTCAACTTAGCTGGAGGAGTCTCAATGGCAATGTATGAAAATGATGAAATAGATATAACAGGTGTAGGACTTGCAGATTTAGAAAGAGTAGAGGATCCTACAGAACCTCTAAATAAAGATCTAATAATTGTTCCTCCCTCATTTTCTGTATCTTATATAGGTTTTAATGTTAATGAACCACCATTTGATGATGTTAAATTTAGACAATCTTTGAATTATGCAGTAGATAAACAATTAATTGCCGATCAAGTTTTTTCGAATTTAGTAAGACCTGCATATGGAATAATCCCTCCAAACTTTCCAGGTTTTTCACCAGATATAGAAGGCCTAAAATTTAACAAAGAAAAAGCTCAAAATCTTTTAAACGAATCTAACTATTCTGATCCAAATACTCGTCCTAGAATCACTGTCACAGTGCCAGGAACTGGAGGGTCACCAGGTCTTACTACAGAAGTTATTGCAGATATGTGGCGACAAAATCTTGGAGTGGAAGTTGAAATCCAACAAGTAGAATGGGCTACATATATACAAGATTTACATAGAGGACGATTACAATCTTTCAGCGGTCTTTCGTGGCAAGCAGATTATCCAGATCCATCAACTTTTATTGATGTTTTATTTCGTTCAGATAGCGCCCTTAATAATGGAAATTATTCCAATAAGGAAGTTGATACATTAATTAATAAAGCGCAAACAGAGCAAGATATAACTAAAAGGGTAAATCTTTATAATGATGCAGAAAAGATCATTGTAAACGATGCTGCATGGTTACCATTATGGTGGGGTGTAGAAGCTAAAGCACTTGTAAAACCATGGATCAAAGATTATAAATTTTACTCTATGACTATCCCTACATATCAATATGTTTGGATAGATAAAGACATTTACTAATAATTAATATATACTCAAAATATCATGCTCGAGTATATTCTAAAGAGATTAATTTGGACTCCTATTCTTCTTCTGATCGCTTCTTTTTTTGTGTTTTTTATGGGAAATATTGCTCCTGGAGATCCCGCTGAATTAATCCTAAAAAATAGAGCTACTCCAGAAAAGATAAATGCCCTCAGGGAAGAAATGGGACTTAACAAACCTTTAGTAATTAGATATTTTTCTTATATAAAAAAAGCTGTCAAAGGAGATTTAGGAGATAGTTATATTTTCCAAGGCAAAAAGGTGACTGAGTTACTTATACCTAAACTTTTAGTATCAATAAAATTAAATATAGCTGTCACTATAATCTCTGTTCTTATAGGTTTACCTTTAGGATTTTATGCTGCAAAAAGAAGAGGTTCATGGGTAGACCCAACAATAGTATTATCTATGCTTTTTTTATTTGCCATGCCAGTTTTTTTTACAGCTCCTCTTCTGATCACCATATTTGCAGTTAAATTGGGTTGGATACAAGCTTCAGGATGGAATGGTTTTTTTGATAAACAAATTATACTTCCTGCATTAACAATAGGTATACCAGGTGCGGCTATTTATGTACGATACATGAGAGCATCTACACTAGATGTAATAGATCAAGATTATATTAGAACCGCTTTTTCAAAAGGACTAAATAATTACACTATTAACTATAAACATATAATAAGAAATTCAATTCTACCTATCTTAACACTTTTGGGTTTTACAATAGCTGGAATATTTGGAGGATCATTAATTGTTGAAATAATATATGGAATTCCAGGAGTTTCTAGATTAGCTCTCGATGCAATTTATCAGAGAGATTTCCCGGTATTAACTGCTTTAGTTTTAATAGGATCTACAATGTTAGTTTTAGCAAATTTAATAATTGACATCGCATACACAATAGTAGATCCTAGGATTGATTAATAAATGAATTCTTTTAATCAAAAAACTCTTTTTTCAATTTTTTTGAACCAACTGATAAAAAGAAAACTAGCTCTAATATGCATATCTATATTGTTTATAATTTATTTTATAGGAATATTTGCTCCAATTTTGTCAACTCATGATTATGCTGAAACAAACTTAGCCAAAACACAAAACGGTCCAAATATGGAGAACTGGTTAGGCACAGATAGATTAGGAAGAGATATTTATACAAGAGTAATTTGGGGTATACAAAATACTATAATAATCACACTAATTACAATAATCACAGGCAGTTTTATTTTAGGTATCTCATTAGGCTTAGCTGCAGGATATTTCAGAGGGAAAATTGATATTTTTATTATGAGATTAGGAGAAGTGATTTCAGCTTTTCCGGACATATTATTAATAATCTTACTTGCTGCAACATTGAGACCTAGTATTATTTCTTTCGGCCATTATATTGAAGATACTTTTGGATTTAGAGGTATATTATCTTCTGGTATTGTAGATTATTTGGTAATAGGTATTGCTTTACTACCACTTAGTTGGTTTGGTCTTATGAGATTGGTTCGTGGTCAAGTATTGTCAATTAGAAATGCAGAATATGTGCAAGCAGCAAAAGCTATGGGAACTTCTAATTTTGTAATACTTTTTAGGCATATTTTCCCAAATATTTTAAGTCCAATAATTGTAAGTATATCTTTCAGTATTGGAGCTATAGCATTATCTGAAGTAATGTTAAGTTTTTTTGGTCTTGGAGTGCAACCTCCTAGACCTAGTTTGGGTGTAATGATAGGAGATGTTACAGCAAGAGGTGGAGCTAGTATTTCAGTATTAAGAAATCATCCTGAACAACTTCTAGCCCCTATTATTGTAGTATGGTTAATGATATTTTGTTGGAATATTATTGGTGATGCACTTAATGAAATATTTAATCCAAAAAATCAATACTAAAACCAAGATAAAAAACTTAAATATAGCCACGTGTTATCAGAAGATTTAACATAAATCTTATTATAAGCTTACATATAAAATAGCTAATTATAAATACTTATAAAGTTAATTTTTTACTAGGAGATGAAACTTGGAAAATAATGATAATATATTGCAACATGCATATGGTTTTGATGATGTTTCCATAGCTCCTGGAGAAATTACAATTAATCCAGAATTAGTAGATATTTCAGTATATTTTGACAAAATTAAATTAGGTATTCCATTCTTTGCTTCATCTATGGATGCAGTAGTAGATACGTCCTTTGCAATTAAGATGCATAAACAAGGGGGTATAGGTGTCTTAAATTTAGATGGTTTACATACTCGTTTTGAAGACACTGAATCTATTTATAAAGAAATTTCAAATTCTCCAATTGAAAAAGCTACATCAATATTACAAAAGATCTATACAGAACCTATCAAGACCGACCTAATATCTAAAAGAGTTGAAGAAATTAAGAAAAATAATGGAACAGCAGCAGTTTCATTTATTCCCCAAAACGCTAAACGTCATGCACCTATTGCTGTAGAAGCTGGTGCTGATATTGTTGTTGTTCAAGGTACAGTAGTAACAGCCAGACATGCATCTAAAAGTCTAAGAGGTTTAATATTATCTGAACTTGTAACTAACTTAAATGTTCCAATCATAGTAGGGAATACAGTATCTTACTCTGTCACAAAAGAGTTAATGGAACAAGGAATACATGGTGTATTAGTAGGTGTCGGCCCAGGATCTGTTTGTACCAGTAGAGAAGTTTTGGGTATAGGGGTACCTCAAATTACTGCAACCTTAGAATGTAAGGCAGGAAGAGATGCGTATTTTAAAGAAACAGGAAGATATGTGCCGATTATAACTGACGGTGGTATAAGAACAGGTGGGGATGTATGTAAATCTTTTGCGGCTGGAGCAGATTCCGTAATGATAGGAAGTCCATTTGCAAAATGTTATGAATCTCCAGCCTTGGGATATCACTGGGGTATGGCTACTTGGCATCCAGAGCTTCCACGAGGAACTAGAATAAAGCTAGGATCAGAATACACTCTGGATGAACTTCTTAATGGACCTTCCTCAAAAACAGATGGAACTATGAATTTAATTGGAGCATTAAAAGTATGTATGGGATATGTAGGAGCTAATAATATTAAGGAGATGCATAGTGCAAAAATGTATTATGCACCCGCAATAAAAACTGAAGGGAAGATATATCAAATAGCAGGATTAGGTTCCTAAAGAATTAAGATATTATTTAGTTTTATGAAAATATTCGCCCCTAGAGGTACATCAGATATATTACCTAAAGACCAGTATTTATGGTCTGAGGTTGTTTCTGTTTGCAAGAAAATTACTTCAGATTTTTCATATGAACGTATAAACACTCCTATTTTTGAATACACAGAATTATTTAGCCGGGGTGTCGGTCATGAGACAGATATAGTCCAAAAAGAAATGTATACATTTGAAGATCATGGTGGAGATTCCATAACACTAAGACCAGAAGGTACAGCAGCAATCTGTAGATCATATATTCAAAATGGTCTATTTAACCTACCGCAACCTACAAGACTGTTTTATATTGCCCCAATGTTCAGATATGAAAGGCCACAAGCTGGAAGACTACGGCAACATCATCAATTTGGATGCGAAGCTATAGGTGATTCATCTCCTCAATTGGATGCTGAAATAATAGAATTAGGTTGGAATTATATAAAAAACTTAGGATTAAACAATATTGACTTAAGAATAAATAGTATTGGAGATCCTATAGATAGAGAAAAATATATTACTGATTTAAAAAAATTTCTTGAAGGTAATAAAAATAAACTCCCAAAAATTGATAAAGACAGATTAAATAGATCCCCTTTAAGAGTACTAGATTCTAAAGAAAAAGAAACGATTGAGATAAATAAAAATGCCCCAAGATCTGTAGAATATTTGAAAGGAAATGCTTTAATCCATTGGAACGAATTAATTGAATTATTGGAAATAATTAAATCTCAAGATAAGCAATTCAACTTTTATATTGACCATTCTTTAGTACGAGGATTAGATTATTACAATCGTACAGTATTTGAATTTCAACCTAATGAAACATCCTCTCAAGGTACAATATTAGCCGGAGGTAGGTATGATCCACTGATAGGAAAAATAGGAGGACCTAATACTCCTGGTATCGGATTTGGATCTGGTATTGAAAGGATGATATTAGAAATAAAAAAACAATCACTTGAAACTATAAATAATAAAAAAATTGAAGTTGTTGTTATACATATAGGAGATACTATAAAAGAGTGTTTTTCTATTACTTCTAAAATAAGAAATCTAGGAATCACGACCATTTTAGCTCCAAAAAAATCTATAAAAGCTCAATTGAGATATGCTAATAATATAAAAGCTCGATTCGCTTTGATAATTGGAGAAAATGAAATTAATTCAAACAATGCAAAACTAAAACCTCTTTTTATAAATTCTGAAGAACAAAATGTAGAAATTGATCCTAAGATAATAGTAAAAAATATAAAAAAATTTCAAAATAAATGATTAATGAATCCATAGTTGAGAAACTTGACAACATATTAATAAGATACAAAGAATTAGAAACTTTACTCTCAGATCCTGAAATCACAAAAGATCCTAATAAACTTAAAGATTTAGGCAAAGAATATCGATCACTTGATGAAATCGTAAAAATCTGGACTAAATATAAAAAAACAAATTTGGAAATAGAAAGTATTTCTGAATTAATTAATTCAGAAACAGACAAAGATGTATTGGATTTAGCAAAATTAGAAATTGAATCACTAAAAAATACGATTGAAGAAGTTTCAGATCAAATAAAAATTGCTTTGCTTCCCAAAGATATTACCGAAAATGCTGATGCAATAATGGAAATACGTGCCGGTGCAGGCGGAGACGAAGCTGGCCTTTTCGCAGCTGATCTTTTTAGAATGTATGAAAGATTTGCTGAAAAAGAAAAATGGGATTTACAAGTTGCTAGTTTAAATGAAACTGGAATAGGTGGCATTAAAGAAGTGATTTTTGAAATAAATGGACAAGAAGCTTATAAAAAATTAACTTTAGAGAGTGGTGTTCATAGAGTACAAAGGATACCATCAACTGAATCTCAAGGAAGAATACACACTTCTACAGTAACAATCGCAGTGCTACCTAAATCTGAAGAAATGGATATTAATATTGAGGATAATGATTTAGATATAGATGTTTTTCATTCTGGAGGAAGTGGTGGGCAAAATGTAAACAAAGTAGCTACAGCAATAAGAATCACACATAAACCAACAGGTCTGGTAGTACAATGCCAAAATGAACGATCACAAATCCAAAATAAGTTAAAGGCTATGGAAATATTGAAGGCAAGGTTGTGGGATTTGGAAATAAGAAAGAGAAATGAGGAAATAAGTGCTAATAGAAGAAGTCAGGTAGGAACTGGTGATAGATCAGAAAAAATTAGAACATACAATTTCCCCCAATCTAGAGTAACAGACCATCGAATAAACTATACTAGTCATCAGTTGGATGAAATGCTAAATGGAAATTTAGAAGATTTTATTGATGCTTTACTTCAAGAAAAACAAGCCAAATTGTTGTCTCAAATTGAAGAAAATAATGTCAATATAGACCAATAGAAAATGATGCTAAGAGATTATGTCCTGAAGACAAATTCTTTATTAAAAAATTCAGGTTTTCCGGAATATATAAATGAGACTAGAATACTTATTTCTTATTATATGAAATGGACAACTGCGAATTATATTTCAAATTTGAATTACGAAATAAATAATGAAAATATTTCTAACATCAATAAGCTAATTGAAAGAAGAATTCAAAATGAACCCATACAATATATCACTCAAAGTACAGAATTTTATAAAAGAAAATTTTTTATAAACTCAAACGTACTCATACCTAGAAACGAAACAGAATTATTAGTAATTCAAGCAATTGATTTTATTAAAAAAAATAAAATTAAAAACCCAAAGATATTGGACATATGTACAGGGTCAGGAGTAGTAGGGATATCTTTAGGCAAAGAAATTCCTTTCTCAAACATCACCGTATCAGATATATCTTCTGAAGCATTAGAAATCGCAAAAATAAATGCTAAGAAACATAAGTTGAATATAAATTTTATCCTAAGTGATTGTTTAAAAAATATTTATGGAGAATTTAATATAATTGTGTCGAATCCACCTTATATCAAAACTAATAATTTGAAATTCTTAGACGAAGAAATAAAAAAGGAACCAAAAATAGCTTTAAATGGAGGCCCTAAAGGAACAAAAATTATAGAAAAAATATTGGAAGATATCCCAAGAATTTGTAAAAAAAATAAATACGGGATTTTTATAGAAATAGATCCAGATCTAAAAGAAAACTGTATCGAAATATCTGAAAAATATTTTCCTCTAAATCAAATAAATTTAACAAAGGATCTGAATGGATTGGTAAGAAATCTTGTGATTAAAAATCTCTAGGCTATCTTTTTGTGTACTGTGCAGCCTTACGAGCTCTTTTTAATCCATATTTCTTACTTTCTTTCATTCTTGAGTCTCTAGTAAGCAATCCTGAAACTTTTAGAGGTTTCTTTAGATTTTCATCCATTACTACTAACGCCCTAGCTATTCCATGGGAAAGTGCTCCAGCTTGACTGTTAACACCTCCGCCTTTTATATCTGCTACGATAGTAACTTTACTATCAAGACCAACAACACTTAAGGGTTTTAGTGCCTCATTCTTCCATGCTTCTACTGTAAAAATATCTTCTGCTGGCTTTCCATTAACGCTAACTGATCCAGGTTTATTGTATATTCTAACTCTAGCAACAGAAGTTTTCCTTCTTCCTGTTCCATAATAATAAGTACCTGTGGTCAACTATCTAACTCCTAAAATATTAATTCTTTGTAGTTTTTCTTTTTGTTGTACTAGACTTTGTTGCTACAGCCTTTGTCTTAGTACTAGACTTTGTTGATGCTGCCTTTGTTTTAGTACTAGACTTTGTTGCCGCTGCCTTTGTCTTAGTACTAGACTTTTTTACAGCTGCTTTTGTCTTAGTACTAGACTTTGTTACCGCTGCCTTTGTCTTAGTACTAGATTTTTTTTCAGTAGCCTTTAATGTACTAGATTCATTAACTTCAGATGTTTGAGTCTGATTTACAGCAAATGGTTGTGGTGATTTTGGTTGTTTATTTTTAGATCCAATTAATTGAGCTATATGAGGATGTTCTGAACCAGAATAAACCTTTAAACGAGTAAACATTTTTCTACCAAGCTTATTTCGAGGAAGCATACCTTTTACCGCTAATTCAATTATTTTATTTGGAGTTTTATTTTGAATAGCATTAAACGGAATTTCTTTAGTATTTCCAGGATAAGGAGAAAATCTCTTGTAAATTTTTTTTTCGTATTTATCTCCAGAAACTTTCACTTTAGATGAGTTTATAACTATTACAAAATCACCTGATAATAAATGAGGAACATATGTGGGTTTATTTTTTCCCATTAAAAGCATAGCAATATTAGTTGAAAGTCTCCCTAAAATTTGATCTGTAGCATCTATTAGATGCCAATCGGAATCTAATTCAGATATTTTTGGATTATAATTTTTAATGTTTATATTAGTAGTCATAAAATAATTTCACTAACCATTTTACTATTTATTTACAGAATGCGTAATAATTTTTTGTAAAAATTTTTCTTTGTATTCGATTTTTTTTAGACATAAGCCTTTAGGACTAAGTACATGTGTAAATTCTCCTTTATTTTTTGAGACTAATATCTTTTTCATCATATTTGGAGATTTTTTATTAAGTCCAATCTCTAGTAATAAAGCTGAAATTCGCCGTATTTGTTGATGTAGGAAAGCATTAGCAATGATAGAAAAAAACACTTTATTCTTTATTCTTGTAACTTTACAATCAAAAACATTTCTAATCGTTGAATCAATCAAAGATGTAGAAGAACCTGAAAAAGATATAAAATCATGAGTACCAATCAAGAATGATGCTGCTTCATCCATCTTATTTTCATCTAATCTTCGATTAACATGGTGTACATAATTACGAAATTTAGGTTCTAGAACCTCTGCGTCATCGAATGTGTACATATATTCCCTAGAAATTGCATCTCTTCTTGGATTAAAAAATATATCCTCTTGAGTTAGTTTTCCGGCATATAATATTCTTAGGTCTCCAGAAAGATATGTATTCAAAGCAGATCGTAGAGTATTAGAACTAAATCCATTATTACGCTTAATCACAAAAGTTCCTACCTGAAAATCAGCATGCACCCCCGTATCTGTTCTGCTAGCTAATAACATTCTAGAATGAACACCAAATACCTTTTCTATGGCGTATTCTAAATCCCCCTGTACTGTACGTAAATTTTTTTGAATCTGTGAACCATAAAAATCGGTACCTTCATAAGTAACTATCAAAAAATATTTTGATTCAATCACTAAACCAGTTCTAAAATCACTATTTCTGCTCCATCTCCTGGTCTAAATCCTTTTCGTATAATACGTGTGTATCCTCCTGGTCTATCAGAATATTTTGGAGCAATTTCAGTAAATAAACTAGATAAGACATTCTTGTCGGTAATAAAAGCAGCAGCTATTCTACGATCATGTAATGTCCCTTTTTTACCTAAGGTAATCATTTCTTCACAGATGGATTTTATCTCTTTTGCTTTTGAAATAGTAGTTTCAATTCTTCCGTGTCGGATCAAATCAGTAACTATTATTTTATACATCGCTTTTCTAGGTCCAGTAGATCTTCCAAATTGACGACCTTTAAGTTTATGTCTCATTACTTATTCTTCCTCATCCGATGAAGAATCTTCAGGGTCTGGACTTAAATTAGAATTTTCTTTAGGTAATAATCCTCGAGAAGATAAAACTTCAAATAATTCAGTAATTGATTTTTGACCAAAATTCCTAATTTTTAGTAGATCTCCTTTAGGAAGTTGAAGAACTTCTCCAACCCTGTTTATACCTGCTCTTTTTAGACAATTTAGTGTTCTAGCAGATAAATCCAAGGATTCAACTAGAGTATTATATGCTTCTGGAGAAATACCCAAAACAGCTGCTGGATTATCGTCGGGATTATCATCTATTCCTAGTCTAGTAAATTCAAAAAATTTATCCATTAGGACATTAGAAGCATTTTTAAATGCTGTAACAGGATCTATAGTTCTATCTGTCCAAATCTCAAAACTTAATCTTTCTAAGTTTGATCTGTCACCAATTCTAATATTATCAATAGAAAAATTAACTTTTCTTATGGGTGTATAAATAGCATCAACTGGTAAAACCCCAATGGGCATACCAGAACCTTTTTCAGCCATCTTATACCCTATTCCATGATCAACACTAAATTCAACAGAAAGTTGAGCAGATTCACTTTGTAAAGTAGCAAGATGATACTCAGGATTGATAACTTCAAAATCTGACGTCGCCATTATATCTCCTGCCTTTACTTCTCCTTCCCCACTTACTTCTAGCCTTAAACGTCCAGGTCTCATTTGATCGGATTTAATCCTAACACCTTTTACATTCATCAAAAATTCTATAACTTCTTCTTTCATATGAGGTACTGTGGAATATTCATGATCTATTCCTGAAATCTTTACCCAATTGATAGCAGTTCCTGATAATGATCCTAATAAAGTTCTTCTTAGTGGGTTAGCTAAAGAATTAGCCAAGCCACTTTCTATTGGTTCTATTATAAAAAGTCCATAATTATCAGTGGTTTCTTCAATCCTTAAAGTCATTTCCGGAACCTTTTTTTTGGTTCCATCAGTGTCAAAATTAGGTGAAATACCATACAAATTTTCTTCAAAATTTTGTGACTGTGTCAATTTTATCTCCTTGAATAATATTCTATTATCTGACGAGTATCTATAAGCGTGTCAATTTCACTAACGTTTGGACCAGATAAAACCTCACCTGAACCATTTTCTATGTTAGATTTTAGCCATCTTGGAACAGTTTGATTAACACCTTCTCCAGATTTGATAATATCAAACATACTACTATTCATCGATGAATCTTTCCAAGTGATCTGATCGCCCTTTTTTACTTGATATGAAGGGATAGAAACTTTCCTACCATTAACTTTTATATGTCCATGCCCAACTATCTGTCTTGCATGTGATCTAGAAATAGAAAACCCCAATCTATATACCGTATTATCAAGTCTAGACTCTAACAATTGAAGTAACCGTTCTCCTGTAACGCCTTCCATATTATTAGCTTTTCGATAATAATTTCTAAATTGACGTTCTAAGATTCCATATATAGCTCTTGCTTTTTGTTTTTCTTTTAACTGCTGACCATATTCTGAAGATCTTCTTCTACGAGTTGGAGAAAAGTCTCCCGGAGGAGTTTTTCTTTTTTCAAAGGCGCATTTTCCTGCCGGTTTAGAACAAATTTTTATTCCATACCTTCTACAATCTTTACATTTTGGTCCTATATTACGTGCCATAAATTCCCTTTTTTATACTAAAAGTCTTAAACTCTTCTTCTCTTTGGAGGACGACAACCATTATGTGGTGTCGGGGTAACATCTCTAATAGAAATAACTCTAATCCCAGCTCCTTGTATAGCACGGATAGCGGCTTCACGACCAGATCCGGGCCCTTTAACCATACAATCAACTGTTTTCATACCATTTTCTATAGCATCTTTAGCTGCTGATTCTGCCGCCCTTTGAGCAGCAAATGCAGTAGCTTTACGAGATCCAGTAAAGCCCATTTCTCCAGCACTACTTTGCGAAATCACATTTCCTCTGTTATCAGTTAAAGTGACCAAAGTATTATTAAAGGTAGCATTTATATATGCTTTACCCTGTGGTACAAATTTTTTTTCTTTTTTTCTAGTTCTTTGTCTTGGCATAATTCACCATAAATAATAATTCTTATCCCTAATGTTTAGGTGCAATTTTTTTATTAGCTATTGTCGATCTTCTTCCTCGTTTTGTTCGTGCATTAGTCTTAGTTCTCTGCCCTCTAACAGGTAACCCAATCCTATGCCTATTTCCTCTGTAAGATTTTATATCACCTAAACGTCTAACATTTAGCTGAACTTCACGCCTCAAATCCCCCTCTATAGTAAGATTAGTTGCATCAACTTTTTGCCTAATGGAAGAAAGCTGAGACTCTGTTAAGTCTTTCACTCTGGTGGAATTTAATTGTATCCCTGAATCAGTAGTAATTTGCTTAGCTCTATATCTCCCTATTCCATAAATTGAAGTTAAAGCGAATTCAACAAATTGATTATCTGAAATATTTACACCTGCTACTATTGGCATTTATTTTCTATCCTTGTCTAGCTTTCAATCTTGGATTTTGTTTATTAATAACATAAACTCTTCCTTTTCTTCTAACGATTTTACTTCCTGGGTGTTTTGCTTTTACTGATGCTTTTACTTTCATTATTTTCTCTCTATTTGAATCTGTATGTTATTCTACCTCTAGTTAGATCATAAGTAGAAAGTTCTACAAGAACTCTATCTCCTGGTAAAACTCTAATAAAATTTTTTCTTATTTTTCCTGAAGCGTGAGCCAATACTTTATGACCATTAGGTAAATCAACATTGAAATAAGCATTTGGTAACGCTTGAGATACAACTCCTTCTACTTCTATAGCTTCTTTTTTTGACATATAATTAAATTTCAGTTAAAACTTCAGGACCATTTTCGGTCACGGCAACAGTATGTTCAAAATGGCATGACATTGAACCATCTTTAGTGACTACAGTCCAATCATCTTCTAACTTTTCTGTCTCCCAACTTCCTACAGTTAACATTGGCTCTATAGCTAAAACTAAACCTGGTTTCAATTCAATCCCTGTTGAAGGCTGACCTATATTTGGGACTTGAGGAGATTCATGTAATTGTCTCCCAATTCCGTGTCCAACATATTCTCTAACAAGTTCGAAACCTTTTGGCCTTACATAAGTTTCAACAGCATTTGAAATATCACCCAATCTATTACCTGGTTTAGCATTATCAATCGCTTGTAATAAAGATTTTTTAGTTGTATCAACAAGGAAAATACTATCTTCATCTGCATTTCCAGCAATTTCAGATACAGCATGGTCACTATAAAAGCCATCAACGATAGCTCCACAGTCTATAGTAACAATGTCTCCTTGGTTAACTATTCTATCCTCACTAGGAATACCATGTACTATTTCAGAATTAATAGAAATACAAGCAGTAGCTGGAAATCCATATAATCCCAAAAAGGCTGGTTGAGCTCCGAGATTTTTTATCTCTTCAGAAGCTATATTATCTAATTCTTTAGTAGTAATTCCTGGCTGCATAACATCAAATGCTTTTCTCACTGCAATAGCGACTATTTTACCTGCCTCTTTCATTATTTTTATTTCGGCATTAGATTTTAAAGAAATCATTTTATAAATAGAAATAAATTTTTAGAATCAGACATATGGTTTATATTCAAAAACAACTTATCAATTATATAGTAATTTTCATATAATTTACATTCATTTATCTAACAATTTCCTAATAGTTTCAAAAACATTTTGTGGTTCATCAGAAGCTGTTACAAAAAAACACCTCTTACCAGAATCATAGTAATTAATAACTGGAGAAGTCATTTCTTCATAAATCTGTAACCTATTTGATATAGCCTCTTTATTGTCATCGGATCTTGTTATTATATCGCCACCACATGAATCACATTTTCCTTTTTGCTTTGGAGGAGAAGATAAAAGGTTGTAATTATTGCCACATGAATTACATATTGCCCTAGATAATAAACGAGAAATTATCTCATCTTTATTGACCTTAAGACAGACGACTTTATCGATAGGTTTATTTTTATTAATTAATAAAGTATCTAAAGATTGAGCTTGATTCAATGTCCTTGGAAAACCATCAAGTAAAAATCCTGTTGATAAATTAAGTATTTTATTATTGATGGCTTTAATCATTAATTCGTCAGGAATTAAATCTCCTACTTCCATATATTTTTTTGCAGAAATACCTAAGTCTGACCCTTTATTAACTTCAGATCTTAGTATATCTCCAGTTGATAAATGAGAAATTTTATAATATTCAGAAATAAAAGATGATTGGGTACCTTTTCCAGATCCAGGAGGTCCTAGTAAAATAATTCTCATTATTTTGAATTACCTTACAAAACCTTCATAATTTCTCATTAATAATTGAGCTTCCAGTTGCCTCATAGTATCTAATGCAACACCAACCATAATAAGTAAGCTTGTACTTTGTATAATAGATGTAGCATTTTGTAAATTAGTAATTAATTGCGCGATCCAGGGCATTATAGCTATCATTCCTAAAAATAATGCTCCACCCCATGTAATTCGTAGAACAACTTTCATTAAATAATCTTTAGTTGGAGCTCCAGGTCTTATGCCAGGTATAAATCCTCCATTTTTTTGAAGATTCTCAGATAAATTCTGTTGATTATGAACAACCAGAGTATAAAAGAAAGTGAAAAGCACAACCAATAAAAACACCGCAAACCAATAAAAAGTACTAGTTGGGCCAAGAGCATTTTGAATAGATAAAGCAAAATTAGATAAGAAACTACTAGAGGAAGGGTTAACAAAATAACTAGCAATTGTCGAAGGAAGTATCAAAATAGAAAAAGCAAATATTAAAGGTATCATTCCAGCCGCATTAACCCTTAAAGGAATATGAGTGGCCCCGGATTGCCTATACATTTGACCACCTCTAAAAACACTTCTACCATACTGGACCTGAATTCTTCTCTGTGCTTCAGCAAAAACTACAATCAAATATATAATCAACAAAAACATTGATAAAAGCATTATTACTTGAAAAATTTGATCTCTTAATAATATTAGCTGCCCTGCAATTGAAGGTAATGTAGTCACAATTCCGGCAAATATTATTAATGAAATACCATTACCTATTCCTTTTTCCGTAACTAAATCTCCCATCCATACAAGAAGTAAAGTGCCTGTAGCCATAGCACAAAGAATAGCAAAAGTGTTTAAAAAATTATCGCCAAATCCTATACCAGTAATAGCTGCACCAGATTGACTCAAAAAACCTCCTGCGAATAAATTTAATTGCCCATAACCTTGTAAAAAAGCTAATGGTAAAGTCAAATAATGTGTATATCTATTAATTGTTTTCCTTCCCATTTCTCCTTCCTGTGAAATAGCTTTCAAACTAGGCACAATAGGAGTAAGAATTTGTAAAATAATAGATGCAGTTATATATGGATATACTCCTAGTGCTGCAATAGATAAATTTCTTAAAGCACCACCCGAAAATAAATCTAAAAACCCTAAAAGTGGATTAGCTTCAAATGCAGCTGCTAAGGCTTCTCTATCTACTCCTGGAACTGGGACATGAGCAAAAAAACGAAAAACTACCAATATAAATAATGTAAAAAGAATACGAAAACGTAAATCCGGTAAACGCCACGCATCAATAATTGCTGTAAGTAAAGCAGGTATAGGTGATTTTTGTGTTTGCTTAGTAGTAGTAGTCATTATTATTTAGATAAAGTATTTATTTTACCACCAGCTTTTTCAATTTTTTTTACTGCTGTTTTACTAAAAGAATGAGCAGAAACTTCCAAACCTTTTGTTAATTTTCCTCGTCCTAAAATCTTAATTAAAGAATCTTTTTTACGTAAAATCTTTTTTTCAACTAATGATTCAACATTTACTTTCGAACCTTCTTCAAATGAATTAAGGATATCTAAATTAATCGGAGTATAAAAAATCTTGAATATATTATTAAAGCCTCGCATGTGAGGTAATTTTTTTATTAATGGAACTTGTCCACCTTCAAATAATGGTCGAATACTTTCACGTTGTTTTTGCCCCTTAAGCCCTCTACCTGAATATGTTCCTTTCCCGGAACCATTACCTCTTCCTACTCTTTTTCTTTTTGATTTAGCACCATTATTTGGTGAAATTTGATGAAGTCTTACCATGAATCTCTCCAAAAATATCAATACTTACATTCAACTAAATGAGATACTTTTTTTATCATACCTTCCAAAATTTGATTATTCTCTCTTTCAACAGTATGATTAATCCCTTTTAAACCTAAAGCCTTTAAAGTTGCCCTTTGATTTGGTTTAGTACCTATAGAGCTTTTAATTTGTTTTATCTGTACCTTTGACATTTTTATTCCTTATTTGAATTATTATTTAAATCTCTTCTACGTGAAAATTCAATTTGAGGATCACGCATATCATAAAGAGCATTTAAGGTACATCTAACTATATTAATAGTATTTGAAGAACCAAAAGTTTTCGACAATACATCCTTGACACCTACCGCCTCCATAACCGCTCTAACTCCTCCTCCAGCTATCACTCCTGTTCCTGGGGCCGCGGGTTTCAATAAAACCTTAGCGCCAGAAAATCTTTCGTTCGCTTCATGAAATAAAGTTTCTCCATTTAGAGAAACATGTTTCATAGTTTTTTTGGCATTGGTTGTAGCTTTCCTAATAGCATCAGGGACTGTAGATGCCGAACCTAAATCAGCACCAACATTTCCATTTCCATCTCCTACAACAACCATTGCATTAAAAGATAAGTTTCTACCACCTTTCACCACTTTAGATACCCTACGTATCTTAACCACTCTTTCAATTAATTCTGGACCCTGATCATCCCTTCTTCTATTTTTATTCCTATTTTGGTTCCTTTGATTTGAATTAGAATCCTTACTATATCTCTGTGATTTCCCTGATTTTTTCTCTGATTTAGCATCAGATTTTTTCTCAGATTTAGCATCAGAAGGTTTACCTGATTTCTCTTCTACAGATTTATCTTCAACTGCATCAGATTTTTTCTCAGATTTAGTATCAGAAGGTTTACCTGATTTCTCTTCTACAGATTTATCTTCAACTGCATCAGATTTTTCCTCAGATTTAGTATCAGAAGGTTTATCTAAATTTTCATCTACCATAATTTAGAACTTTAGACCTCCATGTCTAGCGGCTTCCGCCAAAGCTTTGACTCTACCATGATATTTATAGCCACCTCTATCAAAAACAACTTGTGAAACTCCTAACTTTTTAGCTTTATCAGCAATCATAGCGCCAACACCGGACGCAATTTCTATTTTATTTTCTTTAGTAGTATTTAGTGATGAAGCAGATGCAATAGTTTCTCCTAATTCATCATTTATTATTTGGGCATAAATATGCCTACTGGAACGGAAAACATTTAACCTAGGTCGGTCTTTAAAACCTTCAATTTTCCTTCTAACTCTCCGATGCCTACGCATTCTATTTCTTGAATCAAATTTATTACTACTCATAATTATTAAGCACTCGTAGCTGCTGCTTTTCCTGCTTTCCTTCTAATAACTTCGTCTTGATATTTAATCCCTTTTCCAGTAAAAGGATTAGGTTTTCGTAATTTTCTAATGTTAGCTGCCTGATCTCCAACAGATTGTTTATCTGGTCCAGAAATTATAATAATATTTTGCCCTTCAGCCGATAATTTATTACTCCCATTTGGTTCTATATCAACATTGTGCGAAAAACCCAAACTCAACTGAAGTGCTTTACCTTTCTGTTGAACTCTATATCCTGTCCCTATCAATTCCAAACGTTTAGAAAAACCTAAAGAAACTCCTATTACCATATTGTTCAACAAACTTCTCGATAAACCATGTAAAGATCTTTGGTCTGGATTATCATTAATCCTCTCTACATATAAAATATTCCCTTCTTGTTTAATTTTTATTGTTTGAGGAAATATCCTTGAAAGCTCTCCAATCTTACCTTTGATAAAAACACTAGTTCCGTCTATTTTTAAATCTACCCCTTCAGGAATATTTATTGGGGTTTTTCCTATTCTTGACATATATTAAATAAAAATACTATCTTTTTAGTATCACCATACATAAAATAGTAATTCCCCTCCAAGTCCTTGTTTTTTGGCATTATAACCAGTCATTATACCTTTAGGTGTAGATAAAAACGACACACCTAAACCTCCAAGATACCTTGGAATATCATTCTTTTTAGAATAAACTCTAAGCCCTGGCTTACTAATCCTTTTTAAACCAGTAATTACGGATGAATTATCATCATAATATCTGAGTGTAACTTCAAAAAATGCTTTCGAACCATCTATATTTTTCTTAAAATCTGAAATAAATCCTTCTTGCTTTAACAAAGTTAATAAAGATTCTTTTGTTTTAGAAGCAGGTATAGAAACAGAACTATGATGAACCATCACAGCATTTCTGATTCTTGTCAACATGTCTGATATTGGATCTGATACTGGCAATATAATAACTCCTAAATTTATAAACTACCTTTACGTATTCCAGGAAGCTCACCATTAAGAGCCATTTCCCTAAAAGCAATTCTTGAAAGACCAAAAAATCTAATATACCCCCTAGGTCTTCCTGTGATTGAACACCTGTTTCTAAGTCTCGTAGGAGAAGAATTTTTTGGTAAAGTAAATAACTCTTTACGAGCAGCCATTCGTTCCTCAAGAGACAATTTGGGATCTAATGATGCTGATCTTAATTCATTCCTTCTACTAAGATGTTTCTCCATCATTTTCTTTCTTTTAACATCTCTAGCAACCATAGATTTTTTAGCCATTATTTTTCACCTTTATAAAATTCATTTTCCTCAATTCAACTACTAAAGGGCATTCCTAGTAACTCTAAAAGTTTCTTAGATTCTTGATCAGTTTTCGCAGAAGTATTTATAGTAACCTGGAGTCCTCTTAATTTATCCACTTCAGTATAATTAATTTCTGGGAATGTTACTTGTTCTTTTAAACCTAAAGAATAATTCCCATGCCCATCAAAGGATTTAGAACTAATACCTCTAAAATCTCGAATTCTAGGCAAAGCTATATTTACAAGTCTATCAAAAAAATCCCACATCCTATCTCTTCTAAGTGTCACTGATAGACCAATAACCATACCTTCTCTTAATTTGAAATTTGCAATTGATTTTTTTGCCTTATTTTCTCTAGGTTTTTGACCTGTTATAGTAGTAAGGTCCAATATGGCAGCAGTTAAAGAATTTTTATCTAATACTGCTTCCCCCATACCTATGTTTACATAAATTTTTTCTACTCTTGGTACTTCCATAATATTTCTATAAGTAAAATTCTCCCTCATAATTGGGACAACATCTTTCTGATACTTTTCTAACATCCTAGGAATAGTCCTGTTAGAGACATAAGAATCAATCAATTTTTTTTTGTTTTTAACAGGAGATTTAGATTTCTGTTTTGGTTTATTATTAACTTTACTCGACGGCACTTTTCTTTCCTTTAACGATTCTCGTTTTAGTTCCATCTTCTAGGAATTGCCATTTAACTCTTCCTGGTTGTGATGTGTCAGGATCTATAAGCATAACATTAGAAATAGGAATAGAAGACTCACCCTTAACTAGCCCTGTCTGTGAAACACCAGGTCTTTGTTTAACATGCTTTGTCACCATATTCACACCTTCTATAACTACTCTATTAGAAGATTTTATCACCCTTATAACAGAACCTGTTTTTCCTTTATCTTTACCAGAAATCACAATTACTTTATCATCAATCTTTATTTTATTACTCATAACTATAAAACCTCAGGTGCTAAAGAAATAATTCTCATAAATTGTTTATCTCTAAGTTCTCTAGCGACCGGACCAAAAATTCTCGTTCCTCTGGGATTCTGATCATCACCAATAATTACACATGCATTATCATCAAATCTTATGTATGAACCATCATATCGTCTAAATTCTTTTTTTTGTCGTACAATTACAGCCTTAACCACTTGATGCATTTTTACATTTCCACCAGGTTGTGCATCTTTTACTGAACAGGTGATTATATCACCTACTTTGGCATATTTTCTAGCACTTCCTCCAGAAATATTAATACAGAGTACCTCTCTCGCACCCGAGTTATCAGTAACTTTTAATCTTGATTCTCTTTGTATCATATATAAACCTTATATCTTATAGACTCAATCAGAATCTTCAGGTAGATCTAACATATTATAATTAATTGATTTTTCGACAATTTCAATCAATCTCCATTTCTTAGTTTTAGAGATAGGTTTAGACTCTTCAATTATCACACGATCACCAGTTTTAGCAGAGTTATTAATATCTGATGCAGAAAATCTAGTTATTCTTTTTTTTGATTTCCCATATACCGGATCTCTTTGAGTCCAATCAACACCAACAATAATAGTCTTATTGTTAATATCGCTTAAAACAGTTCCTATACGTCTTTTCCGAGCCAATTATTCTTCCTTTGATTGATTTGTATCATTTGAGATATTTTCTACAATTTCTCTTTCTCTTATTACAGTTTTTATTCGTGCTATTGTTTTTCTTACTTTCGACAATTCACTAGTATCTGTTAATTGCATGGTAGATTTTCTAAATCTTAAATTCATTAAAGATTTTTTTTGATCTCTAAATTCTTTTTTTAAATCTTGGGTATTTATTTCTCTAACTTCATTAATCTTCATAATTCATCACTCCTGCTTACAATCTTTGTAGGTATAGCAAATTTGTGAGAAGCACGTCTTAAAGCCTCTCTTGCCAACTCCTCAGGAACGTCAGCTATCTCATACATAATACGTCCTCTTTTAACTACAGCTACCCACTGATCAATAGCACCTTTTCCTCCACCCATCCTTGTTTCAGCAGCTCTAGCAGTAATTGGCTTGTCTGGAAATACCCTTATCCATACCTGTCCTCCTCTTTTTAAATAACCAGTTATAGCTCTTCTAGCAGATTCAATTTGACGAGCTGTAACCCAACCAGGACCCACAGCCTTTAAACCATAGTCGCCATTATCTAATGTAGATGCTTTTGATGATAAACCTTTCATCTTTCCTCTATGATATTTCCTATATTTAGTTTGTTTAGGTTGTAACATCAGTCGTGTCTTTCTTCTTTGATCTTCTTCGCGTTTTAGGGCGCTTTTTATCCTTGTTTTCTTCAGGAGGCTTAGACATTGTAGCCCTTGATTGAGTTCTTGCCATAAGACTTTCTGAAGTCATAGACATATCGCCAGTATAAATCCATACCTTGACACCAACAACGCCATAGGTAGTAAAAGCCTCTGAAACAGCATAATCTATTTGAGCTCTTAAAGTGTGTAATGGTACCCTTCCTTCCATATATTTATCAGAGCGTGCTATTTCTGCACCTCCTAATCTTCCGGAAACAAGAATCTTAATACCAAGGGCTCCAGCCTGCATTGTACGTTGGGCAGCTGTTCGGATAGCTCTACGATATGCAACTCTTCTTTCCAATTGCTCTGTAATCGATCTTCCAACTAAATTAGCATTTAAATCCGGCTGCCTAACTTCTAAAATATTAAGTCTAGCTTTCTTTCCTGTCAAAGATTCCATGTCTTCTCGCATCACATCAACAGCTGTACCACCTCTACCTATTATAATTCCAGGACGAGCTGTATGAATAGTTACAACAACTTCTTGGGCACCTCTTTCAATGTCTATAGTTGAAATAGCACCGGATTCACTATATTTATCATTAATCATTTTACGTATCGTATAATCTTCATTAGTTAACTTTTTATAATCAGATGCGTTGTTAGCAAACCAGTGTGAACTCCAATCTTGGACTCCACCCAATCTAAAACCTTTCGGATGTGTTTTTTGTCCCATAATTAAGTTCCTTCCTCATCTACTTCAATCACTAAATGTGATGTAGGTCTATCAAAAGCACCTGCTCTACCCCTGGCTTTTGCTTTATATCTTTTAATACTAGAAGATTTATCTGCAGTGATTTTTACTATTTTTAAATCATCTTTATTTTGTAAATCATTATTTTCAGCATTAGAAATAACTGATTTCAAAAGCTTAGAAGTAATTGCTGCTGCAGGACTTTTCATGTACCGTAATTCGTTTTCAGCATCAATAACTCTTTTGCCACGAACTTTATCGATAACTAATCTAAGTTTGTAGGCTGAAATGCCTATATTTTTTAATTTCGCTAATGCCATAATTATCCTTAAATATTCCTAGAATGTCCTCTAAAATTTCTAGTAGGAGCAAATTCTCCTAATCTATGCCCAACCATATTTTCAGTAATTAAAACAGGTAAGAATTTTCTCCCATCATGAATAGCAAATGTAATACCTACCATCTCAGGCATCACCATTGAACCTCTCTCCCATGTCTTAATAGGTTTATTAGATCCTGTATTACGCGCCGCCGAAATTTTTTTTAATAGTTTTGGACTGACGTAAGGGCCTTTTTTAATAGATCTACTCATCTATGAATTAATACGCATTATCTGCGCCTCCTTAATATTAAAGAATTACTTCTTTTGTTTCTTCTAGTTCTGGCACCTAATGCAGGTTTACCCCATGGAGTCTTTGGACCAGGCATACCTATACCACTCCTACCTTCTCCTCCACCGTGTGGATGCGCAGCAGGACTCATCACGGAACCTCTTACAGTTGGCCTTCTACCTCTATGTCGATTCCGTCCCGCCTTCCCAAGCTTTTGATTTTTATGATCTAAATTAGAAACTTGACCAATAGTTGCTTTACATTTATTTATAATTCGACGCATTTCACCTGAAGGTAATCTTATTAAAGTATATCCACCTTCATGTGCCATTACCTGTGCAACAGTCCCTGCACTCTTAACTAACTGTCCACCTTTACCAGGATTAATTTCAATATTATGAACAAGGGTTCCAGTAGGAATATCAGAAAGATACATTGAATTACCTATTTGATAACTTTCAGAACTGTCATTAATTATTTTCTGTCCTATTTTTAAATTATTAGGGGCAACAATATAACTTTTTTGCCCATCCTCATACCTTACTAGAGAAATCCTAGCTGTTCTATTAGGATCATATTCAATGGATAAAACCTCTGCTTGACCATTCTTACGTCTATCAAAATCGATAATTCTATAACGACGTTTATGCCCTCCTCCTCTATGCCTAACAGTTATACGGCCTCGATTATTTCGTCCTCCCTTTTTTAATAAAGGAGCTAAAAGTGATTTTTCAGGTTTACTTTTAGTAATGTCACTAAAATCTGTAGAAACAGAATCTCTTCTGCCTGGGGATGTAGATTTATGAACTTTTAATGCCATCTTATGCTCCCTCAAAAAGCTGAATAGAATCACCTTCAGCTAACTTGACTATGGCTTTTTTCCAATCTGGTCTTTTAGAAGGACGTCCACCATATCGTTTTATCTTACCTCTAATGTTAATAACATTGACACTAAGAACTCTAACTTCGAAAGCCCATTCTACTGCTGATAAAATCTGTTTTTTAGTAGCTGATTTTGAAACTTCGAAAACATACTTCCCAGATTCTCCTTGAATTGTAGATTTCTCAGTAACCAAAGGGCGAATTAATATATCAGAATAATCCATAGATTAACCCTCTCCCCAAATTGAGTCTATCTTTTTAATAACATTCTTAGTAGTCAATATATTTTCTTTCATAGAAATGTCCAAGGCATTTAATAAAGAAGCTGTTATAACTTCTATTCCATGTAAATTTCTTGCAGATTTTATTACATTATGATCAGTATTTTCAGTAATTATTAATACGGTACCATTAATGGCTAGTCCATCAATTAAAGATTTAATATTTGAAACACTAATATTTTTAAAATCTATTTTATCTAAGACAAAAAGATTATTTGAGCGTACTTTGTCAGACAATGACACCCTCAATGCAAGACGTTTCATCTTCTTAGGTAATTTCTGTCTATATGAACGCGGATGAGGTCCATGAGCTACCCCACCACCTATCAAAATAGGAGATCTTCTACTACCTAACCTGGCATTACCAGTACCTTTTTGTGCTCTTATTTTTCTAGTAGAATAAATTACTTCTGATCTAGTTTTAGTATCATGGGTACCATGACGTTTATTCGCCAAATATGCAACAATTGACTGATGCAAAACGCTAGAATTATGATCTACAGACCAAACATAATCACTTGCAGTAACTGAAGTTTGAGTTTTACTTTTACTATTTAATTTTATAACTTGCATTTTCATTTTAAAATTGCTTCTCTACAATCAATAATCCATTTTTTGCCCCAGGTAAAGCCCCGTTTACATACACAATATCCTGAACAGAATCAACATGAACTATTTTTAAACCCCTAACAGTAACTTTATCCACTCCGTAATGCCCTGGCATTCTTGTACCTTTCCAAACTCTTCCTGGTGAAGAACCAGCACCTATAGAACCAACAGCTCTATGTCTATCTGATTGCCCATGAGTTTTAGGACCACCCTTAAAATTATATCTCCTTACTGCACCCGAAAAACCTCTGCCTTTAGAAGTTCCAGTTACCTTAACTAAGTCTCCTATTTTAAATAAATCTGATTTAATTTCTTGCCCAACTTCTATATCAGATAAATCGACAGATAAAAATTCTCTTAAGAAACGATATTTACCCTGAGATCTAGCTAAATGTCCAGATTTAGGTTTATTAATTTTTTGAATATCCATAAATCCTATCTGAGCCGCTTGGTAACCATCTTTTGGTTCTGTTTTAACTTGAGTGACTACACAAGGACCCAATTTAACAATAGTCACGGCATTAGAAGAACCATCTTCTTCAAAATGTGTTGTCATTGATATTTTTTTTCCAATTAATCCATTTATACTCATAAAAATAACCCTATAAATTACAACTTAATTGAAATATCCACACCCGCTGGAACATTTAATTTAGTCAGTGAGTCAATGGTTTTAGAACTAGGCTCTAATATATCCATAATTCTTTTATGTACACGTAATTCAAAATATTCTCTTGAATCTTTATTGACATGAGGTGATCTAAGAACTGTAAATCTTCTTTTAGCCGTAGGCATAGGTACTGGTCCAGCAACCTGGGCACCAGTCTGAGCAGCAGTATCTAAAATCTGCTGGGTAGATATATCTAATACCCTGTGATCAAACGATTTAAGAACTATTCTAACCTTTTGGCCTGGCATATCTAATTTACAACCTTTTCAAAAATATCTTTTGGAACACGTGAATAATGATCCATCTCCATAGAAAAACTAGCTCTACCTGTTGTAAGGGATCTAAGTCTTGTAGCATACTGAAATGTCTCTGCCAAAGGAATAAATGCTTTTACAACTTGTACTTTACCACGAGCTTCCATACTTTGAACTTGAGCTCTTCTAGAATTTAAATCTCCAATCACATCCCCTAAAAACTCTTCAGGGGTTACAACTTCAATATTCATTATAGGCTCTAACATTACAGCAGATGCTTTATTCATAGCAGATTTAAAAGCCATCGATGCAGCAACTTTAAACGCCATCTCTGAAGAATCTACGTCATGATGAGATCCGTCTATCAAAACAGCCTTTACATCCACTACAGGATAACCAGCCAAAAATCCACTTTGAGCCGCTTCACGATAACCTTGCTCAATTGGTCGAAAATATTCTGTAGGTAAAGTCGAACCAGTTATTTCACTTTCAAATAAAATACCACTACCAGGTTCAAGAGGTTCTATTCTGAGAGTACAATCTCCATATTGACCTCTTCCTCCCGATTGTCTTATAAATTTACCCTGAGCATTAGCCGTTTTTGTAGCAGTCTCTCTATAAGCCACTCTGGGGGCACCAACAGTAGCATCAACATTAAATTCTCTCCTCATGCGTTCAATAATTACATCTAGATGCAATTCACCCATTCCTGCTAAAATAACTTGAGCTGTTTCATCATCTGTGCTCGCCTGAAGAGTTGGATCTTCATCAACTAACCTAGTTAAAGCATTTGTCATCTTATCTTGATCAGATCTAGTTTTAGGTTCAACAGCAACAGATAAAACTGGATCCGGAAAAGTGATAGATTCAAGTGCAATAGGACTATTTGGATCACACAATGTCTGTCCAGTAACAGTATTTTTTAAACCTATTGCTGCTACAATCTCCCCAGGCCCAGCAACCGGAACATCCTCCCTAGAATCAGCATGCATAACCATTAATCTACCGACTCTTTCTCTGTTTCTACTAGTCGTATTTAATACATTAATTCCTGGTTCTAATCTCCCCGAATAAACTCGTAAATAAACTAATCTACCTACGTGTTGATCTGTTACGACCTTAAAAGCAAGTGCACTCAAAGGTTCTTCAGTATTAGCCTTTCTATCCAGTTTTGTTTCCTCATTTTTAGGATCTACTCCACTTACCGGAGGCACATCTAAAGGTGATGGTAAATAATCAATAACAGCATCAAGTAGAGGATGTATACCTTTATGCTTCAAAGCAGAACCCACTAAAACAGGAAAAATATCCAAACTTAAAACACCTTTTCTTAATGCTAATTTAATTGACTCGATTGTTATTTCTTTATCTTCAAGAAAATTTAACATTAAATCTTCATCAAATTCAGCAACTTTTTCGATAAGTTGTTGCCTTAGCTCTAGTACCTTCTCAGAATACTCACTTGGGACTTCAATAATTTTATGATTCGTGGCATCATTTCCATCATAAATATAAGCTTTTTGAGTAATAATATCTATCATCCCAGTAAATTCTGATTCTGCTCCAATAGGTATTTGAATAGGTACAGCATTTGCACCCAAACGATCTTTGACAGTCTGTACAGCAAAATCAAAATCAGCACCCAAACGATCCATTTTATTAACAAAAATTAACCGAGGCACTCCATGTTTATCAGCTTGCCTCCAAACTGTTTCAGATTGAGGCTGCACACCAGAAACAGATTCAAGAACCACAACTCCACCGTCCAGGACCCTTAAGCTTCTTTCAACTTCTGCTGTAAAATCTACGTGGCCAGGAGTATCAATAATATTAACTTGATAATCATTCCATTTAGCATTAGTTGCAGCTGAACCAATAGTTATACCCCTCTCTCTTTCTAAAGACATAAAATCCATAACGGTCGTACCATCATCTATATCACCAATTTTGTAAGTTTCTCCTGTAAAATACAAAACTCTTTCCGTCACCGTAGTTTTACCAGCATCAATATGAGCTATAAATCCTATATTTCTAACTTTTTCTAAATCATTCATTTCTTCGTATCACCATCTGTAATGTGCAAAAGCCCTATTAGCTTCAGCCATTCTGTGAACCTCTTCTCTCCGTCTTATAGCAGAGCCTGTACCATTAGATGCATCTATAAATTCTTGGGATAAATTCTCCGATATAGATCTTCCAGATCTAGATCTAGCTGCTGTTATGAGCCACCTATGAGCAAGAGCTAGTCTTCTATCAGGTCGAATTTCTACAGGAACCTGATATGTCGCACCGCCCACTCTTCTGGGCTTAACTTCTAAAATAGGTGTAGCATTTTTAACTGCTTGTTCAAAAACTTCTAAGCCAGATTTTTCAGTAGATTGATTAATTTTTTCCATCGCATCATAAAGAGCCTTACGTGCAATAGACTTCTTTCCACCTTTCATCAATCGATTAGTAAATTTTTCGATATCAACACTTCCATATATTGGATCAGGAGAAATTTTTCTTTTTTCAGATTGTCGTCTTCTAGACATAATTAGCTTATTTTCCTCAAGTATAGATTAAGATTTTTGCGCACCATACTTACTTCTTCCATTCTTTCTTCCATCTACACCAGCAGTATCAAGTGAACCTCTAATAATCGTGTATCGTACTCCTGGTAAATCAGGCACCTTACCGCCCCTAAGAAGAACAACAGAGTGTTCTTGTAAATTATGTCCTTCACCTGGTATATAAGCTGTGACTTCCATACCATTCGTTAATCGTACTCTAGCAATTTTTCTTAAGGCTGAATTTGGTTTTTTTGGTGTTATTGTTCTAACCTGTAAACACACTCCTCTTTTTTGTGGACTTCCCTTTTTCAAAAAAGAATTGGACAACTTAAGTGAATTAAAAGACCATCTTAACGCAGGAGTACTTGGCTTACGCCTCTTACTTTTCCGCGATTTTCTGACAAGTTGATTTACTGTAGGCAAATTAAACTCCGGAATTACAAAAGTAGGTTAGAAAAACACTAACAATTAAAGTCGGCAAACATTAATTATATTAATATTTAATAAATATAGTCAATGTAATAAGACGATTATATCTTTATCTTTTTAATATAAATATATAATTAAATACCTGTTTTTACTAAAAAAACTTCAAAAATGGTAAAAAGATCTTTTAGTAAATTTAATAACAATTTATTCAGGTATGCCTAAAGATAATATTTTTATAATTGGATTCAATAATAAGAGTCAAAAAACATTGATAAAACAAATCAATGATACTTTTAATAAAAACAAGATAGTTTATTTAAATGGAGATGAAGACTTGAATAAACTACAAAATACTTATGGAATAATTATAGATTACGACAATATAACAATTAATCATAATTTTGCTGAATCATTTTCTGAATTAATTTATAAAAATGAATTACCTAAAGTAGTAATATTATCAAAATCTCAATCTTATGAATTTGATATTTCTGAAACTAATATAGAACTATGCTTTCATCCTGTTGATGCCTTAGAGATAAAAAAACGACTCGAAATTTCATACCTGAGAAAAATTAAATCTTTACAAATTAATAACTCAATTTATTTTGAAAATTTAACTATAAATTTAGATAAATATGAAGTATGGTTAGATGGTAATAAATTAAATTTTACTTTTAAAGAATATGAATTATTAAAATATTTAGCTTCTAACCCTGGTAGAGTATTCTCACGTGAAGCCCTGCTTGAAGAAATTTGGTCTGATGATTATTTTGGAGGAACTAGAACAGTTGATGTTCACATTAGAAGAATACGAAGTAAAATTGACGATATAAAAAATCAATTTATTCAAACTCAATGGAATGTAGGTTACAGGTTTAGAAGTATAGAATACAAATGAAATATTGGATTTTATTTTGAAAGAACAAGAAAAGGCAAATAGATACGTAGCTTTCTCTGCCAATGAAAATGGTGTCAAATTCATTCGACTTTGGTTTACAGATATTCTAGGAAACCTCAAAGGTTTCGCAATTACAGTTGACGAATTAGAAGAGGTATTAAATAATGGAGCAAGTTTTGATGGTGCTGTGATAAAAGCTAACGCTAGATCTGATGAATCTGACATGATAGCATTACCTGATTCTTCAACTTGGCAAATATTACCTTGGAGACCATCTGAAAATTCAGTCGGTAGACTTTTTTGTGATATTAATAACCCAGATGGTAGCCAATCAGAATATGATTCTAGAAATGTCTTAAAAAATACTATCGCAAAATGCTCTAAACTTGGATTAAATTATTACGTAGCTCCTGAAATAGAATATTATTATATCAACCCTGAAACAAAAAATTTACTTAACGATCACTCTGGATATTTTGATCAATCTTCAGTTGATTCTATTAGTTCGGACCTGAGAAGAGAAACTGTATTATCAATTGAATCAATGGGTATTCCTGTGAAACATAGTCATCATGAAGGTGCTAATGCTCAACAAGAAATAGATCTCAGACACACAAATGCATTAACTATGGCTGATTCAGTAATTACTTTTAGATTAGCCGCAAAAGAAATTGCTTCCAAATCAGGTTATTATGCCTCTTTCATGCCTAGACCACATCAAGACCATAACGGATCTGGAATGCATACGAATATCTCTCTCTTTGAAGGAGGTAAAAATATTTTTTATAATCCAAAGAATCCAAATGAATTATCTCCTTTAGGGAAAAATTTCTTCGCAGGTCTAATTAAACATAGCCCAGAAATATGTTTAATCACAAACCAATGGATAAATTCATATAAGAGATTAACGCCAGGAATAGAAGCTCCAGTGTTAGCTTCTTGGACCATAGGTGATATGAATAGTTTAATTAGAATTCCTTCTTATAGACCTGGTAGAGAGGAAAGTGTTAGGATAGAATATAGGTTACCAGATTCCGCTACAAATCCATATCTAACTTTTTCAATTATTCTAGCAGCAGGACTAAAAGGTATCGAAGAAAAATATGATTTACCAAAACCAATTACAACAAATTTATCTGATATGAGTAGTAGAGATTTAAATAAATTTGGAATAAAATTCTTACCTAAGACTCTGAATGACGCTATTCTATTAGCAGAAAACAGTGAATTAATTTCAAATTGTTTGGGAAACCCCTTAAAAAAAATATTCATAGAAAATAAAAAAATTGAATGGGAAGACTTTTCTAGGTCTGTAACAGATTATGAAATAAAAAAATATTTATTTTTATAATTTAATAATAAATATATTTAGGAAATACCAAGTGAAATTTATAAAAAATAATATACCTAATTTTACGCAAATAGAAAAAAATGGATTATATATACCAGAATTAGAACATGATTCTTGTGGCGTAGGTGTTGTGGCAAACATAAAAGGAAATATATCACACGAAATCATTAATCAAGGTGTAACAGTTTTAAAAAATTTATCGCATCGTGGAGCTGCTGGAGCCGATCCTAAAACAGGAGATGGCGCTGGAATGCTTACCCAAATACCACATAAATTTTTCAACAAAATCACTCAAAAAATTAACATTTCTTTACCTAACCAAGGTGAATATGGTGTTGGTATGTTTTTCTTACCGAATAATGATACACAAAACAATTTATGTAAAGAAGTTATAGAAAATACTTTCATAGAAAAAAAATTTAAAATCCTAGGATGGAGAAATGTAGAAATAGATGAAAAATCTATAGGAATCACAGCAAAATCATTAATGCCTAATATTGAACAGATATTCATTTCAAAGGAAAAAAAATACAACGATATGGAAAGAGACCTATATATTGTTAGAAAATCCATTGAAAAAAAAATAAATTATTTAAAAGATACTAATAATATAAAGGATCTAGATAAATATTTTTACGCATGTTCATTATCTTCAAAAACCATAGTGTATAAAGGTATGTTGATGGCTGAACAATTAGGTTCTTTCTTTCCAGATTTAATAGATCCAGATTACATGTCAGCTTTTTCACTGGTACATTCAAGATTTTCTACAAATACTTTAGGTTCATGGAAATTTGCACATCCTTATAGATTTTTAGCACATAATGGAGAAATAAATACCGTTAGAGGTAATAGGAATTGGATGCAATCGAGAGAAAAATCTCTTGAATCAAATGATTTTGGAGATGATATAAATAAAATAGTTCCAGTTTGTGAAACTGACAATCCATCTGATACAGCCTCTTTAGATAATGTTTTTGAATTACTAAAAATGACTGGAAGATCTATTGAACATGTCGCTGCTATGATGATGCCCGCTGCGTGGTTTGGACATGAAAATATGAAAAAACAATATAAAGATTTTTATGAGTATCATGGAAACATAATGGAACCGTGGGATGGGCCTGCAATGGTTGTATTTTCTGACGGAGATTCATTGGGAGCAGTACTTGATAGAAACGGTTTAAGACCTTTTAGATTTTTAGTAACAAAAAAAGATGTATTAGTAATGTCATCAGAAACTGGTGTATTACCCGTTAAGCCATCTGAAGTTAAATATAGATCTAGATTAGCGCCTGGAAAAATGTTTCTTGTTGATTTTAAACAAAAAAGAATAATAGAACCAGATGAGGTTATCCAAAAATTATCTTCTCAACAACCATATGGAAAATGGTTAGACAAAAACAGATCAATTTTATCTTCAATCCCAAAAATAAAAAGTAAACATAAATTTAATAAGAAAAGTTTACTTACTAGGCAAATGGTTTTTGGTTATTCTCGGGAAGATTTAGAATTTTTAATCAAACCTATGGCAATTACCGCACACCAACCACAAGGTTCTATGGGAAATGATGCCCCATTAGCTGTTTTATCTGATAAACCTCAAAATCTCTTTTCTTATTTTAAGCAAGGTTTTGCTCAAGTATCTAACCCTCCGCTTGATGCAATTAGAGAAAAATTGGTTACCCAAAGATCCGTTCCACTAGGAAGAAGAGAAAATATTTTCGAAGAAACTTCAATACATTGTAAAACACTGAGGATTGATCATCCTGTACTAACTAACGACGAACTAGAGACTATTATCAGCTCCAAAATTGAAGGTATAAATACAATTACTATTTCTACCAATTTCAGAATAAATAATGGAGTAAATTCACTTAAAGAAGCTATAGAAAGAATACAAAAACAAGCAGAAAAAGCAATTAATAATGGTAGTACCATTATTATACTTTCTGATAGAGGAATAGATGAAAATAATAGCTTCATTCCCTCTCTTCTTGCTGTAGGATCAGTTCATCATTACCTAATAAAAAAACGTATAAGATCTCAAGCAGATATTATAATTGAATCAGGAGAACCTAGAGAAGTTCATCATTTTGCAACATTATTCGGTTATGGAGCTTCTGCTATCAACCCCTATTTAGCCTATGAGTCTATTGAAGGTCTTAGGATAACATCTAAAGAAAAAAAGGAAATACCTAGCAATAAAAAATCAGAGCTAAATTTTAGAGAAGCTATAGAAGAGGGAATTGTAAAAACTATGGCAAAAATGGGTATTTCAACTATACAAAGCTATACGGGAGCACAAATTTTTGAAGCTCTTGGTTTATCAAAAAATTTAGTAGAAAAATATTTCACTTGGACAGTTTCCAGAATTGGCGGAATTGGATTAGAAGAAATTTATAAAGATATAAATTTCTGGCACAAAAATGCATTCGCTAAAGATAATATACCTTCAAATTTAAAATTAGATATTGGTGGTTTGTATTTATGGAGATCAAACGGCGAAAGACATATGTGGAAACCAGAAACTATATCTTTATTACAAGATTCAACTAAACGTAAAGACAAAAGATTATTTGATCAGTTTGAAAAAGAGTCAGATAATGAAGGAAATCAACATATATCTATAAGAAATATGTTAGATCTCATTTATGATAACCCAATACCAATAGAATCAGTTGAATCTACAAAAGAAATTGTCAAGAGATTTGCCACAGGTGCAATTTCACTTGGATCCATTAGCAGAGAAGCTCACGAAACTCTAGCAATAGCTACTAATAGAATAGAGGCTAGATCAAATACTGGTGAAGGTGGTGAAGATCCAGATCGTTTTTATAAAGATGATAACGGTGATTCAAAATCTAGCGCTGTAAAACAAGTAGCTTCTGGTAGATTCGGAGTAACTACAAATTATCTCGTAAATGCCAAAGACATTCAAATCAAAATGGCACAAGGAGCAAAACCTGGTGAAGGTGGCGAAATACCAGGAAAAAAAATAAGTGATTATATTGCCTACATTAGAAAAACTACACCAGGTGTGGAACTAATTTCACCTCCTCCACATCATGATATCTATTCTATCGAAGACTTAGCTCAATTAATTCATGATTTAAAAAATGTAAATAATAATGCAAGAATACATGTAAAACTTGTTTCAGTAGCAGGTGTTGGAATTATTGCAGCAGGAGTTGCAAAAGGAAAGGGAGATGTCGTTCTTATCTCTGGTGATTCAGGTGGGACAGGAGCATCTCCTTTAAGTTCAATAAGGCATGCTGGATTACCATGGGAACTTGGTCTTGCAGAAACACATCAAGTCCTTGTTGCAAATGGTTTGAGAGATCGTATAGTGGTACAAACTGATGGACAAATCAAAACCTCAAAAGACGTAGCAATAGCAGCTTTACTTGGTGCAGAAGAATGGGGGGTGGCAACTGGTGCATTAGTAGCTATGGGCTGTATTATGTTGAGAAAATGCCATTTAAATACTTGTTCTGTAGGTGTAGCAACTCAAGATCCAGAATTAAGGAAACTATTTAAAGGTACACCAGATGCTGTTATAAATTATTTTATGTTCCTGGCAGAAAACCTAAGGGTTCATATGGCAAAAATGGGTTTTAAAACTGTAAATGAAATGATAGGAAGAGTAGATAAATTATATCAACGAAAAAATATAAATCATTGGAAAGCAAATAAATTAGATTTATCTCCTTTATTATATAAACCAGATCTTTTATCTAACGATCATGCATATTGTTGTGAAAACCAAGATCATCAAATAGATAAAGCACTAGATAATTATATTTTAGAAAAATCTAAGGAATTCATAGATAATAAAAAAACCTATTGTGAAAAAATAAAAATTACGAATATAAATAGAACTGTAGGTAGTATTATAAGCGGATATATTACAAAAAAATATGGAGAATCCGGATTAGAAGAGAATTCAATTAATATTACATTTGAAGGTTCTGCAGGCCAGAGTTTTGGAGCATGGCTAGCTAAGGGAGTTACTTTCAAACTTTTTGGAGATTCAAACGATTATTTTGGAAAAGGACTTTCAGGTGGCCGTATAATAATTATGCCAGATAAAGAAAGTTCATTTATTGCCGAGAAAAATGTAATCATAGGAAATGTTGCTCTTTATGGAGCAACAGGAGGGGAAGCATATATAAGAGGTATAGGTGGAGAAAGATTTTGTGTAAGAAATTCATCGGCAACTGCAGTTATTGAAGGCATAGGTGATCATGGATGCGAATATATGACAGGGGGAAGAGTAGTAATATTAGGTGATACTGGTAGAAATTTTGCAGCTGGAATGAGTGGTGGAATAGCATACGTATGGGATCCAAATAATAAATTTTCAGGTAATTTCAATGGAGAATTATGTGATTTATTAGATATAAAAGAAAAATCAGATTCTATCGAACTCAAAAAGATCATAAAGAATCATCATTTTTATACACAAAGTAAAGTAGCAGAAAATATTTTAAATTCTTGGGAAGAATCCATTAAGCAATTTAAAAAAATTCTACCTAGGGAATATGCTAGAATTATCAACTCTCAATCAAAAAACGTAACTTCCAAAAAACAAATTATAGATAACGAAAAGGTAATACTTAATGGGTGATCCAGTAGGATTTAAAAAATACAATAGGAAAACTATTCCTAGAAGAAAATCAACAAAAAGAATTGAAGATTGGAAAGAAATTTATACTAGTTGGAGTTTAAAAGAATCTCATGAACAATCAAGTCGTTGCATGGATTGTGGAATCCCTTTTTGTAATAACGGATGTCCTTTAGGGAATTTAATACCTGAATTTAATGATTTAGTGTCCGAAGGCAATTGGGAAGAAGCAATAGTCCGACTACATTCAACAAATAATTTTCCTGAATTCACAGGTAGAATTTGTCCTGCACCATGTGAAGCCGCATGTACTCTTTCAATAAATAGTGAACCAGTTACCATAGAAATGATTGAAAAAACTATTACAGATACTGCTTGGGAAAATGGATGGATAAAACCTGAAAAACCTAAATTTAGAACAAATAAAAATATAGCTATAGTAGGATCGGGACCTGCAGGATTAGCTGCAGCTCAACAACTTAATAGAGCTGGTCATTATGTTACAGTTTTTGAAAGAAATGAGGTGATTGGCGGATTATTATCTATCGGAATCCCAGAATTTAAACTTGAAAAAAAGATAGTAAACAGACGAATAGATCAGATGAAAAAAGAAGGAATTAAATTTCAGGTCAATACTGATGTAGGAATAGATATTAAGCCCTCAGATCTAATTAAAAAATACGATGCTATATGCTTAGCTGGAGGATCAACAGTTCCAAGAGATTTAGATATAAAAGGTAGAGAATATAAAGGTATACATTTTGCTATGGATTATCTTTCTCAACAAAATTCCATACTACGTGGGGATAAACTTATAGACAAAAGAATAAATGCTGAAGGTAAAAACGTTGTTATTATTGGAGGGGGAGATACAGGAGCAGACTGTCTTGGTACATCTATTAGGCAAAATGCTAAAAATATTATACAAATCGAAATTTTACCTAGACCACCTATCGAAAGGAATGAAGATAATCCATGGCCTAACTGGCCTATGGTTTTTAAATCCTCTAGTGCACATGAAGAAGGGGGGGAAAGGGATTATAATATATTAACAAAAAATTTCATTAGTGATTCTAAAAATAATGTAAAAAAATTAGAATGTGTAAGAGTTGAATGGATTAAAGAATCAAACAAAAAAATAATGAAAGAAATTCCAAATAGTAATTTTGCAATTGAAGCAGAGTTAGTACTTATTGCAATGGGTTTTACTAACCCCCAACATGAAGGATTACTAAATGATCTTAAATTGAACTATGATAATAGAGGAAATGTTAAGGCTAATAAAAAAATGCAAAGTAACATCGATAAAATTTTTACATGTGGCGATATGCATAGAGGTCAATCTCTAGTAGTACATGCTATAGCCAGTGGAAGAAAATGTGCTAGAAATATTGATGTTTTCTTAGAAGGGAAATCTTCCCTACCATCAGTTCAAGAATATATTAGACCTATATAAAATAAATTCACCGTGAAAATTAGAATAGCAGCAGCACAAATCAATACAACAGTCGGTGATATAAAAGGAAACATAGAATTAATTAAAAAAAACATTGAAAAATCATTAAATTACGGTGTAGATATTATAGCTTTCCCTGAGTTATCGATTACAGGTTATCCACCTGAAGATTTATTGCATAATGAAGAGTTTATTGCAAAAAATCTAAATGGAATGAAATATTTATCAACTTTATGTAAAGAAATAATTTGTTTTGTTGGGTATGTTGATAAAAATATTGAAACTAATTCAATATACAATTCTGTAGCTGCATTATCAGAAGGAAAAATAAAGTTCAGTTATCATAAAAATTTTTTACCAAACTATGGAGTATTTGATGAAAAACGTTATTTTTCTTCAGGAAACATAAATAATGAAGTTAAATTATTAGACTATAAAGGAATAAAAATTGCTGCAAATATATGTGAAGATTTATGGGAAAATGGTCCTCCTGATGTATTTAATTTTCAATCATCTGCAGGTGCAGAATTAATTATTAATATAAATGCTTCACCATATGAAATAGGTAAAAATGATCAAAGAATAAAACTACTATCTTCAAAATCTAAAATAAATAAATGCTTTTCTTTATATGTAAATCAAATCGGCGGACAAGACGAATTAGTATTTGATGGTGGAAGCATGCTATCAGGACCTGATGGGCAATTATTGTGTTCTTCAAAATATTTTGAAGAAAACTTAATGATAGTTGACATAGATATTCAAGAGGTAAGAAATTTAAGAAAGAATAATGTAATTAAAAACAATAAAATCTCTCCTAAAATAATTATTTCACAAGTTAAAAGTCTTAAAAAATCTAAAGAAAAACTTATACCAAAAACTAACATAATAAAAACAGATAAATTAGAAAGTATTTATAAAGCTTTAGTCTTAGGAACACATGATTATATTACTAAAACAGGATTCAAAAAATCTATTATCGGACTATCTGGAGGAATTGATTCAGCTCTAGTTACTGTTTTAACAAATGATGCTATAGGAAACAATAATATAATAGCAGTAAATATGCCTTCAAGATATTCTTCATCTTCAAGTAATGAGGATAGCAAATTATTGTGTGAAAAAATTGGTGTCGAATTTATAGAATTAAAAATCGAAACTATACATCAATCTTTTGAAAAAACTCTTAGTAAAATATTTGAAGGTACAGAACAAAATGTAGCAGAAGAAAATCTGCAATCTAGAATACGTGGAACTATTATCATGGCCTTAGCAAACAAATTCAACTATCTAGTAATGGTTACGGGAAATAAATCAGAAATGGCTACAGGATATGCTACTTTATATGGAGATATGGCAGGAGCTTTCGCAATTATTAAAGATATACCGAAAACTTTAGTATACGAATTAGCTATATACAGAAATAAAATAGGTCCAGGTTCACCTATACCTGACAGTATTCTAAATAAACCTCCATCAGCTGAACTAAAACCCGACCAATTAGATAGTGATTCTCTACCTCCATATGATCAACTTGATAGGATTATAGAAAATTATGTAGAACGTCATATGACTATAGATAATATTTTAGAAAAAGAAAATACATTAAAAAATGGTGCTAAAAAAGAAATTATTGAAAAGATAATTAAATCTATAAATAAAAATGAATATAAAAGACGCCAATCACCTCCAGGCATAAAAATCACTAGCACATCCTTTGGAAAAGATTGGAGAATGCCTTTAGCATCAAAATGGGATGAAAAATCTTAATCTTTTCTTAAAATAAACATAATAAAATATGCTTGTTACTATTTTTAAATCATGAAACAAATTTCATTAAATATTTTTTTTTGTATTACATTTTTATTGTTCATAGGTTGTTCAATAAATCAATCTAAAAATGAGCAGACAGAAAATACACCTATAGACAAAGAAACCCAAGTATCAAAAGAAGATTTTGAAATAAACTCCCTAAAATTTATCGAAAATTGGGAGAATCAAATGATGAATATTTACAATAAATCCCTGCCTTCAGTAGTCCAAATAAATACTAAAGTAATGGGGAGTATAGGTGGTTATGGTACAGGTTTTATTTGGGATGACAAAGGTCATATTATAACTAATTATCACGTTATACGAAATTCAAACGAAATAACACTTACATTTTCAGATCTTTATGAGTATGATGCAGAACTAGTAGGTTATGATATTGATTCTGACGTAGCAGTTTTGAAACTATTGGACTCGAAAACTGATATTGCACCTATAACGATTGGAAATTCTAATTTCATTTTTCCAGGACAATTAACACTTGCTATAGGTAATCCTTTCGGTGAAGCTTTTACTATGACAACAGGAATAATTAGTGCTACTGGTAGAGCAATAGATAGCGGTTTTACTAATTTCCAAATCCCAGATGTTATACAAACAGATGCCGCTATTAACCCAGGAAATTCTGGAGGGCCTCTACTAAATATTAAAGGAGAAGTAATTGGAATAAATACTCAAATAAAAAGTGAAACAAGACAAAATTCTGGAGTAGGATTTGCAGTACCAATTAATTTAGTAAAAAAAGTAGTTAAATCATTAATAGAAAAAAAATCACATAAATATGCATATTTAGGAATAAGTGCAATAGATGTAAATAAATTTATACGTGAAATAAATAATATCCCTAACACCATACAGGGAGCATTAATAATTAATGTTCAAAATAATGGACCTGCTGAAAAATATGGATTGTTAGGAGATACTGGGAATAATTTAAGTCCATTATACGACGGTGATATAATTACCGGAATTGATGAAACTAAAATTCGATCTATGAATGAATTAGTTAGATATTTAGCGTTGAATAAAAACCCTGGAGATAAAAGTATTTTAAGAATTTTCAGAGATGGTAAAGAAGAAAAAAAAGAAATTATTTTTGGATTTAGACCAGAATAATAATATAATTGGAATAATAAAAATAATTTTAAAATTTTAACTATAAACTTAATTTATAATTTTGACTGATAAAAATAAAAATCTTAATCTAGCTATTGAACAAATTGAAAAAACGTTTGGTAGTGGTGCAGTAATGAGATTAAGTGAATCCAAAAATAATAAAAACATAGGTTATATACCTACAGGATCAATACAATTAGATATGGCTTTAGGATTAGGTGGATTACCTCGAGGAAGAATTATAGAAATATTTGGAGCTGAATCTGCAGGAAAATCAACCTTAGCTATGTCGGTAATTGCTGAGGCACAAAAATGCGGAGGTAGCGCTGCATACGTAGATGTTGAGCATGCAATGGATCCAGGATATGCAAAAATTATTGGTGTTGACATAGATAATCTTTTAATTTCACAACCTGATTCAGCCGAACAAGCTTTAGAAATTACAGATCATTTAGTTCATAGCGGTGCATTAGACATCATTGTTTTAGATAGTGTTGCAGCTTTAGTACCAACAGCTGAATTAGAAGGTGATATGGGAGATATGCAAATTGGATTACAAGCAAGATTAATGTCCCAAGCATTAAGAAAGCTAACAGCTGTAATAAATAAAACCGATACAGTTTGTATATTTATAAACCAACTTAGAGAAAAAGTCGGTATGGTATTCGGAAATCCAGAAGTAACTCCTGGAGGAAGGGCTTTAAAATTTTATAGTTCTGTAAGAATAGATTTAAGAAAATCTGAAGCTATAAAAATAGGACAAGATATAATTGGGAATAGAGTAAGAGCTAGAGTGGTAAAAAACAAAGTTGCTCCACCATTCAAAAAAGCTGAATTAGAGATTTTATATAACTCTGGAATAAGTAAAGAAGGAGGAATAATCGACCTAGGAGTTGAATTAGGTATATTAACAAAAAATGGATCTTTCTATTCATTTGGAGAGAAAAAGATTGGTCAAGGTAGGGAGGCAGTTAGAAAATTTTTAGTGGAAAATCATACCATCAGAGATTCAATAGAAAAAGATATAATTAAAACGTTCAAAATTTCTGAGTAACTTAAAATAATTATGTATATTTCAAATATTGAAATTAGGAGTAAGTTTAACCTAATTTGATAATTTCAATAATAATCATTTTCCTAGGATTACTAGGAAGCGCTTTTATAAGTGCAACTGAAGTTGCATTTGTGGGATCAAGAATATACAGGATAAGACATTTAGCTGATAACGGAGATCGTAATGCTAAAGCAGTTTTATCAATTCTTGAGAAACACGATAAACTTTTTGGAACATTACTACTTGTAGGAAACTTATTTAATATAATGGTCGCTTCCGTAGGAACCTCTCTAGCCATTACAACAATAGGGAATGGTCAACCTAATGTATTTTCAACAGTAATTGCTACCGCAATTTCAACTATTTTAGTTGTTATTGTAGGAGAATTAACTCCTAAAGCCTTAGTAGTATCAATAGCTGAAAAATGGTCACTTAAAACAGCAAAAATCATATTATTCATTATGTTAATTACTAGACCAATTGTATGGACTTTAGTTTTATTTCCACGAGGTATAGAAAAATTATTTAAGAATAAAAAAAATGATTCACAACCAATGGTAACAACAGGAGAATTAAGGACATTAATTGATTTAGGAGAACAAGAAGGTACCGTAAAAGAATCTCAAGGAGAAATGTTAGAAAAAATTTTTAGATTTGGTGAATCAGAAGTAAGAGATGTAATGACACCAAGAAATGAAATTATTTGGATAAGATCAAACACAAAATTATCAGAATTTTTAGAAATATATAAAAAATTCCCTCAAACTCGTTTTCCTGTATATGATAATGATTTCGATGATGTTGTGGGAATATTATCAATTAAGGATGTATTAGATAGATTAAGACAAAAAAATGGGAATAAAGACCCAAATGTTACTAGATTAGTAAGAAAAGCTCTTTTTGTTCCAGAGACCAAACGACTAGATCACCTTTTCAAAGAAATGCAAGAGCAAGGCCAAAGACTTGCATTAGCTATAGATGAATTTGGCGGTATTTCAGGTCTAATTACTTATACAAGATTAATTGAGCAAATAGTTGGTAGAACAGGAGAAGAAGGAAAAAAACCAGATAAAATGTACATTACTATTAATGAAAATACATATATAGCAGACGGTGGTATGAGTATAGTGGAAGCTAATGATGAAATGAATTTAGAAATTCCAGAAGGAGAATATGAAACAGTCGCTGGTTTTTTCTTGGATCAAAGTCAGGTTGTACCAACAGTCGGAACTAAAGTAAGAGTAAATAACTTACGTATGGAAATAGCAGAAATGCAAGTTCATAAAATAACAAAAGTAAGAATTGGTAAAATTATTCAAATACTAGAAATGTCCTCAACAAGTGAATAATAATTTTATAGAAAAAATTTCCTTAAATTTAAAGAATACAGATATTAAAGATGGTTCAACTTTAATCTTAGCACTTTCAGGTGGAGTGGATTCTACTGCATTACTTTTAGCATTAGGTAATATTAAATCGAGATATAATCTCAAGATTATATCTGCACATTTCAATCATAATTTGAGAGGAAAAGAATCAGATAGAGATGAAAAATTCTCGTCTGATTTATCAAATAGAATAGGAATTAAATTTGTTAGTAATAAATTAAATCTCAAACAAGATAATAAATCAAATAAATTATCTGAAAATACTATGAGAGATCTAAGATACAATTTTTTGCAAGATACAGCAGATAAATATAATGCAAAAGGAGTTCTGACAGCCCATACAGAAAACGATCAAGCAGAAACGGTATTAATGAGTATCATTAGGGGGACTGGTATAAGGGGAATTTCAGGCATGAAATCTGAAAATAATTTATCGACTAAAAATGATAAAGAAATAAAAATTTATAGATTGATGTTAAATATTACTCACGAACAGTGTAAAAATTTTTGTAGCTCATTAGGAATAAAACCAATGATGGATTCTTCTAATTTAAAAAACATCTATTTAAGAAATTTTATTAGAAATAATACCATCCCAAGAATAGAAAAAGATTTTCCAAACTTTACAAAAAAACTTTCATTATTGTCTCAAAATTCAAGAAAAGAATTGGATTTAAAAGATTGGGCAATAAAAAAATATTACCCATTAATGATTAACGAGGATTGTTCAATTAAAAAAAATCAAATGTTCTTATTACCAGAATCATTACAATATGAAATAATTATTAAACATATTGAAAATTTGTTTAAACAAAAAATTAATATAGAAAATAATCATATAAATGAAATTATAAAACTTGTAAAAAGTTCTAATTCAGGTGAAATATATTTACCTAATAACATTAATATAATTTCAAAAAAAAATAAAATAAAAATATTTTCTAGAATAAAGGATAATCCTCAGTATCCATTAATAATAAATGAACCAATAAGAATCATCTCAAACCACACTAAATTAGATGAAAATCATCTTATTACTAAAAAAATTATTAAGCGACCTAATAATTTAGAAAAAATTGATAAAAACTTAGAAGTATATCTAAGATCGGACTTCTCGGAAAAAGAATTCTATTTTAGAAAAAACATAAAAGATGATTTATTCCAACCTTTGGGAATGAATAAGAAGATCAGATTAAAAAAATTTCTAAAAAATAACATATTCGACATTGAATCAAGAAAAAAAATACCAGTATTGACATATAAGGATCAAATTGCTTGGGTCCCTGGATCAAGACCAGCAGAATGGGCTAAAGTTAATAAAGAAGAAAATTTCGTTCTACACTTTATCATTACTAAAATTAATGAATCTGTTTAAATCCTTCATTACTAGCAGGCCCAGGAATAATTCCCCTTTTACCAACATTAATTCCATCTATACTCTTAATGTCTGCAGAAACTATTTTGGGTTTCCCTGAAGCTATATAATGGCCTACTACAAATGTCCCAACTGGAGCTTTAGATTGAACAAATTGTCTAATTCTTTCAGGATTCATACCTCCGCTAATAATAACATCTAAATATCCTAATTTTTCATTATCTAATCTAGATTTAATTTCTTTAACTAACTCTGGAGTTACACCTCCTCTAGATTTTGGTGTGTCTATACGAATACCTCTTAATCTACCTTTCATAGAGTGTCCTATTTTTATAGATTCAACAATTTCATCAGAAAAAGTATCTACTAGAGCAACACGGGGAATATCCAAATCCATATGTTTATCAAACGCATTCATAGCCCTCAAACTATCTCCCATCAATAGTACAAATGAATGATTCATTGTTCCTGATGGAGTAAGATTGTGTAAATAGTGCCCAGCCATCGTAGTGGTACTGGAACAGCCTCCTACAGCTGCAGAAAAATCTGCCATTCCTACTACTTCAGGATGAACATATCTTGCAGGATTCCCAATTACTGGTACACCATCTGCTGCATCAAAACATTCTTTTGCTGCTGTAGCCCAACCTGAGCAGGATGCAAGAATACCAGAAATTGCAGTTTGATATGTGGAAAATGACGCATATGAAGATTTAATTTGTAGAACAACCTCTCCAGATTTAACTTCTTGTCCTTCTTCTAATGAAAAAGCTTGACCTGTTTTCTCTGGTAAAACTAAGTTAAGTAAAGTTCTTACTTCTGTAATACCACATAAAATACCATCATCATGGAAAGTAAAATCAACTACGACATCTGGATTTATCTTTTCTTCTCTTAATATTTCTCCAGTCCTAATTATTTCATAATCAGCGGTATTTCCTGAAAGAATATTTCTATTTATCTCAAATTCTGGTGTTGTCATATTTTTTATTCAAGTCTAATTAATGTTTTTATTAAAACCTAAAAACCTTAATCTAATTAATCCTTTAAAATCCTTCCAAACTGTTGGAAGTATTTTAACACGTGTATTTGGATCATCTACCCAAATAACTCCTATCTCTTTAACGGGTATCGAGTAATGTCTACATGATAGTAAAAGTTCTGTATCAAAAAACCATTCATTATCTTTAATGTAAGGTAGAATATTATATCCTAATTTCTTTGAAATACCTTTAAATCCACATTGAGCATCTGAAAAACCTTTAACAGGAAAAAAACAATTTATTAAAAAATTATATCCTCTAGACATAATTTCTCTTATAATTTTTCTACCAATTACTTTTGAATTTTTTGATAATCTCGTACCCACACATATGTCAAAATTTTCAATTACTATCGCGTCTACTAAAGGTATTAAGGCATCTAGATTGGTGGATAAATCAACATCCATATAAACCATAACTTCAGAAGTAGATTCTCCCCAAGCTAATTTTAAGGCCCTACCACGCCCCTTCTCTTTTATGTGAAAGTACGAAACATTTGAATAGGTCTTTGCTAACTTTTTAGCAATTTGTCCAGTCAAATCTTCTGAACCATTATCAGCAATAACAATTTTCCAACTATATTGTTTAAACTTATTAGTATAACTTAGAAGCTTTTGTACACAAATAGGCAAAGATTCTTCCTCATTTAGTACAGGGATTACAATATCTACAGTTGGATTAAGAGTCATTTTGTTTATCTAATGTAAAAAATGCCTTCTATGTGTGAAAACCATAATCATATTAAGTTCATTAGCTACATTAATTATTTCTTTATCTCTAATTGAGCCTCCTGGCTGAATATAAAACTTTATTCCTTTTTTATTAGCTTCAATTAGATTATCTGGAAAAGGGAAAAAAGCATCGGATGCCAAAACACTTCCATGATAGAAATTTTCTAATTTAGAATTCGTAGCTAATCTTATACTATTTAATCTGTTTGGTTGCCCCGCCCCCATTCCTATCAAGGTTTTATCTTTAGCTACTACTATTGCATTTGATCTAATTAGTCCAGAAACTTTCCAAGCAAATTTTAAATCTTCCATTATTTCAAAATTTGGTTTATTTTTAGTAACAACTTCCCAGTTTTCAGAAAAATCATTATATTGGTCAAATTCTTGTAATAAAAATCCTCCTGTAACAGATCTGATCATTAAGTTAGAAATTTTATTTTTTGATACTTGAATTACCCGTGTTTTTTTTCTTTTTCTTAAAATTTCTAGAGCAAGTTTTTCATAAGATGGAGCAACAATAACATCGATGAATTGACCTTCCATTTTTTTCGCTGTTTCTTCTGTAAGAATACTATTGAAACCAACGATACCGCCAAAAGCAGACACTGGATCTCCACTTAATGCTTCTAAGTATGCTTCTGTTTGATTATTATTTATAGAAAGACCACAAGGATTGCCATGCTTAATAATAGACACACAATTCTCTTCAAATATATTACATGACACCCAAGCTGCATCAGCATCAAAATAGTTTAAATAAGACATATCGATACCATGTAATTTTGTTGAATTTACTATTCCTCCCTCTTCATTAGGTAATTTATAAACAGCTGAAGATTGATGGGGATTTTCCCCGTATCTAGGTATATTAACTAATTCCCAAGCATTTGTTTTTTGTTTTGAAAAGATATGCTTTTCATTTTCATTAGCTAAATAATCAGCAATTAAAGTATCATAAAATGAAACATGCCTAAAAGCTTTTGAAGCTAAAGATTTTCGAAATTTAAAATCTATTTGATCATTTGAATGAGCATTAATTATGTTTTGGTAATCCTTTGGATCAACTATTACTAATACATTCTTAAAATTTTTGGCAGCAGCTCTAGTCATTGCTGGACCGCCTATATCTATATTTTCTAAAATATCTTCTAAAGATATATTTTCATTTTTAATAGTATCTTGAAAAGGATATAAATTATTTACGACTAAATCTATTTGATCTATTCCAAATTCAATTAGCTGATTAATATGAGAATTGTTTTCTCTTTTAGCTAAAATACCTCCATGTATTATTGGATTTAAAGTTTTTACCCTTCCATCCAAAAACTCTGGGAATTTAGTTATTTTTGAAACGTCAGTAACAGTAATGCCATTATTAGATAAATATTCTCCAGTACCGCCAGTACTAATAATGTCATATCCCAAAGATAATAAATTTCTCGAAAAATCTACTATACCAGTTTTATCTGATACTGAAATTAATGCTTTCAATCTAGATAATTAACCTTTTTATTATTTTTATTCTTATTAACATTTCCTATGACCCAAGAATCTTCTAATCTTTCTAATAATAAACTAGCATTATTTTCAGATACAACAGCTATCATACCCACACCCATATTAAAAACTTTATACATTTCTTGATCCGTAACTTTACCAGATTCCTGTATATATCTAAATAAATCTGGGGGGGTCCAAGTACTTAACTTCAAATCAACAGATAATTCATCTGGTATTACTCTTGGAATGTTTTTATTAAAACTTCCTCCTGTTATATGTGCTAAACCATTTATAATATTTAAGTTTTCCCCGAAAGTATCAAGATAACTTTTATGTGGTTTTATTAAAGCTTCACCCAATGTTTCGTTAGTGCCAGGAACTTTATCATCTAAAACACTAGGATTATTATCTATTTCAAAAATAGATCTAACAAAAGAATACCCATTCGTATGTAATCCACTGGATGGTAAAGCAATTAAAATATCATTATCAGAAACTTTCTTAGGAGTGATTAAAAGATCACGTTTAACTGTTCCAACAATAAATCCTACTAAATCATAATCTTTACCATGATAAATACCAGGTAGAGTAGCTGTTTCTCCTCCTATTAAAGCTATATTAGATTCTTTACATGATAATGATAATCCTTCAACAATTTCAGAAATTGTTTTGGAATTAAAATTTGATATTCCTATATAATCTAGGAAAAATAACGGTTTTGCTCCACAAGGAAGGATATCATTTATGCAATGATTAACAATATCAGCTCCTATTTTACTGTGATTGTCCATTACTTCGGCAATTTTTTGCTTTGTCCCAACACTATCTGTACTTGATACAAGTAATATCTCAGAATCAGGATATGGTTCAATTACTCCTCCAAAACCACCAGGGCCTAAAAAAACATTAGTCCCCAAAGTTTTTTCAGTTAGATTTTTTATTTTTTCTTTTATATTCGCTGCTGCAATTAAATCAACTCCAGCGTCTTTGTATGTTTTAGATTCCAATTTTTTCCTTTCAAGAAAATTTATATAAAATATCTATTTTTTTTCAAATGAAAATTTATCCATTTCTAATTGAACTGGTATAGGATATTTTCCTGTGAAGCACCCCCTACAATAACTGTCATTAGTTCCCTCAACAGATTTAATTAAACCATCTAGTGATAAATATTTTAATGAATCTGCACCTATAAGATTTTTAATCTGATCGGTAGACATGTTATATGCAATTAACTCGTTAAGAGTAGCCATATCTACTCCGAAATGACATGTAGATTTAATCGGCGGAGCTGCTACCCTAACATGTACTTCTTTAGCACCTGCTTTTTTTAGTAATAATACAACTCTTTTAATAGTAGTACTTCTTACTATAGAATCATCCACTACAATAAATTTCTTATCTTTTACAATAGATTTAAGAACATTAAATTTCATTTTTACATCAGTATTCCTTATCGCTTGATCAGGTTGAATGAAAGTTCGCCCAACATATCTATTCTTAATCAAAGTTTCTAAATAGGGAATACCGGATTCTCTAGCTAGACCTATAGCATGAGGTGTAGATGAGTCTGGAACACCTGTAACAAAATCTGCTTCTACAGGAAATTCTTTCCACAGTTCTGATCCCATTTTTAATCGAGTTTGATATGTTAATTTCCCATTAATAACAGAATCAGGTCGGGCAAAATATACATGCTCAAATATACACATAGCATGAGATGACCTCCTACCACTCCAATTTTTTGATTTAATTCCTTCATCATTAATTACTACAGTCTCTCCATTTTCTAATTCTCTTACAAATTCAGCCCCAATATTATCTAATGCAACTGTCTCTGATGCTACTACCCATCCATTTCCTAATTTACCTAGACATAGTGGCCTTATACCGAGAGGGTCCCTCACAGCAACTAACTCTTTCTTATTCATAATTACTAAAGAATAAGCTCCAGATAATCTACGCATAACAGAAGATGAAACATCAAACCAATTGTTCCCTGGTGTATTAGCATATAATTCTGCAATTACTTCAGTATCAGATGTTCTTTCAAAATTGACTTCCCATTCTTTTATTATTTGGTCTCTTAGTAACTCAGCATTAATCACATTACCATTATGCCCTACAGCTAATTTACCTCTAGCTCCATTTACTATAATAGGTTGAGCATTAGTAATTTTACTTCCGCCCATAGTAGAATATCTGGTGTGTCCTATTCCTACATATCCAGTTAAACCATTTAAATCTTCTTCTCTAAAAACCTGTGATATTAGTCCCATTTTTGAATGAATACGTATATTTTCTCCATCTGAAACAGCTATACCTGCACTTTCTTGACCTCTATGCTGCAGGGCAAAAAGGCCAAAAAAAAGATTCTTAGCCACATTTTCATTAGGCATAAAGATACCTATGACCCCACATGCTTCACGTGGAGAGTCATCAATAACCGAAAAAGTAGATTTAAATTTTGATTTCATCAAATACCCAAATATTATCTATCACAATTCTACTTAAGGTGTGAAAATATACAAAAAAAAAAATGTCGATAATATTCTTTTTTAAGAATTATCTAGCAAAAGAAATATTTCTTTATTGCCCGATCGACCTTTTATTCCTGAGTAACATAAGCCCTTAATTTTAATATTATTATTGAAACACCAATTAATAAAATTTCCCACCCCTTTAGAAATAGATTGATTATTATTTACTACTCCCCCAAAGGGAACTTCATTTTTATTTAGTTCAAACTGAGGTTTAAACAAAACCAAGATCTTAGAATTATTTTTTAAATGTGAGATAACCGAAAGTAATATTAATTTTAGTGAAATAAATGAAACATCAATCACAATTAAATCAACTTTTTCAGGTAATAAGAATGATTTTCTAGCATTAGTTTTCTCCATAGATATTACTTTCTTATTCATAATTAAACTGTTATGTAATTGACCTTTTCCTACATCTACTGAATAAATTTTTGCAGCACCGTTTTTCAGTAAATAATCCGTAAATCCTCCTGTAGAAGCACCTACATCTAAACAAATAAAATCCTTTACTGAAAAACCAAAATAATTCATAGCATATTGTAATTTTTCTCCTCCTCTAGAGACATAGGATTTATTTTTTAGTAAAAGAATATTTGCATCAAAAGATAATATTTGGCCAACCTTAGGGTAATGTTTTTCATCAGGAAGTAGTACTCTACCTGACATAACCAAAGGTAACGATTCTTCTAAGGTATCTACAAAGCCTCTAAGATATAAAGTTTGATCCAAACGTAAACGAAGATTAAAATTTTTCAAAGTAATAAAATAATGTAATAATAAAACAAATTAAATCAATAACATTTAAATATGTATATAAAAATTTTAGCTGTTATACAAACGCTCCGCATAAGACAATCATTAAAAAATTTATTAGTTCTAGTTCCACTTTTTTTTACAATAAATATATGGTTCAGCTTAGAAGATTTATCAGGTATGTTAAGTATTTTACTAAAAGCTATTTACACTATGTTAGGTTTCTTTTTACTATCCGCATCAGTATATCTCCTAAATGATTCAATTGATATAAATAATGACAAAAAACATCCTTTCAAAAAACATCGACCGATTCCTAAAGGTGATCTTTCTATTTTTTCAGCACGAATATGGGCTATAACGTTTTGTTTATTAGGTAATCTAATTTGTTATTTAACAAATCCACTATTACTTTCAATAAGTATTTCTTTCACTATATTAAATATTTGTTATTGCATCATCCTAAAAAATATTGTGATAATTGATGTAATTACTATAGCTATAGGTTTTATTCTTAGAGCTGTAGCGGGTTCTATAGCAATAAATCAATCTAAAATTTTAATAAATGGGAATATAGAAACTCTAGAATTATCAGTATCATCATGGTTATATGTAGTAACTGGACTTGGAGCTTTATTTATAGCTCTGTCAAAAAGACGTGGTGAGTTATTAGGTATGAAAAATAACGTTAATAGTACTAGAAAAACTTTGGAACAATACACTATTCCATTTCTAGATAATTTAATAAATATTGTAGCAACAGCTACCTTATTCGCTTACACTTTATATAGTTTCAGTTACCTTTCACCTAATAATAATCTACCAAGTAATAATTCTATGATGTTGACTATCCCTTTTGTTTACTATGGAATATTTAGGTATCTTTATTTAATACAGAAAAAACAAATTGGTGAAAAACCTGAAGAAATATTTGTTAATGATTTACCTCTATTAGCTAATATTATTTTATGGTTAATAACTTCATCATTAATATTATTATATGCTAGGTGACCTTAAATAATGTTTGAGCTACCAGGTAGACCCGACTTTTGGAATATCGGATATCCTTTATTTGGTATATTAGTTTATCTTTCTGCGCCTATTTGTATAGCGTTTATTTCTTACGGAATAATAAGAAGAATAAAATTATGGAAAATAGGAACAAAAACATTAGAAGACAAAAAATATTTAAAAAGAATATCCAGATTCTCTAAAGAAATTTCAATAGGATTATTAACACATAAAAAATTTTCTAGAAAAAGACACATGTATCCAACAATTATGCATCTGTCGATTTTCTGGGGTTTTCTTATTCTATTTATAGCTACTACTATTGGAGCAATTGAATTTAATTTCCATAAATATTTTGGAATTATTTTCCCTACTGCTCCCTACCGAGTAGAATTAGGACTAATTTGGGATATCGGTGGAATAATAGCTACTATAGGAATTGGAATGGCTGTTTGGAGAAGGTATGTGATAAAACCATCAAGATTGAATACTATGTTGGATGATACTATGATACTAAGTATCCTATCACTTTTAATATTATCTGGTTTTATTCTAGAAGGACTAAGAATAGGAGCTACAGAACTTAATCCATCTTCAGATTTATATAATCCCGTAAATGCTAAATGGTCAATTATTGGTTGGTTATTCGCTAAATTTTTAATTCTAATAAAAATTCCTACTCCTATAATGGAGATACTCCATAAATCTTTTTGGTGGTCTCATGCAATTTTATTTACTGCAGGATTATCATATGGAGCTATTAAATTTAGTCATATCTCACATATGTATATAACTCCACTAAACATGTTTTTTAGATCTTTCAGAAAAACAGGTGAACTAAAACCAATGGGAAACTTTGAAAATCTTGAATCCTTTGGAGCGCGTTCACTTAAAGATTTTTCTTGGAACGAATTAATGGCATATGATTCATGTACAAATTGTGGGAGATGTGAAGAGATGTGTCCTGCATGGAATACTGGAAAGCCTTTATCTCCTAGAAAAGTAATGCAGGATATGAGAAAACATATGGAAGATAATTTAATCTCATCAAATTCTGCTATTACTGATGAAATAATTGAAGAGGAGGTTGTTTGGTCATGTTTAACATGCGGAGCATGCATAGACATTTGTCCTGTAAATATTAACCAAGTAGATACCATCGTAGAATTGAGAAGGTATCTCACCTTAGAAAAAACATCTATACCAGATTCTGCACAAACTGTACTGGAAAATATAGAACAAAGAGGTCATCCTTGGAAAGGTACAGAATATTCTAGAACATCTTGGATGGATGGTCTCAATATTAAAACAATAGATGAACATCCAAAAGCTGAAATACTTTTTTGGGTCGGATGTACTGGATCTATGACTGAAAGAGGAATCGAAAGTACTAGATCTATGGCAAAAGTATTACAAAAAGCTGGAATAGATTTTGCAGTATTAGGAAATAAAGAAACATGTACAGGTGACCCTGCTAGAAGAATGGGTAATGAATATCTATTTCAAATGAAAGCACAAGAGAATATTTCTACTTTTGAAACATATAGTATAAAAAAGATTATAACTACATGCCCTCACTGTTTTAATAATATAAAAAATGAATACCCTCAATTAGGTGGAAACTATGAAGTCCAACATTACACTTCGTTTGTAGGAGAATTAATTAAAGAAGGGAAGTTAAATCCTAAAATAGCATTTAATTCAAAAAAATTCACTTATCACGATTCATGTTACTTAGGAAGACATAATGAATTAATTTCAGAGCCAAGAAAGATAATAAGTTCAATATCAGGATTAAATTTCGTAGAAATTGAAAATAATAAAAATCAAAGTGCTTGTTGTGGAGCAGGGGGAGGTAGAATTTGGATGGAGGAGAAAGGTAAAAAGATCAATCATAAAAGAATCGAAGACTTTATAGAAACTGGCGCTGACACTTTGTTAGTTTCATGCGGGTTTTGCGTCCAAATGATGGATGAAGGTATTGCATCTAATAATAAAATTAAAGGTAAAAATACTATGGATTTAATTACATTATTAGATAAATCTACCTAAAGATTATTTATCCCAAAATAAATTAATCGATTTTAGAAATCTTATTTATTATTTCTGAAGATCTAAAAGAATTACAAAAACCATAGGATTCTATTGAAAGTGCCGCTGCTGCAGAGGCATAATTTCCAGCTTCAATAATTGAAGATCCAGAATATAGTTTTATTGCCATTGCAGCAGCCCAAATATCTCCAGCACCTGTGGGATCCACAACATCTGGTACTTTAATTGCAGAAATATTAAATTCATCTCCATTATCGCAAAATATATTAGCTCCATCTGATGATTTTGTTATGCAAATTATTTTTGCCCAGCCTAAAAGTAATTCTTTAGACAAATTTTTGGATTCTTCTTCAGATAAAACCATTAAATCCCATTTCTTATTAAATTCGTTATTTGCCATATGGCTAATTATTTCTATAATTCCATCATCACTCCATCTTCTAAACCAACCTTGAGGAACTATATATGAAAAATCTGCTTGAAACCAATTAATTGAATCCTTTGGAATTTCATGTAAAACAGGACCAGCAAAAAAAATTTTAGGTTTTTTCCATTCTTTAGGAATTATCTGTTGAGGTATTTTATTAGAATGTAATAATAATGCCTGATTTCTTTCTTCCAAATTATAAGTATTCATAAATGTTGTAGTATTTTCACTTGGATAAATAATTGTTTTGGTATCTGGTAATAAAATTTCTATGTCATAATCCTTTCCACAAGAAGTTACAATACCAGGATTCATTTGATGATCTGAAGCTAACTTAGATGAATAAGCAACGGCTCCACCAGGATTTTTTAAATAAGTTCCATCTCCGTAATCATTAATATCGAAAGAAAGTAAACCTAAAGAAATAAAATCAGGAGAATTATACAACTATTTAATCTTCAGGAAAAATAGTGATTCTTCTTCTATTACCTTTACCTCGAGATTCAGTAACTATTCTAGAATTCCTTGATAAAGATTGATGTACTATTTTTCTTTCATTTGGAGGCATTGGATCCAATTCAATTGGTTCATTTAGATCTATCACTCTTTTGGCAGTCTTATGTGCTAAATTTTTTATAAAACGATACCTTCTATCTCTATAGCCTTGTATATCAATATAAACATTTGTTTGTCTTTCCAGTTGTCGCTTAGAAATCATTCTTACTAAAAATTGTAATGATCTTAAAGTTTCACCCCTCCTACCAATTAACAATCCTGAATCTTCTCCATCAATTTCAAAAATTAAAGATTCTGATTCTTCTTCACGAATATATGTCTCAGCAACAACTCCCATTGCTCCTAGAAAATAATCTAATAATTCACCAATAAGTTTCTCGGCCTCTTCATCTTTTTCATATTTATTATTACTTTCAAATTTATTGGACGATTTATTTTCAGAAATTTTATTTTTTTCAGAAGAAGAATCATTTTTACGTGTCTTTCTATTCCGGTTTATCTTTTTGGAAACTTTGTTTTTAGAAATAACTTCATCAGCAAAAGGTTCCCCATTAGAAAGAGAAACTTCAATTTCGGCATGTTCTCCTCCAAATCCTAAAATTCCTGATCTTCCAGGGTTTATTACCTTTATATCAAGATCTTCCAGTTCTACGCCTATTTCCTGAAGAGCCGCGCCTGTTGCTTCGTCTACGTCTTTTCCTGTGAATATCTTCACCATGATTATCACCATCCTTTGTATTTAAACTAGTTTCTTTACTAGTAGTTTTTAAATCATTTTGTTCAATATCAGTATTTTGTTCAATATTATTATTTTGTCCAAGATTTATGAAAGAAAAATTTTTAAACATATCTTTACCTGAAATAAAATATTGTATAACTATCCCAACTAAATTTGAGAATAAAATATAAATTGCCAATCCTGAAGGAAATTGCCAAGTAAACACTCCGAACATTATTGGCATCATCCATAGCATCATTTGATTAGTTTGCCTTTGTCTTGGGTCAGTCGATGGAACAGTGGTCATCTTTTGCATTAACCACATAGATGCACCTACTAAAATGGGTAGTCCAAAGTTCCATGGCATTACCGCTGAAGAAACTAGATCTGCAAGATCAATAGAAGAAAGAAAAATGCTACTGAGAGGTATGGATGATATACCAGGATTCCAAGAATAAATCAAAACTGATAAATCCGATAATCCTTCTGGTGTTGGGGGAATTGTTTTTATAATTGCTCTGTATAAACCTATCCATATAGGCATTTGTATAAACATTGGACCAAGGCAGCCTATAGGACTAACTCCTGCCTCTTTATACAATCCCATCGTTTCTTGAGATAATTTACGTCTATTTTCTTGTGTTTTTTTGTCTTTATATTTTTCCTGTAATGCTTTCATCCTTGGTTGTATAACTTGCATTTTTTTCATTTGTGTATACTGTCTAACAGTTAAAGGAATCATTAATAATCTTATAATCACAGTAAATACGATAATTGATAATCCAAAACTGCCAAATAGAAAATAATAAAAAAATACGAGACTATTTATCATAGGTCGCATAATAATTTCTGTCCATAAAAGTCCAAAAATTTCCATATTAAAAATTCCACCTTTTATTTAAATGGTTCAGCATGATTTACCTTCTATTAAATCTGTACAACCTCTTAATGACATATCTAAAGTAGAAAACCAAAATATTTTTCCATCTAAGGTATGTGCATACAACAAATCTTCATATAAAACTGGAGATGATTTAATTGGTAAATCCGTAGAAAAAATTCCTGTTTGTTTACCATCAAATAAAGATAAAGAAAAAATATTTTTATCGGCTGAAGGAACAGCTAAAGATTTTTGAGTTACATCTCCTCTTTTCCTATCAAAAACTACAGGAGAACCTATTACTTTAGTATCTAATTCAACCTCCCACCTTTGGTTACCATTTACATTATCAATTGCATATACATGTCCAGATAATGTAGAAACATATATTATATCTTCATCAATAATTGGAGCAGCCCATACCCAATTATCGGTTTCAAACACCCATTCTTGCTTTGCAGGAAAATCTATACCTGAAAATCTGGATTGAGTAGATAATTTAATTACTCTATTACCAAAATCTCCAAATATTATGGAATCACCGTCGATAAACAACCCGCCTGCAATTGCTCTACCTGTATTATATGTCCAAAGTATTCTTGATTCTGGATTAATACTATATTCACTTAAATCTTCTAGATCTATTGCATATATTGATCCATTTAAGGTTCCTAAATATGCGGTTTTTTTATTTTCATTTATATATATACCACTCCAAGACTCTCCATCCAAAGGAATTTCCCAAGTGGTAAAACCAGATTTACGATCAATAGAAATTAATATCCCCTTTGGACTATCGTTCAACTCTGAATTCTTAGGACCCAAAGCCACTAATAACATGTCATCTAGTACTGCTATATTCCCTACCACTCTGCCATCAACAGGTATATATTGACCTCCCCAATATGGCATTGCATCTTCTTCATTAACAGCAAAAACCTTACCAGAACAATCTCCTCCTCTACAAGTATATGAAGAACCATATATTATATTCTCATATAATTTAACAGAGCCATAAATTGCACCTAAATTTTCATCTCTAGGATATTTCCAATTTGGATTATAAAAACCGTTATCCAAATTAATTTTATGTAAATATCCATCTTTACTAGCAATAACCATATTATCGTTTGTAATTATTGGTTGAGACCAGCCTCCTTCAGGATTAAGATCATTCATACAACTAGATAAAAAGATAGAAGAAAAAATCAATAGTATGAAAAAATATTTATTCATTATTTTTTCCATTATTTACTTCACCTCTATAGTTTATACCTCTTACCGGATCATACCCTCCTGAAAACAAAGGATTACATTTAGCTATTCTAACGAAAATTAAAAAAGTAGCTTTATATATTTTATATTCATGTAATGCATCTAAAGCATAAGAAGAACAACTAGGAGAATACCTGCATTGAGAACTAAGATATGGTGAAATTATTTTTTTGTAAAAATAAATGATTTTTATTAATAATTGATTCATTAATATAACTAAGAAAGCACTCCATTAATTGTAAGAATATTCTTTAGATCAAAAAAAATTTGGTTAAATGTGCGATTTACTATTGAAGGCTTAGCACTTATAAATATAATCCATCCTTGATCAGGTAAAATTTTTTTTACTATTTCTTTTAACCTTCTCCTAATTAAATTACGTTTAACGGAATTCCCAACTTTTTTACTTACAGAAAATCCAACAATACTATCAAATTGTTTGTTGGGCTTAATCCAAATTGTCATTATTGTAGATGAATGCCTACTTCCTTGAGAAAAGATTTTCTCAAAATCACTAGGTCTACTCATCATTTGTGACCTATTTAAATTCATAAAATTATTTAAACTGTTAAAACAGCTCGACCTTTTTGGCGTCTACGAGCTAGTACAGCACGACCTCCTACTGTTTTCATCCTAGATCGAAAGCCATGAACCCTAGCACGACGTCTTTTTTTAGGTTGATAAGTTCTTTTCGGCATTGTATAAAGATTCTTTCAATTGTCTATTTATCATAAGAATAAAAAAGGAAATATTACTAAACGGAAAATATTATATAACAATAATACGTCTTAATTTAAAAAATAGATACAAAAAAAATCCCCCTGCTAAAGACATATTAAAATAAAAATCATAGAATTGATAGATTCGTTTTTTTTTATACATAGGGAAATTAAATCTTGGAAAGCGAGTCAGTATATGTCTGATGATATTAAAGAAATTCAAAATGAATCTACAGAAATACCTTACTCTGTAAAAACTCTCTTCCAAAATTACGTACAAGAAATTTTTCTGAATAAAGATTCAAAATCACTAAAAAAAGATAGAAAAAATGCTGCTCAATCTGAAATAGGAAGATTTGTTAGGCACATAGGTGGAGAAAGAGACATTAAGAGTATTATCCCTTCAGAAATTAGTGAATATTCTGAAGATTTTATAAGAAGAACAGCACAACCTGATCCAGAAAGATTAAAAAGTGTCAAAAAATTTCTAGCTTACCTTGCTATAAATAATTTCACAGAAGTTAATCTTGCTCAACATTTAAGATTAAGACGTTCAAGAAGAACAAAGATGCTTAAAAATACAGCTGATAAAAAAGTAAATCTGACTCAAAGTGGTTATAACGACATGACTAAACAACTTAGTCAATTACAAAAGGAAAGAATAAAATTGACAGGGGATATTGAAAGAGCAGCAGCAGATGGAGATGTTCGTGAAAATGCTCCTTTAGAAGCTGCAAGAGAAAGTCAAGGAATGGTAATGTCAAAGATTAGAGAAATAGAATCCACTTTAAAATTAGCAGAAATAATTGATAATAAATCTGATAAAAATAGAGTACAAGTAGGTTCTAAAGTTTTATTAGTACAATCAGATTCAGAAATAGAAATTGAATATCTATTAGTTGAACCTAGAGAAGCTAGTCCATTACAAAAAAAGATTTCAATAGGATCTCCGGTAGGTGAAGCAATATTAGGTCGTAGAGTTGGTGATGAGGTAAGTGTATCTACACCAAATGGTCAAATAACTTATAAAGTCGAAAAAACATCATAAATATTTTATAATTCACCGTATAGATGATTTGGAAAAATATTATCATTATAAGAGTCATTATTTAACCTATAAAAAGATAAAAAATGTTTGACTCACTATATATATGGTTAATTTTTAATGTTTTTTTAGCCGTTTTACTTTTTTTTGATTTTGCAATATTGTCAAGAAAAGAAAAGGTTATTGAATTTAGACAAGCCGGACTTTTAACTGTTTTTTGGAAATCAATAGCAGCACTCGTAGGCTTGTGGATATTTTTATACGGTAATACAGAATTAGGCATTGAATACACAACCGCTTTTCTATCTGAACTAGCTCTTAGTATAGATAATTTATTTGTTTTCATAATTATATTTAATTATTTCTCTGTTCCAGATTCTTTAAAAATGAGAGCTCTAACATTTGGAATTGTGGGGGCGCTTATAGCCAGAGCTATTTTTATCGCTGTTGGAGTAGCAATAATTTCTAAGTTCGGTTGGGTAATGATTATTTTAGGAATATTTTTAATTTTTACTGCATATAAATTAGCTTTTAAAAAAAATAAAGATCCAGATCCTAAAAATAATATCTTAGTAAAAATATTCTCTAAATTCATGAAAGTTTCTGATAAATACCAAGGATATAAATTTTTTATAAGATCTAATTCAAAAAAAATTATAGCTACACCATTTTTTCTTACAGTATTAGTACTAGCTTCTACTGATATAGTATTTGCAGTCGATTCAATTCCAACAGTTTTTGGAATTACCGATAATGCTTTCATTGTTTGGTCCTCTAATGCTATGGCTGTTTTAGGATTAAGGCCACTATTTTTCCTTATTGCAAATATGGTAAACTTATTTAGATTTTTACAATTTGGGCTAGCAACTATATTATTTTTCATTGGTTCAAAAATGATTTTCGAACATTTACATCATGGCCATATTGTTGGTCCACAATCAGACGTGTTTATTTCGATGGGAATAATTATTGGAATTTTGTTGTTTAGTATATTAGCATCTATATTATTACCGAATAAAAATAAATTATGACAACATCATCAATAGATATACAAAATGAACTAAAAAAATATATTTCTGGTGAAATACGTTTTGATGATTATTCAAGACAAATGTATTCAACTGATGGATCTATTTATAAAATAGATCCAGTAGGAGTAGTAATTCCACAAAATTATGAGGATGTCATTGCCCTTCATGAATTCGCCTTTAAAAACAAAGTGACTCTCACTCCGCGAGGTGGAGGAACATCATTGTCTGGTCAAACCGTTAACAATGGTATCGTAGTAGATTTTTCAAAATATCTAAATAATATTATAAAAATTTCACCAGAAGAGAAATTTGTAATTACTCAACCAGGGATATCAATTGATAATTTAAATAGAAAACTGAAAAGCTATGGATTATTCTTTACTCCAGATCCTAGTACTAAAGCAAGAGCAAATATAGGTGGAGCTATTGGTAATAATTCTTGTGGTTCACATTCGATAATATATGGTAAAACAGTAGATCAAGTACTTGGACTGAAAACTGTACTATCAAATGGAGAACAAATTAATTTATCTGAAATATCACCAGAATATTTAGAAAATAAACTATCTCTTGACTCATTTGAAGGAAAAATATATAGAGAAATATTAGATATTTCTTCAAAAGCTTCGCAACAAGTTAAATTACATTTTCCTAAAATTTTAAGAAGAGTAGGTGGCTATAATTTAGACCTAATAGAAAAAAGAGAAAATGTTAATCTATCGAAAATTGTAGTTGGATCAGAAGGAACATTAGTATCCATATTAGAAGCAAAATTAAATCTTGTAAAAATACCAAAATACAAAATTTTATCTGTTTTTCATTTTAATAATATATCAAACGCGATGGAAGCTACTGTAGAGATATTGACTGAATCTCCTTCAGCAGTTGAACATATTGGAGAAATGATTATAAAACAAGCAAGACAATCGTTAGGATTTGCTAAAAATATAGATTTTTTGAGAGGAAATCCTACAGATATTATCGTAGTCGAAATGTCAGGAAATAATCAGGAAGAAGTTTTATCAAAAATAAAAAAACTTGAAAGAAAAATTATAAAATTAGGTTTATGTGAAGAAATAACTACACTAGAAAAAACTGAAGATCAATCTAAAGTATGGAGTATGCGTGAAGCAGGTTTAGGATTAATGATGAATATTCCAGGTGATGCTAAACCACTACCATTCGTTGAAGATACAGCTGTATCTCCAGAAAAATTACCTGAATATGTTAAGAGATTTGATGAAATAGTAAAATCCAATGGAACTGAAGCTGGATATTATGGACATGCCTCTGTTGGTTGTTTGCACGTACGCCCTGTGATTAATGTAAAAAATGAAGAAGGTATCAAAAGAATGCATTCTATTGCAGACGAAATATCTGATTTAGTCCTGGAGTTTGGTGGAGCTTATACTGGAGAACATGGAGACGGTATAGTGAGAGGTGCTTGGGCAGAAAAAATGTTCGGTAAAAAATTAGTTAAATATTTCAGCGATGTTAAAAAAACTTTCGATCCTAATTCGATTATGAATCCCGGAAAAATTTTCAATACCCCACCTATGACCTCAAATCTTAGATATGGAACTGAATATAAAACCAAAACATTTGAAACAAAATTAGATTGGGCAAAAGAAACTAATTTTAGTAGTGCTATAGAAAAATGTAATGGAGTTGGAGCATGTAGAAAAATGTATAGTGGTGCAATGTGTCCATCCTATCATGCTACACAAGAAGAAGAACATTCAACTAGAGGAAGAGCAAATGCACTTAGAGCCGCAATATCTGGGGCATTACCTTTTGAAGAGTTATCTTCAAAAAGAATGTTTAATGTTTTAGATTTATGTTTGGAATGTAAATCTTGCAAATCAGAATGTCCTTCTAATGTAGACATGGCTAAGATTAAATATGAATTTTTGAATAATTATTACTCCTCTCATAAAATACCTCTTAGGTCTAAAATGATAGCTAATGTTCATAAGATAAATTCATTAACCTCAAAATTTTTTCCGAAAATTATAAATTTTTTAGTTAGGTCATACCCTTCGAGAATGATTTTACATTATGTAATAGGATTAGATAAAAGAAGAATGACTCCAAAAGTAGTATCAAAAACTTTTGAAAGTTGGTTCAATAAAAGAAATCCTAATACCACTGGTTCTAGAGGGGAAATAGTGCTATTTCATGATACATTTATGAATTTCAACCATCCAGAATCAGGTATTGCTGCAACACAATTATTGGAAGCATTAGGATTTAAAGTATTAATTGTTGATAGAAAATGTTGTGGAAGGCCGATTATCTCAAAAGGGATGTTAGATCAGGCAAAAATTCTGGCTGAATACAATGTTGATCTTTTATATAATTTCGTCAGAAAAGGAATTAAAATAGTTGGTTGTGAATCCAGTTGTATTATTGCTATTAAAGATGATTACCCAGATTTATTAGTAAATAATAAAAAGGCAAAAATTGTTGCCGAAAACACATTTTTAATACAAGATATTTTAAATGAAACAAGTGGAGATGATAAAGAACAAATCAACTGGGATCCAAAAATTGAAGATATAAATTTACATGTACATTGTCATGAAAGAGCCTTATCTGGAACAGATTCTGCATTAAAGGCACTAAATTTACCTAGTGGTTATAATGCAAAATTAATTGATGCTGGCTGTTGCGGTATGGCTGGCTCTTTTGGTTTTGAAAAAGAACATTATGATGTTTCAATTAAAATAGGTGAAGAAAGACTTTTTCCAGCAATTAGAAAGGCTCCCAAATCGTCTATATCTACAATTACTGGTATATCATGTAAACAACAAATTGAAGATGGAACAGGAGTAAATGCAAAATATCTTACCGAAGTATTAGCAGATGCTTTGCAAAATAAAAATGAAAAATAATAACCCACTATTTACCAACCCAAAAAATGCTCAATCTGAATTAAATGGACCTTCTATATGGGTAGCAGGAGATCCTGAAGATTTAGAAATATGGTTAAACCGTGGAGCTGTAGGTATCGTTACAAATACAATCGTATTAAATGAGATGACAAAAAAATATGGTCAACTCACAGATGTAATAAAAAGATATATAGATATCACAGATAAACCAATTGCAGTTGAAATTGATGGGCACTCATCATCAGAACTTTTATCTGTAGGAGAAAACTTCACAAAAATGTCTGACCAGATTATTTTAAAAATACCAGCAACTACTTTCGCTTTAGATGCTTTTATTCAATTAAAAAAGTCAGGAATTCCAACATTTTGTACTACAGTATTTACTCTTAACCAAGCAGTTGCAATTGCCCAGGCAGGAGCCACTCATATTCTGCCATTTTGCGAACCATTTAATGATGTAGATGGAGATCCAACAAAATTAATTCGAGAATGTAATAAAGTATTCAAAAATTGGGATAACAGACCGTTTGTTACAGCGGCTCTAGTAAGATCAAAAGAAACTGCATATAAAGCTTTAAGAGATGGAGCAGATGGAATAATCGTTTTTTGGCCTGTTTTTCAAGATATGATAAAAAGTAAACTATCGGATGAATGGAATAAAATTTTCTTAGATGAATGGAATTCTATAAATGATGCAGGAAATATGAAAGGTATTGAAAAGTAAGATTTCACTACCTAAGTAGTTTATTAAGCCTATCAGCAATTATTATTTCTTCTCCTTCCATAACATTTGTCATCACTATGTTTATTTCCCCCATATACTCGTACAAGTTAGATCCACCTACTCCTAAATATATTGGTGGATCACCATTAATCATTTCTTCTCTAATTTTTTCTGGAGATTTACCTTTCCAATCATTATGAAAATATAAAACAGGTTGAGTACCTTGTCTATCTGTAGGAGTATTTTCTATTTTTATATCTAAATAAGGAATATCTTTTAGCTGATTTTTAATATATTCAGACTTTTCTTTCCACGATTGATACTCCTCTTCTTCATTACTATCTAAATATAGTTCTAACGCTGTAACTAAACCTATAATGTTCTCTTTTGAAACTTTCATCGGCCTTCCCACACAAGCTATATTGCTATGAAGATTGAGAGAATTCTTAAAAGCTGAATTTATTAAATCTTCTCTACCAGCTAATATTCCACTTGATTGAGGTCCACCAATTCCTTTACCTCCTGAGAAAGCAACCATATCAACTCCCATATTTATAAACCTATGTAAGTTCGATCTAGGTGGTATTTCTGCAGCTGCATCTAAAATCACTGGTATGGAATTTTTATGTGCAATTTCTATCGTTTTTTCTAAACCAATTCCTGGTTTATAAAAGGGCATAATTACGTATGCTATAGCACAGGTTTTATTAGAAATCATGGAAATCAAATCTTCTTCCGTAGCACCTTCTTCCGTACCAAATTCCTTAATTATTGCCCCAGAAGTTTCAAATGCTTTATCATATCTATTTCTTTGACCTTTAAATATAATTATTTCATTTTTCATGCCTCCTGTATTAGGGAGTTTTTCAACCTTATAGTCATCTTCACCAGTCATACAAGCTGCAGACATTAATACTTGCGCAGAAGCACAACCATTAGTAACCAATCCTGCCTCAGAATTACAAATTTTCGCTATAAATTTTCCTGCAGATTTATTGAGTTCTATCATATCTACAAAAACCTTAGATGCATCATTCATAGCTTCTAATACTTCTTTTCTCATTATAGAACCTCCCAGTACTGTCACCCAACTTTGTGCATTAATGACAGGCTTAACTCCCAATTTCCTATAAACTTCAGGCCATTCTAAATAAGACATAATAATTCCTATCTTTGTTGTAAAAATAATTATAAATTATAATTCAATCCTTGATCTAAGTTGGCCACATCCGGCATTTATATCAATACCTTTTTCTATTCTCAAGGTAGAAGGTATATTAAATCTTTTTAATTGTTCCTGAAAATTTAGAACTGTAGTAGATTTTGTTCGGTTGTATATTCCCTGCGTAGTAGGATTAACAGGAATTAAGTTTACGTGACATTTAATACCATACAATAATTTACCTAATTTATATGCATGTTCTTCTGAATCATTATGTTCTGATAATAATACATATTCAAAAAATATCCTTCTACCAGTTTTATAAACATATTTCTTACATACATTTATTAAGTCTTCAATCGGATAACGTTTATTGACAGGCATAGTTGCTGATCTAGTCTCATTATCTGCTGCATGTAAAGAAACAGCTAAGTTTATTTGTAATTTTTCTTCTGAAAGTTTCAATATTTGAGGAACTAACCCTACAGTAGAAACAGTAATATGCCTTGCCCCAATATTTAGCCCTAATGGATCATTCAATATTTTAATTGCTGAAATTGTATTATCATAGTTAGCTAATGGTTCTCCCATTCCCATAAAAACTATATTTGTTACGCCTTGTATTTCACCTTTACTTCTAAGGTTTTTCGCAATTTCATCCATATCTTCAGATAAAGCTAATTTCCTCATATATAGAACTTGCTTTACTATTTCTCCAAAAGTAAGATTCCGCCTGAAACCCTGTTGCCCAGTTGCACAAAAAGTACAACCTAACGCACATCCTGCTTGAGTAGATATACAAACTGTTTTACGAGAATTCCTATGTCCATCTTCTTTATATCTCATTAATACTGTTTCTATTAATTCTCCGTCTTCTAGCTCAAATAAAGCCTTATCAGTTGAAAGATCTTTGGATGATAGAAAAATTTTTGTACGCAATAAGTCAATAGATATTTTTTCAGATAATGATGAACGTAAATTATTACTGATATTAGTCATGTCAAAAAAGGATTCTTTCCCTTCATGATAAACAGATCTCCATATTTGTTTTGCTCTAAATTTGGATTCCCCTAAATTATCTAAAAAAGTTTCTAAATCACTAAAAGACATATTAAATATGGAATATTTTTTGTTCATAATGTATAAATATCAAACATGTATTTTGTTTTCAAAACGTTAACAAAAACTTAGTAAAATCGCATTCAATAGTTAAATTATAGAGAATTGATCAATAATGAGTACCGATAATAATCAAATTAAAAGTAAAGAAATTAGCGAAGAAAAAATAATTGATTTTACTAATCCAATAATTGAAATAAATAATTTATCAGTAAAATATGGAAATTCATTAGCTATAGAAAATGTAACTTTTTCGGTACCTGAAAAGAAAGTTATAGCTCTTATAGGACCTTCTGGTTGCGGAAAAAGCACACTAATTAGATGTATTAATCGAATGAATGACCTAATACCAAATGCTAAAGTGACAGGAAATGTTTTATTCGAAGATCAAAATATCTATGATAATAATGTTGATGCTACTGAAATTAGATATAAAATAGGTATGGTTTTTCAAAAACCTAATCCTTTCCCAAAAAGCATATACGATAATGTTGCATTTGGACCAAGAGTAAATGGTCTAAATGTAAATTTAGATGAAGTTGTTGAAAATTCATTAAGAAAAGCAGCATTATGGGATGAAGTTAAAGATAGGCTAAACGATTCAGGACTGGATATTTCAGGTGGGCAACAACAAAGATTATGTATAGCCAGAACATTAGCTGTAAATCCTGAAATAATCTTAATGGATGAACCAGCATCAGCTCTAGATCCAATTTCTACACAATCTATTGAGAATCTTATAAAAGAAATTTCCAAAGATGTAACCATCATCATAGTTACTCATAATATGCAACAAGCTGCTAGAATTTCAGATTATGCATTAGTAATGATGTCAGGAGAAGAAAGAATAGGCAGATTAATTGAATATGGAGAAAATAAACAGGTGTTTGATAACCCTAAAGATGAACGAACTGAAGCCTATGTTACAGGCAGAATTGGTTAATATTTATAAGGAAATAAATTATGGCAAGAGAAGAATTTGATAAAGAATTATCTATACTAGAAAGTCAACTCGTCATAATGTCTGGGATGGTTGAAGATGCACTACTTAGGTCAGTTAAGGCATTAAAAAATAGAGATATTGATCAATCTCAAAGAGTAATAGAATTGGATGATAGGATTGACTTAATAGAAGTAGAAATAGAAAGATTTTGTGTAGATCTTATAAGAAAAGAAGCACCAATTGCTTCGGATCTACGTCGTATAATTACCATTTTACAAATATCTAACGAGTTAGAAAGAATGGGGGACTACGCTGAGGGGATAGGAAAAATAAACATCATGATGGGGCCTGAACCTCTTCTGAAAGAATTAATAGACATACCTGAAATGGGAAATATATCAGTAGATATGTTAAAAAAATCAATTAATATCTTCATGAAAAAAGAGATGGAAAATCTTAATGAAACTGCAACTGAAATTAATGAACTTGATAATAAAGTAGATAGTTTAAACGAGAAAATTGTTACTGAATTACTTGAAATAGTAAAAAATGATTCCTCAAAAGCAGAAAAAGCAACATATTTAATGTGGGCATCTCATAATATAGAAAGATTTGCAGATAGATCTACAAATATTCTTGAAAGAGCTTTTTATTTAGTTTCAGGAGATTCTTTCCATGGAACTACAGAACTACAAAAGCATATAGATAGTTAAATTATTTATAATTTCTCAATAACTCTTTCTTAATTTTTGGATTATAAAAAGTAATTTTTGGTAATAAATTTAAAGGTAAAATATCTTCCTCAGATTTATCTTGATTTTTTATTATATTATTTCCTGTTTTTATAGATCTTTGTATCGTACGTATACTAAGATTATATTGCTTTGAAAGATCAATTATAGATTTGCCTTCAGAATTTAATTGGTAGATTTCTTTGTCTCTATTTAGTTTATTTTTCCCTGCTGAATATTCATCATTATCATATTTACATAATGTAAGATGACAATCAAGACAAGATTTTGATATATCACACCCGTTATCTTTATAGTTAGTATTTTCTGGAAGAGTGTCTGAGCGAACTTTTTTTAAGTTTACATCTATAAAATTTTGCATATAGTGGCCTCTTTTGTAAATTTATTTCAAAAATTGAAAATTTATCTCGATAATAAATAATAATCAAAAAAATTACTTTATTATTTATTTGAAGTTCTTAATCATAAAAAAATATATGGAGAACATTTGTTCTATTATAGAACATCTGTTCTGTAAAGGTCAAGGAAATTTAGTTTGTATTTTAGGTATTTGATAAAAATATTATTAATATGTTCTATCGTATTTATAGCTTCATGTAAAAATTCAAATACAAAATCAACTATTTCAGTTACATCAGATATTCCAAATGCTATGGAAACTGTAATAGCATCACCCATACCTATAGCTACATTCATCTCAGTACCGACTGCTACCCCTGTACCAACTTCGACTCCTGACACAAAAATAATAAGTATAGATCCTATGAATAATCCTGAACAATTTATTTCAGAAATTCCTATTCCTGAAATAAATTGTCTAACAGAGATATTTAATTCTAAAACAGAAATAATAAACCTTATCACCTCTCCACCAGGACAATATCTAATTGATAATGATTTAGCTAAAAATTCAGACGAATGTTTATCATATGATTCAAAAGAAAGAATTATTATTGGCCTATTAGATTTTAGCTCTGGAAAACTAACAGATAAAACTAAAAGTTGTATAAAAGATGTTGGAGTAGGTAACAGTTCATTTATATATCTATTTGCTAAAGATCCTCCTCCAGAAATTTATCTCATAACTTTACAAAGTGTTTTTTGCCTTAACAAAAATGAAAGAAGTATATTTGAAAAAAGTAATTATGGTCAAATTACTTCTTCTATGGGCGGTATAGATAAAATTGAATGCTTTATAAATGAATTGGGTCCTCTAGGGTTAATAAATTTTGATGAACCTCTAAAATTTATAGGAGGTACTTATACTATTAATCAACTATCACCATCAGTGTTAGAAAAATTTTTATCCTGTGGATATTTTGATAATGAACTAAAACTAATTGGAATCACAATAGATGAAAGTTTATGTATTCTTAAAAACACGAATAGTGAAATAATAAAAAATCTATTTGAAAAATCAAGTCAAGGACTTTCCGATAACCATATTATCGAATTAACTTTAGCAACAAAAAAATGTGAAATAAATCTAGAAGAAACAACTATCTCTATAAAAAATATAAATACTCAAAAAGTTCCAAAAAAATTAATAAATACCGAATCTGAAAGAAATAATGGAGATAAAGAAAAAAATAATTCGAAAACAGGAATTGAGGAAATATTAGAAATAAATGAAATCAATTGCCTTAAGGAATATATTACCGAAGAACAAATTGAAGAAATACTTACAAAATTATCACCTACTCCAGAATTGTTTACAGCAATCAATAAATGTAAGATAAATATATTTGAGATATTATCACGTTAGTTATTCAATATTGATAAGAAGTTTGATATAAAATTATAAAATACTAAGGATAAAGCTATGAAAAGTAGAGCTGCTATACACACAAATACCGGACAACCACTAACAGTGGATACGATTGAAATTTCATCCCCAAAAGAAAATTATGTTAATGTAAAAATGCTATCAAGTGGAATTTGTCATTCACAATTACATCAAATGGAAAATCCTGAATTTCCTACTCCTGCTATGTTAGGTCATGAAGGTACAGGTATTGTAACAGAAATTGGTAAAAATGTTTCTCATTTAAAAGAAGGAGACCTAACAATAGTTACGTGGGTCCCTAGAGATCCAATAGTAGGTAGATGGGTACCTGAACCTGGTAATATGACATGGAATGAAATACCCTTAAAAGGACCGCAAGCTACTTGGTGCGAAGATGTATCTGTCTGGAGCGGGTATGTTGTGAAAATAGATGATGATAATCCTAAAGACATTTCTTCAATTGTTGGTTGTGCTATTTTAACCGGTGCCGGAGCTGTTTTAAATACAGCAAAAGTAAGACCTAATGAATCAGTTGCAGTTTATGGGGTTGGTGGAGTAGGAATTTCTTCTATAAAAATGGCTTCAATTTTAGAAGCATATCCTATCATTGCCGTAGATATTGACGACTCTAAATTAGAGTTCTCAAAGAAATTCGGTGCTACACACACTGTTAACTCTCTCAAGACAGACCCGATAGAAGCAATACATGAAATTACTTCAGTAGGTGCTGATTATGCTTTTGATGCAATAGGTTTAAAAATAACAAATGAACAAATATTACCTTCCGTAAGAGGAGGTGGTCCTGGAGCGGATAATATTGGTGGTATGGCAGTAATGATAGGAATGCCAGGAAAAGAAATGACTGTAGACCCATCACATTTTATGTTCCATCAAAGACAATACAGAGGATCTCTAGGAGCTACATACCCTGACAAAGATTTCAATATGTTTTTACGATGGCATAAAGAAGGTAAATTTCCTTTGGAAGAATTAGTTACCAAACGATATAAACTTGATCAAATAAATGAAGCATGTGATGACCTAAAAAATGGAAAAATTTTAGGTAGAGCCATAATGGAATACTAAATAAATTATGGAATACAGAATACTTGGTAAAACAGGAGAGAAAGTTTCTTTATTATCATATGGAACAGGTGGGCCTTCTCAATTTGGACAGAAAACGGGAGGAACAGATAAAAGTAGAAAAAGATTAATCGATATTGCCATAAATCATGGTATAAATTTATTTGATACAGCTCCAGCTTATTCTAATAGTGAAGAATTATTAGGTAATGCATTAAAAGGTATCAATAGAGATTCTTATCTCTTAGCTACTAAAGTATCTACAAGAATTGAAGACTTGAAATCTAGAGGAGATTCAATAGATCAATTAATGAACCCTTCTTTCCCACGTAAGTCTTTGGAGAGGAGCCTTAAAAAATTAAATCTTGAATATGTAGATATTTTTCAATTTCATGGTTTATTACAAAAAAACTATGAATCAATAACTGATTGTTTTTTAGATTCAATAATAAAAGCTCGTGAAGAAGGTTTGATTAGATATATTGGAATAACAGAAAATATGGTGATTGAACCTAGACATACAGCTATGGTAACAGCATTAAATAAACACCCTGAAGTTTGGGATACAATGATGCTAAAATATGGAATCATGAATCAATGGGCTGCAAAAAATGTTTTCCCTATAGTTAAAGAAAAAAATATTGGAATCCTTAATATGGCTCCCGTTAGAATAACCTTAACTAAAAATTCAAAACTAAATGAAAGATTTAATGATTGGGGAAAAAATCGACCGGATATTGTTGGAACTTTAGAAGATTTGAATTCTTTAAATGACAATAACTCAGAAAATAACGATATTATTTCTCAAGGTTATGCCTTTGCTGGTTCACATAAGTGTGTTTCAACAATTATCACAGGAACATCAAACGAAAATCATCTATTAGATAATTTAAAATCTATAAATTCAAAAATGGATCGAAATACTATAAAAAAAATAGTCGAATTATTTGGTAATTCAGATTCACCGGATTAACTATATATTTTGTGATATATCTATATCTTTTTGATAATTATCTATCTTACCTGAAATAACATCTGAGACTTTTATTTTAGATTCAGTTAGTCCAGATTCGACTATTGCATAAGCTAAACCTATAGCACTTTTACCTTCAGGAATACCTACTTCAGGTTTTCCTCCATTTTGTATAGAAAGAATCCAATCCATATATTCATATGCCAATATCCTAGCATCGGTTTCATGAAAGTCTAAATCATATGAAGCAATTAATGAATTCCCATCCCATAACTTGGTTGTCAATTCGTCTAATTTGAAATTAGGCACTAAATCTAAAATTTTATCCCCTGATATTTCCTCTCCATTAAATAAAACTAATTTAATTGGATTACCTGATCTACTTTCAGTCCTATATAAAGTACCATTACTCCCTGTAATTGTAGATATCGATGCTTTTTGCCCATGAGAAGCATCTGTGATACTTAGTTGCCCTATAGCACCTGATTTAAATTTAACTAATGCAAATCCAGTATCAACAGCATCTTGTATTACTAGATCTCCAGTGTTATAACCAGGTTCACGTCTATGTTTGTACATTTTTGCTAGTTGTGGAGCTACTTCACCCATATCATTTAGGGTCCTTTCAGGTTCTAAAATCCTAGTCTCCGCATAAACTGTATCAGCATCTCCCATAAGATAAAGTAACATATCTGCATTATGAACCCCTGCGTCTAATACAATACCTCCTGCTTGATCTTTTTTTGCTCTCCATACAGTACTATGCATAACTGATCTATGACTACTAACAATATTTAAATCTAAAGCAAAATATGGTATACCTAAAATTCCTTCATCTAATAATGCTTTAGATAATCTATTAATCGGATCTCTTCTATAATTTTCTGCTACTGCTATTTCCCTTTGGTTTTTATTCGCAGAATCCTCCATTAACCTGCATGCTTTCATCGTTATACCCATCGGTTTCTCAGTTATAACGTGTAATCCATTTTCCATAGCGTATATAGCAATCTTATGATGCATAGGAGTACTTGTTACAACTATTACACCATCTAAATCATTGGATTCAATTAATTTTTTGTAATCTGTATATATTTTAGGTTTCTTTAGACCAGATTCTTGAATTACTCTAACTGCTTGATTTGCTACATCTTCATGTAAATCACATACCGAAATTAAATCAACATTATCAAAATGTTGACGTAATTTTACATATCCCGAAATATGTCTTCTTCCCATTCCACCACAACCAATTAAACCCATTTTAAAAGTCAATTTAATTCCCTTTCTAATAATCTAATAAGGTAACATCTTTATAAGTTTATCAATGTGTTTTGGATCTGGATCAAATCCTATACCTAAATCATTTACTATATCTATTATTTCATCATTAAAAGGTGTTGGAATATTTACTTCTCTACCTTTTTCAGAAACATAACCATTGAGAAATTCAATTTCTGTCCTTCTTTTTTTTAATACATCCTGACCAAAGGACGGTCTACCTGCAGAACCTGATCTTCTAGCTGTTTCACTCAAAGAATTCTCAACAATTTCAATATTTTTTCCTTCTGAAGCGTCAATAATCTGTTCTGGGGAAAGTGAAAGAACTGAATGTAACTTAAAACCCATTGCTAAAGCTACTCTAGCAGCCTCAGCACCTAATTGTATTCCAATTCTTCTAACTTCAGGTATTGTTCTAACCTCTGATGTAGAATATCCAGTTAAACCAGCCAAAGCATTAGCCATACAATTGACCATTAGTTTTGACCATCTTTCTCCCCATAAATCAGATGAGATTTCTGTCTCAGCAACATTACTAAGGATATTTTTTAAATCTTTAAGTCGATCAGAAATCGAACCATCTTGTTCAGCCACCTTAAATCCGAGATGATAATTATCTGTTCTAATAACTTTTCCAGGCTCATAACAAGCTGCACCAATAGTAATTACACTACCTAAAGATTTGTCTTTTCCAACAATGGAAGCCATTCTATGGTCATTTATACCATTTTGAAAGTCAACAAAATATCCAGTTTTAGGATTAGTATATATTTTCATTAATTGGGTGGCCCATTCAGTATCATAACTTTTAACAGCTATAAATGAAGCATCAAAAAAAATTGAGATATTTTGCAATTCAGATATAGACAAAGATTTAGGATATGTATTGTATGTTTTTTCTTGCGTTTCAACCTTAAGACCATTATTTTTAATAGCTACTACGTGCTCATGCCATTGATCAATTAAAGTAACATCATATCCACTATTTGACAACAAACCTCCAACAACTCCTCCGATTCCTCCAGCACCGATTATTCCTATTCTCATAAATACCTCCAGAAAATTCTTATTTTATAATAATCTTTCAATGGTAAAAGAATTTATACTAAATTTACTTTTACCATTATTTATTAGATTAAACGCTATTTCTCCAATTACAGGAGAAAATTTAAATCCATGACCAGAACAAGGACTCAATATTAATACATTCTTATATTCTGGATGGAAATCTATTATAAATTCTCGATCTGGAGTATTTGTATACATACAAACTGCAGATCTAACGGAATCAACATCTAAATCAGGGATATAAGATTTCATTATAGTTCGTAATTTTTTTTCTTCATTTAAATTAATCTTATTTCTATCCAATTTATCGGGATCTACTTCATATCCATCATGATGGATGGCAGCCTTAATTCCATCTCCAAAATTTGGTTGAATATAAATCATCTTACCATCTTCATACTCCCATGAATGATTTGGTGAATTTTGTGGTAAAAATTTTTCCGCATTATTAATCGGATCAAACCAAAACAAAATCTGTCTTTCAATAAATAAAGGTAAATTAATATCTTTTAATAAATTAGGTAACCAAGCACCGGAACAAATTATTAACTTATCTCCATAATAGGTATCTCCTGTTTCTGTTTTTAAGGTTACATAATTATCATCTGAAATCCATTTTGAGATTTTTGTATTGAAATGTAATTCAGCTCCATATTCTTTGGAAAAATTTAAATTTGTATTTATTACATTCTCTGGAAAAACAGCACCACCCATCAAATCTAAAACACCCTCCATTTCTTCTTCAGGATTAAAAATTTCCCATCTAGATTTAATATCGTTACTAGTTAGTATTTCGATTTCACAATTATGAACTTCTGAACTATGTTTAATACCTTCTAAAGAATTAGCTCCTTTTTTGGCAATCATTAATCCACCAATTATTTGAATTATTTCTAAATTAGTTTGATTTTGAAGTTCAAAAAATAATTCATATGATCTATTTAATAATGGTACAAAATGAGAACCTTCAGAATATGATTTTCTTATGATTCTTGCCTTCCCATGAGATGAACCCATTGTATGGGGTGGATTATACATATCAAAACCAATTACACTCATTCCATTTTTAGCAAGATTATATACAGTTGAACTTCCATGAGCTCCTAAACCTATTACTAATACATCAGCTTTTTTGATAATAAATATCCTTTACTAAATATTCTCTTGCCCAATAGTAAAATAATTTAATAGAATTTAGTATATATATTAATATTAAAATTAAAAAGAAAATTTAGATGTAAATCTTGCCTTAGATATCTTTAATTCATTATCAATAGCTTCAAACATTTTTTCAACATCACCGTCATCATAATTAAATGAATTTCTATTAGAACATTGCGTCAATATTCTTATCTTTTCAATTACTGCATTTGTTCTTTTTTCTGCTTGGTTTCTAAAAGCTATTTTCATTTCTTGTTCCATAATTTAACTCCCTAAATTTAATAAGTTAGTAATTAGTAATCATAACCATAGAACATATGTTCTTTATATCTAATTTTTAATGTCGCAGTTTTTCGATGAAAAAAATTTCTTTAGACGATATAAAAGTAATATTTATATTTTTTTTGGTAATTTATAAAATTTTTTTAACAATTTATTCTTTATAAGATAAAATAATCCTTATAAAGAAATTACGAAGTTTTAATGCGAAATTAAATATTTACTTTTAAAAACATTATGCGAGTTTTAGTAACAGGTTCTTCAGGACTAATTGGATCAAATATAATCAAACTATTGAAAGATAAATTTGATTTCATAGGATTAGATATTACCAAAAATAATCAATCTCCTGATATTCCAACTATATTTTCTGATGCTTTAAATATTAATGACATAGCAGATAGTATTAAGAATGTTGATGCAATAATACATCTAGCTGCAAATGCATCTGTTCATACATCATGGGAAAAAGCATTATCTAATAATATTTCTTTAACTCATAACATATTTGAAACAGCAAAAAATATTGGAATAAAAAAAATTATTTTCGCTAGTTCAAATCACGCAGTAGGAAATTTTGAAATGGATATCCCATATTCTAATATAGTAAAAGGTAATTATAAAAATTTATCTCCAGGAAAATACAAATTAATAGATCATAAAGTTCCTATAAGACCAGATAGCCAATATGGCATTAGTAAAGTATTCGGAGAAGCGACAGGTCGATATTACCATGAATATTATAATATGGATGTATCATGCCTAAGAATAGGAACATTTAACGCTGAGAACAAACCGAATAATATTAGATCTTTGTCCACCTGGGTTAGTTATAGAGACCTTAGTCATATGATAGAAATGTGCTTAATAAATCAAAAAGGGTATGAAATTTTTTATGGTGTTTCCGATAATTTATGGAAGATTTGGGATATAGAACATGCGAAATCTACCATTGGATATAAACCTTTAGACAATGCTGAAATCTATAGAACCAAATGAATAAATTTGTAATTTCTGTCGATATAGGCGGAACAAATATTAGAACAGGTCTTGTTGATATAGAAGGATCAGGTTCTAATATATCTTCAATATCCACTTTACCGGAAAAAGGAATTGAAAATGCTGCGGAAAGATTATCAGAATTAATTCAAGAAACTATTAATAATATGATACCTAAATCAGAAGAAATTACAAATTATATTACTGGTATTGGAATTTCTTCTGCAGGTCCAATTAATCCTTTGGATGGAAAATATAATTTTCCTCCAAACTTACCGACTTGGCACAATAAATCCCTTATACCAATTATTAAGAAAAATTTTCATCCTTTACCAGTAATGATTGGACACGATGCCACTCTAGCTGCACTTGCCGAAACAAGTTTAGGAGAAAACAAAAATATAAAAAACCTAATATATATAACCATATCTACAGGAGTAGGTGGAGGAATAATAGCTGATGGAAAAATGATCACAGGCACCACCGGTCAAGCTGGTGAAATGGGTCATATTTTAGTCAGATCAGATGGTATTAAATGTAATGTTGGATGTAAAGGTTGTTTTGAAGGTAATGCTTCGGGGCCTGCGATAACAAAATTAGCTGAAAAAAAATATAAAAATCTTTCTGATAAAAATTCAGTAGGTTTCAGTAATTTCTCTCCTGAAAATATCATACTCAATGCCAAACAAGGAAATGCTTTCGCCGAAGAAATAGTTAATGATGTTATAGAAAATATTTCACAAGGTTTGTCTTCAATATTAAATATTTTTGAACCAGAAATTTTAGTAATTGGTGGAAGTGTAGCATGGGGATTAGAACATAGATTTAATGAAATTATCAAAACTGTATCTCATACCGCTCTTCCAAGATATAGAAAAAATGTACCTATAAAATATACCACCCTTGGAGAAGAAGTATCTATTCTTGGAGCTGCACAGTTAATTTTTAAAAATACCAAATAAATATTTAGTTAGAAGATGCTATTTTCACTCCTGTACATTTTATGGCTGGAATTTTTGCAGAACCATAAACATTTTCAACATCTTTAGATATAGATTCAATTCTCGATAAACACTCATAAACATTTCCAGAAATCATTGTATCTTTTACTCTACCAACGATTTCTCCATTAATAATCCTGTAGCCAAGAGATAAGTTAGCCTTAAATTCTCCACCTAATTCATTCCCTTGTCCTGCTCCAAGTAAACTATCTACAATTATTCCATCTTTTACATTCGAAATTAAATCTGAGAAATTTTCATCCCCATTATCAATTTCTATATTGGAAACAGTTGGATATAAATTTGTAGATATAGATCTTCCTCCTGACCCAGTAGAATTTAAGCTCAATTGAGAAGCAGTTTGTAAATCATAATAAGGCTCTCCTAAAATACCATTCTGAACAAAATCAATTATTCTTGTTGAAGTTCCTTCATCATCAAAAGGCTTACTTCCTGTTAATTCATTTGAATGTGGATTATCTCTAATAGAAAGTTTCTTATCTAAATATTGTTTACCTAATAAATTAATAATTGGAGAGGTTTTATTTAGAAAATTTTTACCATTAAAACCTTCTAACAAAGGACCTAAAAAAGTGCTTAAAAAACCTTCTGGAGTGAAAATAACCGGTAATTCACCATTAGAATTTACAGATCTTGATGTGTTTTTAGCCCACTCTAAATTTCTTTTTATTTTAAAAAATGACTTATCTAATTCGGCTTCAGATAACATTGTATGAGATGAACATCCATTCCAGATATTTAGCATATCATCACCACGAATTAAATTAGCATTAGCATAAAAATAAGATTCAGAATAATCATAATTATTATCAAAACCCGAAGAATTAATTATCCTAGTATTTCCAATCACCCAACCGATTTTAGAGTCCACTAATATATTAGAAGAAATACTTAATAGTTTATCTATAAAAGATTTTATATTCTCTATAATTTTATCTTCACTAACTGAAGATAAAGATTCATCAAAAATAGGAATATTACTGTATATTGAACCAGAAGGAAAAACCATTTCGGTTTTTGATCCGTAATTAGATAAATTTTTCACATTCTCAATAAGTTGATCAAATTTTAAAGGGTTAGTAGTGGAAGATAATCCTATTCGATTGTTTTTTATCCCCCTCATAGCAAATCCTGAAGTTTGTTTTTTTGTAATTTCTTTTAATTTATTTGACTCAAAAGAAATAGGATGATTTTCACTTGTAATCGAATATATTTCATATTGATCAAATATCCTTTTTGATTTATCAATTACTTCATTTATCATGATATTAGACAATTCTGTATTCTAATGTGTGGGCTACCATTTGATACCGGTAATGGTGACTGTCCTGATTTACCACATCCTCCACCTTGATTCATTTCTAAATCATTTGCTACTCCATCAATATTCTTTAATGTTGTAAATAAATTTCCTGATAATTTTACTGGTCTAACTGCTTCTGCAATCTTTCCATTTCTAATCATATAAGATTCTCCAGAAGTAAATGTAAACATTTCATGTTGAGTCATACCTCCATGCCAATTTTTTACATAAATACCATCTTTAATTCCATTAAATAAATCCTCTACAGTTGCTTTTCCAGGTTCAATAATAGTATTTGTCATTCGAACAATAGGAGGGAAAGAATAACCTATAGATCTAGCGTTCCCAGTAGGTTTTTCACCTAATTTTGCTGCTGTTTCTCTTGAATGGAGCCTTCCAACTAACTCACCTTCTCGTACCAAAGGTGAAATTGTCGCAGGAGTACCTTCATCATCATACTTATATGATCCTCTTAAAGGATTATTATCAAAATTAATTAATCCACCATCAGTGAAGTTTAAGTGTTCTCCACCAAATTTTCTTCCTAAAAACATTAAATCTCTTAATTCTTTATTTTCGTAAACATTATCAGCTTCAGACAAGTGTCCAAAAGCTTCATGCACAAAAACACCAGCTAATATAGGATCTAGGACTACGGTTTTTTCACCTCCAGAAAGAGTTTTAGATTTCAATAAACCTATTGCCTTATCTCTATGTTCCAAAACTAAATCTTCTAAATTCTCAACAAGATCATAATCTCCTAAAGAACCTATAGAAAAACCAGACTCCAATATATCGTCTCCTATCCTAGTCTGAATTGCAATTCTTGAAATTACATGTGAGTATTCTTGTTCAATATATGTACCATCAGAATTTCCAAAATATACTTTTCTTTTCATATCTCCATATATAACGTCTGCACTTGAAATTTTATTTGAAGAAAAAATTAACCCTATATAATGTTCCAATAATTCTTTTTTTTCTTTAATGGTTACAAGATTCGGATTCTTTCCCGAAGAATTTACTACTTTATCAATATTAGGTTCAACTTCTGCTAAATTAGTTTTTGAATCTCCAATACTTTTAGCTTGAAGAAAGGCTTCTGTATGAATATTATTTAAATCTTTTTCTATATCTGACAAAAAATTAAAACTTGAAAATCCCCATCCACCTTTGTATGCAGATCTAACATTTCCACCAAAACTAATATTCTGTGAAATATTATCTAATTCCTTACCTTTATAAACTAAACGTGTTGAATCTGTTTCTTCAATTCTTATTTCACTATAATCAGAACGATTGTTAAATAAAATATCTGAAAAAAGTTCTTTATACTTCAAAATAAATATTCCCCTAATTAAATAAAATCTGAATAATATAACCTTTATGAATATAACATATGAAAATTCAATAAAAAAATTAATGTTCCTAGGAAATTTTGAAAATTTTCCCAACGTTCAAAAAAGTATAAAATTTGACTTATCTAAAATTAGTAAATTATTAGATTATTGTAATAATCCTCAAAAAAACCAAAAATTCATACATGTCGCTGGAACTAACGGGAAAGGAAGTACTTCAGCGATAATCTCAAAATGCTTAATAGGATCAGATCTAAAGGTAGGTTTTTTTTCATCTCCATCTATGCATAAAATAACTGAAAGAATACAAATAAATAATCGTTCAATTCCAGAAAAAGATTTTGCAAATGAATTAAATAATATTTGGCCAATTATTTTAAAAATGTCAAAAGATGAAAATCTAAAAATATCTTTCTTCGAAGCTATAAATGTTATGGCTCTTAATTATTTTAGGAAAAAAAAAGTAGACATATCAGTGATAGAAGTAGGGATGGGTGGTAGATTAGATTCTACTAATATCATTACCCCCCAAATCTCAGTGATTACTGAAATTAGTATGGATCACATGAGCGTTCTAGGAAATAATATAGAAAAAATAACTTTAGAAAAAGCAGGAATAATAAAAAATAATATACCAGTTATCATTTCTAATCAAATAGATAAAGTAGAGAAGGGGCTAGTACAATATGCTCAAAATATTGGAGCACCATTACAAAAAACATCTGAATTAGTAACGGTATCTAAAATTCAAAATATGGGCATTAACGGATCAAAAATTTTATTTAATACAACAAAAGGAAAATTTAATGTAGAATATCCGCTAATTGGTGAGCATCAAATAAATAATCTATCGACTGCTTTAGCTACTTTAGTGAAATATTCAGATATAAATACTAAATTTAACTTAAGTTCTATAACTGAGTCTATACCTAAAGTTAAATGGGCAGGAAGATTTCAGGTATTAAAAAAATCTCCATATTTAATTATTACTGATGGAGCACACAACGAAAATGCTGCAAAAGCTTTACTCAAAACCATAAATTACACAGGAATAAATAAAAAAAATATCGTTATAATTTTAGGTGCTGGATATGGTCATGATCCAAAAATTATAATGAAAATTCTTATAGACTTAAATCCAAGAATAATTCTAACAAAATCAAGACACCCTAAATCAATACCAGTTGATCAACTTAAAAAAATTCTAAAAAAGTACAAAAAAAATATTATTGCTGATTTCAATGACATAGAAAATGCCTTATCTTATGGGAAAAAAATAATAAAAAGAAATGAAGTAATAATATCTACTGGATCATTATTTATAGCCGCAGAAACTATTGAAACTATTAAAAAAGTTAAAAAAGAATTCTATAATTAATCAATAAATATATCTTAAGACAAAAGAAAATAGATATGAAAGTTGTAATTACGGGTATGGGATTAGTCTCCTGCCTAGGAAATAACGTCAATCAATTTTGGACAAATATAAAAAATGGGATCTCAGGGATAGATAAAATTTCTTTAGTATCACCTGATCACTTCCCTTGTAAAGTATCTGGAGAAATAAAAGATTTTTCCATAGATCATATTGTATCCAATAAAGAATCTCGAAGAATGGCTAGATTCACACAATATGCTATACATGCTACTGATCAAGCACTTAAAGATTCTAAACTAAATATCAATGACTATGACCCAAACAGAGTAGGGATTTTAATGGGAGTTGGCTCAGGAGGCCTCCCTGAAACCGATACACAATCTGAAATAAAAAATAACAAAGGGGTAATGAGGATGAGCCCTTTTTATATACCTATGATGTTACCTAATATGGCTTCTGCAAATATCAGTCGTATATGGGGAATTACTGGTTACACAAATACTTGTGTAACGGCATGTGCTGCTTCAACTCAATCGATAGGTGAGGCCGTAGAGGTAATTAAACGAGGTGTCGCCGATATAGTAATTACAGGTGGTTCAGAAGCTGGAATTTGCGAATTGGGCATGGGAGGATTTAGTACTATGCATGCTTTATCAACATGGGAAGGAAATCCTAAGGAAGCTTCTAAACCTTTTGATGCAAACAGGGATGGATTTGCTCCTTCCGAGGGTGCAGGAATTTTAATTATTGAAAGTGAAAAAAATGCTCTAACAAGAAATGCGAATATATATGCAGAAATTATAGGATGGGGAGTATCTTCTGACGCATTTCACTTAGTACAACCTCACAATGAAGGTTATGGTGCTTCATTAGCTATGAAAAATGCTATCAAATATGCAAATATCTCATTTTCACAAGTAGATTATATAAATGCACATGGAACTTCTACCCCAACAAATGATCGTATAGAAACATTAGCAATAAAAAATGTTTTTAAAGAGCTTTCAAAGGAAATCCCAATAAGCTCTACTAAATCAATGATTGGACACTCTTTAGGAGCATCAGGAGCTTTGGAAGCTATTGCATGTATCAAAACTATTAATGATTCTATAATTCACCCTACAATAAATTATAGTGAAAAGGATCCAAATTGCGATCTTGATTATGTCCCAAATATTAAGAGGAAAAAAAAGGTTGATATAGCATTATCAAATAGTTTTGGGTTTGGAGGTCAAAATGCATGTCTACTCTTAGGAAAGTATTCGAAATAATTTTTTAAAATGCGATCTATTGTCTTTATTACATCTATTTTATTTATATTGAGCTTTTTAGGATCTTGCACTTTAAGTAATCTCAATAAATCAGAAGAAAAAATACCTACCTCAAATATCACTACAGAAATTAATAATCCCACTCCAATTCCTACAATAACTCCTATTCCCACCCCTACAAATACTCCTATCGCAATAACAGAAAATAAAATCATTAAACCAACTTCCACTAGTACTCCAACAGTAACAAATACTCCAGAGCCACCATCTTCTTATACAAATGAAATGGCTAAACTGATTTTTGAAAAAAATATTGACTCAAAACAAATTACCCTTACTTCAGTAACAAAAACTCTCTGGAAAGACAAATCTATGAATTGCCCAAAACCAGGAATATATTATGAAAAATTTACCCCTCCTGATCACGGATTTATTTATATATTAGAAAGTGATAAAGAAAAATGGGAATATCATTCAGACTCCACAGGAGAACTAACAATTAACTGCACTGAAGTTAAAAATAATATGACAGACAGTATAAATATTTCTAAAAATAACCTATTTGAAAAAGCCATTTCAATAAAAATTTATAGAAATAATCAACAAAAAATCCCTGTTCTTGCAGGAGAAATTACTGATAAAAACGAAATTTTATACATCTCTGAATTATTAAATATTCAAATCCCTCTAATAAAAAAATCAAATTGTGAAGCTAAATTTAAAATAGTTTTTAATTTCGATAAAAAAGATAAAAATTATGATTGGTTTTGCGAAAATAATAAAAATATGATTAAAGGCTACGGGGACATATGGATAGAATTTGAGAGTGTCGCTCCAAAAGAATTTCAAAATGTAATCGGAAAATATCTTTCGGGAAAACCATTACCAATAGTCCCTGGAATGGACTAATGTTATTATCAAATGGAAAAATACCTAATCCAGTAATTAATAAATTAATTTCAAAATTTCATAATAAAGATCCTAGAGTTTTACTTGGACCAGAAATAGGTGAAGATACAGCTCATATTTCTTTTGGTAGTAAAACATTAATCCTTACCTCTGACCCAATTACATTTGTAGACGAAAATATAGAAAAATATTCTTTACAAATAAATGCTAATGATATAGCTACTTCTGGAGCATTACCAAAATGGTTTTTAGCGACTGTTTTGTTCTCTGAAAACACTTCAGAAGAAAGTATTTACAAAACATTTAAAAAATTAAATGAAGCAGCAAATCAAATAAATGTGACTATAGTTGGAGGGCATACAGAAATAACTAAAGGATTATCACAAACAATCATATCTGGTACTATGATTGGAGAAATAGAAACATCAAGAGCTATAAAAACTTCGGATGCTAATATTGGTGATGATATTTTACTTTATGGATATATAGGTATAGAAGGGACAAGCATATTAGCAGAAAATTACTCAGAAAAATTAAAGTCTCTTCAAATTAATCAATCAGTGATAAATAATGCAAAAAAATTAATACTAAATCCAGGAATTTCAATAGTTGAACCAGCAATTCTAGCTTCCTCTACTAATTTAGTCACTTCAATGCATGATGTCACAGAAGGAGGTATTTGTACTGCATTAAATGAAATTGCAAATGCTTCAAAAAAAGGAATACTAATAAAAAAAAATGAAATTCCTATTCTAAATGAAACACAAGAAATTTGTGATAAATTAAAATTAGATCCTTTTGGTTTGATCTCATCAGGAGCATTACTAATAACGACATCCAAAAATAATTCCTTTAAAATTATAGAAAAATTAAAGAAAGAAGGATTTGAATTAAAAAAAATTGGGGAAGTTACAAACAACACAGAAATATTGTTTATAGATGAAAATGGGTATAAAATTCCTATAAAAAACTTCTATAAAGACGAAATAGTAAAATTTTTTGAATCTGATTAAATATTTATGGAAATTTTAACTGAAATAAATATTCCAAAAAATAAATTAAAAACTACTTTGGAATTATACTTAAATCCTACACAAATTGAAGAAATAAATGACGTATTAGATTTCGCTGAAAAAAGTCATAAAGATCAAAAAAGAATATCAGGAGAGCCCTACATAATACATCCTATCGCTACAGCTCAAAATCTAGCAGAAATGAAATTAGATACTACTACTATCAAAGGAGCATTACTGCATGATGTTATAGAGGATTGTAACGTTTCATACAATGAAATTGAGAAATTATTTGGTAGTGAAGTAGCATATATAGTTGATGGTGCAACAAAATTAAAAAATATAGATAAGATTAATGAAAGTAGCCAAATGGCGATAGAAATTAATACACCTCAAAGAACTCGATCAGCTACTCTAAGAAAAATACTAATTGCTATGACAAAAGATGTAAGAGTTGTATTAATTAAACTTTCCGATAGACTCCACAATATGCAAACTCTGAAATATTTACCTGCTAGTAGGCAATTAAGAATAGCAAGAGAAACTTTAGATATACATGCCCCATTGGCTCACCGATTAGGGATGAATGAAATTAAATGGAAACTAGAAGATGAATCCTTCAGATATCTTAATCCTGAAAATTATAAAATGATTTCCAAGCTAGTAGCTAGAAAAAGACTCGAAAGAGAAAGATATGTAAACGCTGCTGTAGAATCATTAAAAACAGAATTAGAAAAATCTAATATTAAATCATTGATATATGGTAGAGCAAAACATTTATATAGTATTTATAAAAAAATTAACCGGTATCAAGAAATAGGACGAAAATTTAATGAAATTCATGATTTATTTGCCTTAAGAATTCTTACCGATAATATAAATGATTGTTACAAAACTTTAGGAATAGTACATTCGAAATGGAGACCTTTACAAGGTGAATTTGACGATTATATCGGCAATCCAAAAGAGAATATGTATCAATCACTACATACTTCAGTTATTGGTCCAGGTAACTATTCTATGGAGATCCAAATTAGGACTAAAGAGATGGAAAAGATAGCACAAGAAGGAGTCGCTTCTCACTGGTCATATAAAGAAGGTGAACAAAACGTAACTAATGGTAATAATTTTGAACAACAAATTACATGGCTGAAACAAATTTTAGAATGGCAACAAGAATTTACAGAAGATGAAGAGTATTTGTCTTCAGTTAAAACAGATATTTTAAGTGATCAAGTATTCGTGTATACTCCAAAAGGAGACGTTATTGATTTGCCGATTGGTGCAACACCATTAGATTTTGCATATCGTGTACATACTGAATTAGGACATAATGCTACAAGGGCTTATATAAACAACAAAATAGTAGCATTAAATACAATACTTCAAAATGGAGATTTAGTAGAAATTAAAAAATCTCGTAAAAATAAAGGTCCAAATATAAATTGGCTAAATCCTGAATTGAATTTTTTATCTTCTATTGGGGCTCAAACTAAAGTAAGACAATGGTTTAATAAACAAAATAAAAATGTAATTGAACGTGAAGGTAAAAAAATATTAAATAAGGAATTGACTAGATTAAGTATAGATCTATCTGAATCAGAAATAGCAGAAAAGATGGATTTCACCACAACGAAAGAATTAATAGAAGCATTAGGATCAGGAACAATACCAATTACAAGAATAGCAGAAGCTATAGACCGCACAGAAAATAAAATAAAAAATAACAACCCATCTGTTCAACCTGGTGTTTTAGTGGTGATCGGAGAACAAGATCTTCTTACTAAAATAGGTAGATGTTGTAATCCTATTCATGGAGATGAAATAATTGGCTATCTAACTAGAAATCAAGATGTTACTGTTCATAAAATATCATGTAATAATGCCAAATATTCTTTAAAACCAGAGAAAATAGTTGATGTAAATTGGGGAGAATATACCACTACATATTCATCTAGATTAATTGTAAATGCCTACGATAGAGTAGGCTTAATTAGAGATATAACAATGGTTGTTTCATCTGAAGGTGTTAATATTCATAAAATAACTTCTTCAGAAAACAAAGGTTCAAACGCAGTAAATATTGCAATGACAGTATACACAAGAGGTGTCCAACAATTAAGTAAATTATTTTCCCGTCTTGAAGCTATACCGGGTATTGAATCAGTAATTAGAATAAACGAGTAACTTTACTGCAAGTAAATAATTATATTTAAGAATATAATAATAAGACGTTAAATTTTATTAGGTTATGAAATATGCCCGCAGCCAAAACATTACGCTCACAAAAAAAAAGAGCTACAAACAATAAAATAGTAAGAACATATACCAAATCAAGAATGAAAATGGCATTAGACTCAATTGATTCAAAAGATACTGTAATTTCAGCTATTTCCGCTTTAGATAAAGCAGTTTCTAAAGGGGTATTGCATAAGAATAATGCTGCTAGAAAAAAATCTCGTCTAATGAAAAAATTTAATAATAAAACTAAGTCTTAGTTAACGAAAAATTTAGGTTAAATCCAATTAATTCTAAAGAAGAAATTCACCAAAATAATCCTTCACGATTTAATTGGAGAATCATTCACCCTTTTATTGAAGAAAACACTATAGCTATTGAAATTATGCCTTGGAAAGGATTAATCCCTAAATGGAGGTTTGTTTTACCTTCAGAATACAAAGGATTACTTAAATGGGGAATAACTACACCAGGAACAAATAAAATAGATGAAAATGTATTAAGACCTATAAAAAATGGCCCAGTCAATTTAGTGGATGGCCCTTCTGTTATATGGTTTGGGGGGCATAAACCGCTATCTACTAAAAGAGCTGGAATTATAGTATTAAAACAGCCTGTGCCACATTATGTTGCATTCGGTGAATCAGAAGAACCTGAAGGACCACCGAAATCATTAGAAGTGATTTCTTTTGAAAGTGATAATTTACATCAACATGACTAATTTTTATAATATTGCGACAGATATTTTTGTAATTTATTAAGAACGTTGATATTTTTTACTAAGTACAAATAAAATAAATAATTATGACTATACTAAGTGTTCGCCAAAAAAAAATAATCGACTTTATAGAAAAATGGTTTGCAGAATATGACTATGCTCCTAGTGTAAGAGATATACAAATAGGATGTGAAATAAGTTCGACTTCAGTAGTACAATACAATTTAGAAAAATTAAAAAAAATTGGAATTTTGAAAAATCATTCTGAGGTTTCTAGAAGCTTAAGATTAACTCAGCACAATTCACAATTACCTAAATATGGTACAAACAATTTAAATCATAATATAACTGAAATTTTTTCTGTCCCAATGCTTGGGACTATCTCAGCTGGAGAACCTTTCCCACTACCAGATGAAGAATCATGGTCTGAAATTTACAGTAAAGAACATATTGAATTACCACAATCTATTGCTGGAAACTCAAGTAATATTTATGCATTAAAAGTTAAAGGTAAATCCATGATTGATGCATTAATCTCTGATGGTGATTTGGTCATAATGCAACATACAAAAATAGTTAGTAATGGTCAGATGGCTGCTGTAAGAATAATAAAAGACAATACAACAACATTGAAAAATTATTTCCAAAAAGGAAATAACGTACGTTTAGAACCGGCTAATAAAGATTTCAGGCCGATTTTACTTGAATCAAAAGATGTAGAAATTATAGGAAAAGTAAAAGCAGTTTGGAGAATGCTTAAATAAAATAAATTACTATAAAAATGCGTCCCATTCACGTGGAGAAGAAGTTAAACTTTCACATCCATCTTCAGTAACTAATGTAGTGTCTTCTATATTTATACTACCTACCCCTTGAACTCTCATAGTAGGCTCCACAACAACAATCATTCCTGGTTCCAAAGGCTTATTAGATCCTTTTACTAAAAATGGAGGTTCATGAACAGTTCTACCTAATGAATGTCCAGCTTGAGGAGTTAGTGATTCATAACCTTCTTCTTCAAACATTTTCATTGTTAATAGATATAAATCTGATGGTAAAATACCTGGGCGAACAGAATCTCTTAATTTCTTGTTCATTCTTAAAATGGATGCATGTGCTTTTTTTGCTTCATCAGAAATTTCTCCATCCCATGCTAATGACCTAGATTGATCAGATACATAACCATTCCACCACCCACTAGCATCTATTCTCAATATTTCTCCTTTTTTTAGAAGCTGGTTAGTAGGTCCAACAAAGTTGGCCCCTTTGGGACCGAAACCAATATCTGTCCAAAGATGCCGAGATCCTCTTTCAGCAAAAGCTACACCTAAATAATGTTCCAAATCCCATTCGCTCATCCCCTCGAAGGCTACCTCTTCATAAATAGAATTAATCACTTCACTTGTAATATCTGAAGCTTTTCTTATACGAATAATTTCTTCTTCAGATTTAACCATTCTCAAATCCCATAAAATAGGCTCTGCATCAACCAATGTAGCCATCGGTAAAAATTCACGTAAATCTTCTGCAAATTTCATTTCTAGATGTCGCCATTCTACACCTATACGACCTTTATCGAGATTTTTTTCATATAATACTTGTGCGACTCTTTCTATAGGATTATCAGCAGAATCTATTTGACTTTCTGAACCTGAAACAAAAAAAACAGGGCCCCAATAACGAATGTCTTTTATCCACATCTGATAATTTTCCGGATAACCTGTTTGAGTAGATGGTGCTACATAAAAAGGACCAGTATTTTCATCGATAGGAAGACCAACAAATGAAGCTGCATAATTTTCACCATCTTCTAATAAAAAATTGTCCTTATTAAACCCTTTCATCCATTCAAAATCTGTAAGGTATTCAACATTTGGTTTAGTGCCTGCTAGTATGACATCTATATTATGTGAATACATAGACCTAGATAATTTCTCGTAATTGAAAAGTCTCATTATGATTGTTTGTTTTGAGTAAAATATTATAAATATTGTATCATTCATTAAGTAACAAATATTTATGGAGAAAAAAATGGGTTTCCTAAGGAATATAGGTCCGTTAGAAATAATACTTATCTTGGTAATAATTCTAATTGTTTTTGGTGTCGGAAAACTACCTGAAATAGGTTCTGGAGTTGGTAAGGCAATAAAAGAATTTAGAAATTCAGTTGGCTCAGATAAAAAAGATGATAAAGAAAAAAAATAATTCTTCTATTTCCTCTTTTTTTCGGTTATCTTAACTAACAAAAGCCCTATTTCAAATAAAAATATTGCGGGTAATGCCGCTAAAGTTTGAGTTACAGGATCAAATGTGGGAGTAATTATTGCACCAAGTATAAATCCAAATAATATATTCCATACTCTTTGCTTTGATACCCATTTGGACTTCAATAAACCAGCCTTGCCTAACAAAAACATAATTATTGGTATTTGAAAAATTAATCCCATCCAGAATACCAATGAAGACATCAAAGATATATATGATCCTATTCTTGGAGTAGGAGTAGCAATATCACTACCAAATGAAAACAAAAAATGAACTGCAGGAGGAATTAAAATATAATAAGCAAACGCTACACCAATAAAAAATAAAATCGTCCCTCCTGGAATTAAACTATATAAATATTTTCTTTCAGATTTTGTAAGTCCAGGTCTCAAAAACATAACTAATTCAAACATAATATATGGAAAAGCTAAACTAAAACCAACTAACACAGATAATCTAGCTATAGCAGACCATCCTTCAAAAACATCTAGAAAAACTAAAGTTGCAGGAATATCAGGGGAAATTTTAGAAAGTGCATCAAGAGCTGGTTTTTGAACAAACTTTGATATTGGCTGATAAAAAATAAAAGATATAATTGTTGAAAGTATAACAACTATTGCAATCCTAATTATTCTTCTTTTAATTTCAGAAAAATGAGAAACAATAGAAACAGCCCTGTCATTTGCCATTGTTATTATCCTCAGAAGAATACCCAGAATCTTGTTTAGGTGTTTTTTTATCTTTTTTTGTTGTTTTTATAGGAACTGGATTTATTAATTCAATATTTTCTTCAATAGCTTCATTTATATTATTTTCTTCATCAATTATTAACTCGGTAATATAATCTCTTTGTTCCTTTAACTTGGTTAAAAATTTCTTAAATGTTCTAACCCCTAAAATTAATCTTTTTGGGCCTACAACTGTAACTCCTATTATCATAACAACGAGCAATTCTAAACTTCCTATCCCCAAAAAATTCAAATTAAATCCTCCGATTTTTTGTACTGTTTACATCTAATATTACAATCCAAAATATTAATACTATAATCAAATTTCGAAAGTATGGATTCTAATGTACATAATGGTAACCCTACTATATTTAAATAACATCCTTTATAAGATTCTACAGGAGAAAAATCTTCATCCTGTATACCATATCCTCCAGCTCGATCAAAAGGAATTTTACTTTGAATATATTTATTCATTTCTTCTTGAGAAAACTCTCGTAATTTAACTTTGGAAATTCTAGATTTACAAATTATTTGATTATTATTTTTCAATACAATACTTGTCACAACCATATGAAATTTAGATTTCAATAGTTGTAAATTCATTTTAGCTTCTTCAATATTCGAAGGTTTATTTATTATTGCATCTTTATAAATCACACACGTATCAACAGCAATTAATAAATCTTGATTGTTGCCTTTCTGAGATTTTAATTTTTCAATAGCTAACATTTTGGGATACGATATAGGTTTAAATTTCTTCAAATCAATAGATCTCTCATTTATTAGATGATCTTTTTGTATGAATTCTATTCCTGCTTTCTGAAACAACTCTAATCTTCTATTAGACGATGAAAATAAAAATAATTTTCTTTTATACATTCTTTAAATTTAAAATAGCAACACATTCTATATGTCTTGTTTGCGGAAACATATCAATTGGGGTTATAGAATCAATACTGTAAAAATCATCGCTAACTAAAATATCTAAATCTCTCATCATTGATACTGGATCACATGAAATCATAAGAATTTTTAAGGGCTTAATACGTTTCACAGCCTTCAGTACGTCAATATGACAACCCACTCTAGGTGGATCTAGAATTAGATATTTAATTTCTTCGTTAAATTCTAATAAAGCATGCTCTGTTTTTTTTTGAATATATTGTATATTCTTCAAGTCTCCATTACTTTTTATCCCATCTACAATAGCTGAAGCAGATTCTTCAATACATATTACTTTCTCAACAAAATTTGAAAAAAGAGAGCCGAAGACACCTACACCACTATATGCATCTACTAAAGTACCTGACCCATCAAAATTAAGTAATGTTTTTGAAATATTTATAATATTTTCAAGTTGTACAATATTCACCTGAAAAAATGATGGAGAAGCTACATTATATTCTCTATCAAATATTCTTTCTAAATAATGTGTTTGTCCCGATTCAAAAGAAAATTCTTTTTCTACTAAGTTAGGTTGTACTAAAAATGAATCAGTTTTATCAGATCCGCGAATAGAAACTTGAGAAAACCCATCCATATTATCCTGAATTTCAGAAAGAATAGAATTAATTTTTCTGTTCATTAATAAACATTCACTAATTTTCACAAATTTTCTTGTTGAGGAATTAATAAAACCAACTTCTCCTGGAGAATTCTTGCTTCGAACTGTAAATCTAGAATGATTACGGTAATTAAGTTCATGGATAGATGGTAATGTTGAATTAACCAAAACCTTACTTAATTTTTCATACCTATTTAATTCATCAATAACAATTTCTTTCTTTAAAATTAACTGATATTTATAATCAATATGTTGCCATTGACATCCAGTACATTCTAAAAATTTCACACATGGAGCATTTACTCTAAACTCAGAGGACTCTATTACTTTATTTACAATAGAGATAATTTTGTCAGGATAAATACGTAATAACCTAACTTCTACTTTCTCTTGAGGTATCCCCCCTAAAATCTCAACAGGTTTACCGTCTAAATTTGAAATTGATAACCCCATTTTATTAAATGACTTAATATTGAGTGTAACTAAATCATTTTCTTTATAAATAGTATTTTCGGAATTCACTTATTTTTATGTTTTTAATATAAATGTACTTAACAGTTTATTTATATAATTATGACCCAAGATTGATTTTGTGTTATCTTACATAATAATACTAATGCATATTGGAAAATTTAATTGGTTGTAAAACGTAAATTACCTGAGTGGTTTAAAGTAAAATCCCCCGGAAGCGAAAATTTTATATCTTTAAAATCTAAAATTTCTGGAGCAAGCCTAAATACGGTTTGTGAAGAAGCTGCTTGCCCAAATATTGGTGATTGTTGGGACAGAGGAACTGCAACATTTATGATATTAGGTGATACCTGTACCCGTGCTTGTTCTTATTGTAATGTCAAGACAGGGTGGCCAAACACTATTGATTTATTAGAACCTCATAGGGTAGCTAGTACTGTAAAAAAAATGAACTTAAAATATACCGTAATAACATCTGTTGATAGAGATGATTTAGATGATTACGGCTCAGGGATATTTGCTAAAACTATTGAAGAGGTTAGAAAATTATCTCCTAAATGTAAAATTGAAGTGCTAATTCCGGATTTTGAAGGAGACTTTGATTCTCTTAAAAAAGTAATAATAGCTAAACCACAAGTATTAAATCATAATATTGAAACCGTCAGAAGAGTTTTTAAGAAAGTTCGCCCGAGAGGAAACTATGATTTATCTTTGAATTTAATTAATAATGTAAAAAAAATAAACCCTAAAATTCCAACCAAATCTGGAATGATGGTAGGTTTAGGAGAAACTAAAGAAGAAATGATTTCTACTATGAATGAACTCGTTGATTCAAATTGTGATTTACTAACTATTGGACAATATTTAAGACCTACAAAAAAACACCATCCAATCATAAGATTTTATCATCCAGATGAATTTGAAGACCTAAAGGAACTTGGATTAAAAATAGGGTTTAAGCATGTAGCATCAGGCCCACTAGTAAGAAGCTCTTATCACGCAGATGAACAACATGATGCTGCAATAGAAAAATTGATAGATCAATCAATACTAAATTAATTTTCTAATATGGGTACATTGTATGTATTATCAACTCCAATAGGAAATTTAGCAGATTTATCTGAAAGAGCAAAAAATATTTTAGATAATATTGAATATGTTATAGCTGAAGATACCAGAGTAAGTAAAAAATTATTTAAGAATAATAAAAATAACATAAATATAATCTCTATACACAAATTCTCCCCCAATTCAAAAATTAAACAAGTTACAAATTTTTTATCTAAAGGTGATACCGTTTTATTATGTGATGCAGGAACACCCAGTATATCTGATCCTGGTAATGAAGTAGTTAAGCAAGCGATCGAAAGTGGACATAAGGTCACTCCTATCCCTGGACCTTCAGCTATAACTGCAGCTCTTTCTATATGCCCTTGGCCTTCTAATCAATTCACTTTTTTAGGATTCTTACCACGTAAAGAAAATGAACGAAAAAACTCGATAAAAAAAATAAATTCTACTAATGGATTAATAATAATTTTTGAGAGTCCACACAGAATTTCAGAAACTTTTAAAAATCTAGAAGAAATACTTGGTGATAGGTTAATATTTATATGTAGAGAATTAACCAAAATACATGAGGAGACATTTATTGGAACTTCATTTGAAGCACGGGAAAAATTTTCAAAACCAAAAGGTGAATTTACAATAATAATCAGTGGTCAAGATTCCAAAATAGAAGAATTATCTGATGAAATTATTCTGGAAGAAATACATAATGCAAGATTAAATAAAATGAGTGGGAGAAAAATTGTCGATCATGTTACATCAATGTTGTCTATCAAAAGAAGTAGAGTTTATAGTTTAGAACTACAATCAAGAAAAGATAAAGAGTAATAAAATGTCTATAATTAAATTTTTGATAGAAAAAATTTTATAAAAGGATAAATTTTAGAATTGTCCAAAAGAATATTAGTAGCTGTAGCTTGGCCATATGTAAACGATGAACCCCACTTAGGGCACATTGCTGGGATGAATATCCCTGCAGATATTTTTGCTAGATTTCATAGAATTATAGGAAATAAAGTAGCAATGGTTTCAGGTTCCGATATGCATGGAACACCAACAGCATTAAAAGCTTCAGATGAAGGAGTAGAACCATCTGAAATAGCATTTAGATATCATAAAATCTGGAAAAATTCTCTAGAAAAAATGAACTTTTCTTATGATCTTTACACTCATACACACACTGAAAATCATAAAGAAATAGTAACTAAAATTTTCTTAAAACTGAAAGAAAAAAACTTACTTTATGAGCATACTCAAAAAATGCCATATTCGACTACTGAAAAAAGATTCTTACCTGATCGTTTTGTTGAGGGAACATGTCCACATTGTTCATATGAAAAGGCTCGTGGTGATCAATGTGATAAATGTGGAAGAACTCTAGACCCAATAGAATTAATAAATATTAAATCAATTAGAGATCATTCAACTCCAGAATTTAGAGATACAACTCACCAATTCTTTAAACTCTCAAAATTTAATAAAACTCTTGAAGAATGGATCTCTAGTAAAAAATCTTGGAGAAATAATGTCAAGAATCAATCTCTAGGAATGTTAAAAGAAGGTTTAATTGATAGAGCTATTACTAGAGATATTGATTGGGGCATACCTGTACCTATTGAAAATGGTTATGAAAATAAAAGTATTTATGTTTGGTTTGAGGCAGTAATTGGATATTTGTCAGCAACAGTTGAATGGGCTAAAAATCAAGGTGATGAAAAATTATGGGAAGAATTTTGGTTAAATGAAAATGCTGAAACTTATTATTTTCAAGGTAAAGATAATATACCATTCCATGCAATTATTTGGCCTGCAATATTATTAGGTTATGAAGATCATAATATTCCTACTGATGTTGTAGCAAATGAATATTTAAATCTAGGAGGATTAGATTTTTCTAAAAGTAAAGGCCATGCTATATGGTTAACTGACTATCTAAGTAGGTATGATCCTGATCCTTTAAGATATTATTTAGCGTCTATAATGCCAGAAACTTCAGATTCAGAGTTTACTTGGGCAGGATATTTATCTGCAAATAATAATGAACTGGTGGCAACACTAGGGAATTTAGTTCACAGAATCTTAACTATTTCACATAAGAATTTTGATTCTATAAACGCCCCTGATAAATTAAGCGATAATGATAATGTAATCCTAGACCATTGTAATCAAACTTTAGATAAAGTATTCAAGTCTTTAGAAAATAGGAAATTTAGACAAGGACTCCAACAGGCGATGAATTTAGCTCAGATAGGAAACAGATATATAGATCAAGAAAAACCTTGGAGTACAGTTAAAACTAACAAACAAAAGGCTTCTAATAGTCTATGGATTGGAATAAATATAATTTCTACTCTTAGAACTGTCTTTTATCCATTTTTACCAAACACATCAGATTTAATACACAATATGTTAAATTTCAAAAATGATACTTTATCAGATGGGTGGAAAAGAAAAGAACTACCAGAAAAAATAATTATAAACCCTCCAAAAACATTATTTAAGAAACTTGATGAAAACATAATAAAAGAAGAAAACGATCGTTTAATGAAATAGAAATGTCAGATAAATCAATCCAAGAAAAAATATATGAACCAATTGAGGATGATTTGAATCTAGTAATAGAAGAAATTATTAACGAATCTGAAAAAGTACCTGAGAACGCTTCAAATATAGAGACAAAATTAGAACATGTTTTTTCTGCTCCAGGCAAACGTATAAGACCAGCCATTACACTCCTTACTGCAGGATTATGGGGAGAAAATTCTACTAAATTGATTATAAATATGGCTGTTGCAGTAGAATTATTACATATAGCTACACTTGTTCATGATGATACTGTTGATAAGGCAGATACTCGAAGAGGACACGCAACGGCAAGTAATTTATGGGGCAGAAATATTGCAGTTTTATTAGGTGATCATATTTTTGCTACTTCTGCTATGTATGTTTGTGAAACAGGAAATATTCGCCTTATAAAAAGATTTGCTGAGACTATTTCCGAATTAGCATTTGGGGAACTTGACGAAATTCTATCTACTTGGAAAACAAATACAAGTATTAGTTTATATAACAAAAGAATATATAATAAAACTGCAACTTTGTTCTGCACAGCATCTTTAGGTGGGGCAATTTTAGGAGGCGGTAGTGATGAAGAAATTATAAATTTAAGAGATTATGGATATAATCTGGGAATGGCTTATCAAATTTATGATGATATTTTAGATTACACTGCTAATTCTGAAACATTAGGAAAGCCTTCAGGAAATGATTTATTAGGAGGAGTTATAACTTTACCCGCAATAATTGCATATGAAAATGGTAGTAAAGAATTAATTGATAAATTTATATCATCAAAACAATCAATCAGAGAAGAAATGATATCTGATTTAATAAATGAAATCAATAAAACTGGTGCTGTAGAAAAAACTAAACAAATAGCAGATAAACATATATATGAAACTCAAAAAATATTACTCTCTCTACCTAATAATCGTAATTTAGAATCTCTGAAATTATTATCTGATTATGTTGGGACGAGATCTTACTAAAATGAAATTTGATAAGAGTCCTAATTATCATAAAGTAAAAAATTTACTTTATATGCAATATGGCGATCTCAAGTGGCGTGATGAAATGGAAACCTTAGATGAATTAATTTTCACAGTTCTTACTCAAAATACATCAGATATAAATGCAGAAAAAGCTTTCAAAAACTTAAAATCTAGATATATTAATTGGGATGAAATTGCTAAATCTACAGACGAAAAATTAGAAAGAATAATTAGAATTGGTGGTCTTGGTAAGCAAAAATCGATAAGAATAAAAAAAATACTAAAGGAAATATATCTTAGGACAGGTGGATATAATTTATCAATATTAAAAGACATGACATTTAACGAAGTTAAAGAATGGCTTATCACTTTACCTGGAGTAGGACCAAAAACTGCTGCTGTAGTCATGTCGTTTGCATTGAAACTTCCAGCATTCCCAGTAGATACCCATATACATAGAATTTCAAAAAGATTAGGTTATATAAATAAAAATACTTCTGCAGAAAAAGCTCATGAAATTATGGAAAAAATCATACTTCCAGAAGATAGATTTGATTTTCATATACTTTTAATTACACACGGAAGAAAAATATGTAAAGCAAATAATCCTAAATGTTCCATATGCCCATTAACTTCATACTGTCCGTCTGTTGCCATATGATGTATTCAGTATACTCAAAATAAAATTTATTATAAGATTAATAAATGACAACTAAAATAGGAATAATTAATGTTACTGGATATGCAGGTTCTGAAATTGCAAGAATTTTGCATAATCATCCAGATGTTGAAATATCTTCAATAACGGGGAGAAGTTCAGCAGGGAAAAAAATCGGTGAAGTTTATCCTCATTTAAGTGATATTAATTTAAATATTTCTGATGAAATATCCGGTGACCCAGATGTAATATTTTCTGCTCTTCCTCACGCTGCTAGTGCAGAAAAAATACAACAATTAATTAATGATAAAGTTAAAATTATTGATATATCTGCAGATTTTAGACTTAAAAATATTGATGTTTGGGAATCCACTTATAATATAAAACATCCTTGTCCTGAAAATATAAATAAATCAATCTATGGGCTTCCTGAAATTTATAAAAAGGAAATAAAAAATACTAATTTAGTTGCAAATCCAGGTTGCTTTCCGACTGGAGCTATATTAGCAAATGCTCCTTTGATAAAAGAAAAAATCGTTGAACCGACAATAATTAATGATTCTAAAACAGGAATATCAGGGGCAGGCAGAACATCTAAACTAGAATTTGGTTATTCTGAAATAAACGAAAATTCTACAGCATACGGACTATCAGGTCATAGGCATCAACCTGAGATAGAACAGGAATTGAATAATTTTTCTAATAAACAAAAAGTGAAAGTAACTTTCGTACCACACCTTATACCTATGACTAGAGGTATTTTAGGAACAAATTATTCAATGTTAATAAAAAATATTCACCAAAAAGAAATTATGGATTTGTATAGGGATTTTTATAGGGAGTCTCCATTTGTAAAAATTTCTGAAGTTCCTCCTACAACAAAACAAACATGGGGAAATAACAACTGTATTATTTATCCTCACGTAAATCAACAAAATGGAATTGTGGTAGTAATTACTGCTTTAGATAATCTAGTTAAAGGCGCAGCTGGTGCTGCTGTACAGAATATGAATATTATGTTGAATATCCCTGAAGAAACAGGATTGGAACAATTAGCTATTTATCCTTAATAAATGTTGATAAATGTTTTTTTTAATATCTATCCTATTTATAAAGATATAGAATTATTTAACGAGTGTTATTGGCCCCATCGTCCAGCGGCCTAGGACACCACCCTTTCAAGGTGGAGACACGGGTTCGAGTCCCGTTGGGGCTACCATTGCTTAATATGTACTTTAATAGATCCTGAATCTTTATTGGTAGCAATATCAATACCTTTCTGTATATCCTCTAAATTATAAGTATGAGTAACTATGTCTCTATAAGGAAAATAATTCTTCGACAGGATTTCTATAGCTACGTCAAAATCATGTCTTTTTTCAATGATTCCATAACAAAGAGAACTAATTATTTTAACTTCTCTTAGAAAAGGTTCAAACATATCAAAAACTAACGGCACCTTAACCCCACCTAAATATAACATCGTACCTTGAGCTCTCGTACTAGAAACAGCCTGAGTAAAGGATTTCGTTTGGTGCCCACCTATTGACTCTACTACAAGATCAGCTCCTTTACTATCAGTTTGAGATTTACAAATTTCTTCAAATTCTCCTTCTTCAACACCTGTAATTATATCTGCGCCCATTTTTTTTGCAGCATCAGCTTGATGTTTATATTTTGCAGAAATAATAACCTTTGATGCTCCTAAAAATTTAGCTGCTCCCACACATGCTAAACCTACGGTAGATGCTCCCACTATACCTACAATGCTTTTCGGCTTCATTTCTGCATATCTAAATGCATGAACTGCTACAGCAAGAGGTTCAACTAATGCTGCATCTAACCAATCAACATTATCCGGAACTTTGAACAAACCTGTTGGCCTTCTAGTCATATATTGTGCAAATCCACCTCCAGTGTCTCTATATTGATTTTGACAGTGTTTCCACTGACCATTATTACAATAAAAACATTTTAAACATGCCCTACCTGCACCTATACCTTCTATTGCTACCCTATCTCCTACAGAAAGATTGTGTTGCCCAGGAGTTATTTCCACAATTTCTCCAGCTACTTCATGCCCACTAGGTAATAATTTTTTTTCTTTTTTATTCTTTCTGTGAAATTGCAAATCGGAGCCACAAATACCTGTTTGCATAATTTTAATAAGAGCAGAATCATTAAATTTTTCTGGAATTGGAATATCTTTTATAATATATTTATCTATTCCATCAAATAATGCCGCCTTCATTAAATTTTTCATAAATCACTCCAAAATAAAAAATTAATAATTGTAATTATAATTTAAGTATTCCTCTTTATAGGTAAACAAGAATATCATATATATATAGGTATATTTAAAAAAATTAGAATGGACAAAAGGTTATCAATATGTATGTACTTAGAAGAATATATGAAACTAAACCCGGTATGGCTTCAAAAGTAGCAGCATTAGTTTATCAACAAGCAAACGTTTATACAAAATCAGGTCAAAGAGGGCCTACGAAAATATATTTTAATGGTGGGACTGTTCCAGGAACAAAAAATATTGTTGTGATGGAATGGCATGATGAAAATATACAATCTCCTTATCGAGGAGGAAATAAAATACCTAAAGAAGCATTAGATATAGGTGGAAAAGCCAGAGAATTTGTTGTCGATCAATATATCGAGTTTTTCGAATTACTAACTGAAGAAAAATACGAAAGATTTAAAGACTAAATCCATAGTGATTCATATAAAAAATATTAATAAGAAGATTATCTTATTTATAGTGTTGTTTTCTGTTTGTGTTTTTTTATATGGATGTTCTCAAGAAATAGAACCTACTCCCAATATTGAAGCAACTATAAAAGCAAATGTTGAAGTTCAAGTAAATGCTACGAGAGTTATTGATGATCTGATTGCAAAAACTGTAACTAGTTATTTAGATAAACAAAAAAATCTTGAAGCAACAAAAATAGCTAATTTTACTCCAACTCCAACAATCACTCCTACTGCCATTCCTACAGCTACAAATACCCCATTACCTACCGCAACATCCATACCTGAGCCCACACTTGTCCCAACCGCTACACCTGCACCAACTGCAACACCTATAATTTTACCTTCTCCCATACCATATCCTACTCCAATTTCTACTCCCACTCCTGTAGTTTTACCATCCCCAATCCCTACTCCAACACCAATAATACAAATCTCAAATGTCATAAAAGATGTTAGGCCATCAGTAGTTAAAGTGATAAAAGGACAATCTTCAGGATCTGGAGTAATTATAGAGTCTAATAATGAATCTGAAATTAATAAATCTGCTCTAATATTGACAAATTATCATGTAATTGATTCTACAGGAACCTTAACTATAGAAACTCATACAAATTCATATGATGGAACTATTCTAGGATATGACTCCGGAAGAGATCTAGCTCTAGTAAGAATTAACTGCCGATGTGAAGAAGAATCTTTTCAATCTACAAAATTTTCTAATGAAACAAATATACAACTTGGTGAACAAGTAATAATTATGGGTTTTCCTTTAGGGGTAGATACAGTAAGAGCCTCTACTGGAATTATATCTGGGAATCTTTTTTCAGAAGAAAAAAATCGACAAGAAATTCATACCGATGCGGCTATAAATCCAGGTAATTCAGGAGGGCCTATGTTTTTAAAAGATGGCACATTAGCTGGAATAAATACTTACAAAATACATAGTACACCTTCAAGTGGAGGCGACATAATTACAGAAGGTTTCGCTTTTGCTGTTTCACATATTACAATAAATAAAATTATCCCTAAATTAAAAGATGGTTTTAAGGGATCTGATGCCCCTACAACTATAACTCAAGATCCTCTTGCTCCAAACGGTATATATAATCCCGGTCAAAATTATTATATTGATGTTTTACCAGGATGGAAAATTAATGAAGATGCTGTGACTCCTTCAGCGTTAGATACAGTAATAATTAGAAATAGTAGTCAAATGGAAATTACAATAGAAATAATTGTAAACGATGCTAAAGGGTATTCATCTATAGATGAATATATTAGTGATTGGACTCTTGGGCGTGTGTTAGGTGCAACTAACTGGATAACTAACAATGAAGGAATGATTTTTAGAGATGAAAAATCAAGCAACAAAGAAATTAAAGGATATGAGTTTGAAAATACTTATATTTATGATGGAATTCAATATAAGAGATTTACCAGTTGGTTTATAAATTCTGAAAAACGTTTTTCAGTAATACTAGATCTCCCTTCAAACATTTGGACAACTCCAAATGATGTAGAAAATGGAAAAATACTTAAATCTGAATCATTATATTCATATTCATCATTTACCCCTTCATGATCGATTATTTAAGGTGTATCATTCTAAGAATTAAAATCTAAAAAAAGGGAATTTATCTTGAGTCAACATGGTTCTTATAAATTAAAAAGACGTATAAAAAATAAAGAACAAATCATTGGTATTTCTATACCTATGACATCAACTGTTGATGAAATAGAAAGGTTCGTAAATAAAGGAAATTTTGATTTTATAAGTACTGATAGTCAACATAGTGCATTTAATGAAGAAACATTAGTAGCTTTTTGTGAAAATGCCAATAAACTAGGTATACCTGTAAATTTCCGTATCAAAAACACAAAATTAACATACCTAATTGGAAATTTCTTAGATTTAGGTCCTTCTGGTATAGAAGTACCTCAAGTAGAAAACCTCTCCACTGTAATAGATGCTATAGATAATTTCTATTTCCCTCAAAAAGGAAAAAGAAGTTGGGGAGGACCACCAAAATTTTTGTCAGAAAAAAATTTAGATCGATTAGAAGCTGCAAAATGGTGGAATTCACATGGTGTTTTATGGATGCAAATTGAATCCCTTAATGCTGTAATTTCTGCAGATAAAATTGGAAATTTAGAAGGTATAGATGTAATTTCTTGGGGTCCAAATGATTTGGCATTTGATTTAGAAGCTAATCCTAACCACCCTTTAAAAACTGATGAAGATTGTTTAAAACATGTACAAAAACTGCTTTCAAAGTCAGATACTCAGCTTTGTGTTCGTTCATTTAATTTAAATGATAAACAAAGATACTTAGATATGGGAATTAATATGGTTTTGGAATCGGGATTAATATATAAGTAATTAAAGAATAAAAAATAGTAGGCGACAAAATGACAATAATAAATAATGAAGATTTAAAATATTTCGTTGGAGGATTTATTGGAGGCGGTCTTGATCATCCTGAAGGTATCGCAGCAGGTAAAGATGGAGAAGCTTATGCTGGAGGCGAAGATGGACAAGTGTATAAAATCGACACAAAAACCAGAACATTCTCAGAAATTGGAAATACAGGAGCTTTCGTAGGAGGATTGGCACAAGATGGAAATGGTAACGTTTATTGCTGTTGCGGACCAGATATTGTTAAAGTAACACCTACTGGCAAAACATCATCGTATCAAAATTCTAATTCTTCAATTCTTGAATTAGCTAACTATCCTGTGTTTGATCAAAATGGAAATCTATATGTATCAGATTCAGGAGGATGGAAAAAAGACGATGGTAAAATTGTAAAAATTTCTAAAGATGGAAAAATTGATGTTTGGTCAGAAGAAATATCATCATTCCCTAATGGTATGGCCCTACATCCAAATAGAAAATATCTATATGTAATCGCTAGTTTAAACCCTCCAAGAGTAGAAAGAATAAAAATTAATGAGGATGGAACTGCCGGGAAAGCAGAAAAAGTTGTTGATCTTCCTGATACAGTCCCTGATGGTTTAGCATGGGATGAAGATGGTAACCTTTATATTTCTTGTTATATCCCTAGTAAAATATACAAACTAGATACAAAAGATAATTTAGAACTTTTAGTTGAAGATCCTGAACACACAATGCTTGCATCGCCAACAAATATAGCCTTTTGTGGAAATAATAGAGATATCTTACTAAGTGCAAATCTTGGAAGAGGGCATATTACAGAAATAATGACTGGTGTAGTAGGATCTAAACTGGAGTATCCAATAATATAAATGAATCTTAAAAATCGAGTTGCAATTGTTACCGGTGGTAGTTCAGGTATTGGAAAAGGTATTTGTTTAGAATTTGCTAAAGAAGGAGCAAAAGTTGTTGTAGCAGATATTTCTACCAAACCTAAACAAGGAAAATTTTTTGAATCAAATCAATCGATTCCTGTCGATAAAGAAATTAAATCTTTGGGGGGAGATTCTGCTTTTATTAATACAAATATTTCTTCAGAAAATGATGTAAAAAATCTCATTAATTCAACAATTGATTTATATGGAAAAATAGATATTTTAGTAAATAACGCAGGAATACACATTCCAGGAACAACTCAAGATTTATCAATTGAAGATTGGGATAAAGTTATTGGTGTAAACCTTAGAGGTCAATTTTTAACAGCTAAAAGTTGTATCCCCCATCTAAAGAAGTCCAAATTTGGAAGAATTATTCAAATTGCTTCTATACATTCATTTGGAGGCGGATTAGGACCAGCATATCCACCTAGTAAAGCCGCATTAATAAATTTAGTAAAAGATTTAGCTATTGAATTAGCTCCGAATGATATTACTGTAAATGCAATATGTCCTGGAGCTATTGAAACTCCAATTCAAGATTATCTAACAAAAAAAATGATCGATGATTATAAAAAAACCATTCCTCTGAGAAGATTCGGATTACCAAAAGATATAGCAAAAGCAGCAGTTTTTTTTGCTTCTGATCAATCTGAATGGATCACCGGAACCTCTCTCACAGTTGATGGTGGACATACTGCAAAAGCATAGGATAAAACATTATGGAAAATAAAAAAGAAAATGCTCCAAATATTATTTGGATCCAATCAGATCAACATAATCCAGCTGTCATTGGTGCTTATGGAGATAAAGTTGTCGAAACTCCTAATTTAGATAAATTAGCAGAAAATGGAACAATAATAAAAAATGCCTATTGTGCATCTCCAATATGTGTTCCTTCAAGAATGTCCTCTATAACTGGTAGATTCCCTCATGAAACACAAGTTTGGACCAACGATCAAACACTTAATTCAGCATTTCCAACTGTCGCTCATTCTCTAGGATCTGTCGGTTACAATCCTATTCAAATTGGAAGGATGCATTTTAATGGTATTGATCAGTATCATGGATTTGCTAAAAGATTCGTAGGAGACCATAGCCCAAATTACCCTGGAAGTCCTAGACAAGTTGACCATGGAGCATTAAGTGGAACGACTGGTCCTAATAGATCAAGTTTAGAAAAATCTGGTAAAGGACAAAATGCTTATGAAGTTCATGACGAAGAAGTAGCAGAAAGAACAGATTCCATACTAAATGATATTAGAAAAACTAATGCAGGAAAAAAATCTCCTTTATATATCTCTATCGGTTTAATGTTACCGCATCAACCTTTTGTAGCTAGAGAAAAAGATTTTGCTAAATATGAAGGTAAAGTACCTTTACCGACGATTCCGGCTGAATCATTAGAAAAATGTCATCCATATATTAAATGGTGGAGAGATAGAACTGGAATTAATTCTGTTACTGAAGAAGAAATACTTAGAGCAAGAACTGCATATTGGGCACTATGTGACAGAACAGATGCTTTAATTGGAAAAATTTTATCATCACTTAAAAAAAATAATTTATTAGATAATTCAATAATTATTTATACCTCTGATCATGGAGAACAAGTTGGAGAGAGAGGTTTGTGGTGGAAACAAACTTTTTACGAAAATTCTGTTAAAGTTCCAGCAATAATTTCGTGGCCTGGAAAATTACCAAAAGGTCAAGTTTTAGATAATGTTATAAATCAATTTGATATAAATTCAACACTACTAGATATAGCAGGAGCACCCCAACTACCAAGATCTCATGGTAAATCGATGTTAAGCATGCTAAATAATAATGGTGAGAAATGGGAAAATACTGCTTTTTCTGAATATTGTATGGATGATTCTGATACTAGTCGTTCTTTTTCAGCAAATTTAGGAGGTATAGATATACATGCTAAATCAGGCGGAGTTCAAAATAGAATGATAAGAAAAGATAATTGGAAATTAAATTATTATCATGGATACGATCCAGAATTATTTAATCTTCAGGAAGACCCTTTAGAAATAAATAATCTATGGAAAGATAAATCATTATCAGGAATAAAATCCTCTCTAATGGATAATATTCTTGAAGGATGGGATCCTAATTGGATTCAAAATCATATGCGAGTATTAAAAAACGAACAAACTATTATGGAAGATTGGGCTTCTAAAATTGATCCACAAGACGAACTTAGATGGGATCTTAAATCTGAGTATGACAAATTAGAAAATTAATAATATTATTTCTAATTTCTATTTTTAATACCTAGTAGCACTAGTATAAATCCGATTAATATCAAAACAGTTATCATAGTAAACACTATAATAAATGGTGATGGTAAAGGTAAAGATTCTATAAATTTCTCTATTTGAACCCAAAGTTCGTTATCTATAGGATCAGGATGATGAAGTATAGTTTTAGGAAACATTATTAAATGGTATTAGTAACATATCTTAATGAAAATTTCTTTTCTTTTATGGCAAAAGAAACTATACCAGCACCCAATAAAGTAATAGCACCAATCAGAAAAGGTATATTGTAATCACCGTATAAATCAAATGCATAACCGAATAAATAAGTTGCTAATGCCCCTCCGATTTGATGAGAAAGAGTAGCTAGACCAAAAAGAACACCTAAATTTTTTACCCCATATATATCTGCCGTAAGAGACGATGTAAGAGGTACCGTTGCTAACCAAGACATTCCTCCTAATAAAGCAAAAATCCATACAGCCTGATAACCTGGGAAAATTATTAAAGTTACGAACGCAAAACCTCTTACTAAATAAACCCAACCCAACATTTTTCTTCGTTCTAATTTATCGGCATAAATACCAACTATAATAACTGAAATAACATTCACTGCACTTAATATTCCAAATGCTAATGCAGCAGTATTAGTTGAAACATCTTCACTAACAGCCCATCTAATATAGTGTACACCCATCGAAGATGTAGTTATTCCACAAACAAAATAGCCTGCAGATAATTGCCAAATAGGCCAACTTTTTAATGAATCTTTCCAATCTTCAACAAACAATACCCCTTTATTAATTTTATTTGAATCAGAGTCGTTAGAATTTTCTATATTTTCTCCATCCGCCTTCATATTTAATTCTCTAGGATGATTTTTTACTAAAATCCAAATAATAGGAACAGAAAATAGACCCAAAATAGCTATGGCTACCCAAGCTACTCTCCAATTATAAATTAACATTAAATATGCCATTAGAGGTACACAAATTAACCCTCCAGCCGAACCTCCCGCAGCTAATATACTTAAAGCTGTGCCTCTACGTTTATTAAACCATCGAACAATTACAACACCCACAGTTGCAGGAGATAGGCCAGCTGAAGCTATAGAAATTACAACTCCATAGCTAATTATTAAATAAATAACTCCATTAGCAAGTGCAATTCCCATTCCACCAATTGCAAGTACAATTAATGAAATAAGTGCAACTATTTTTCCTCCATAAATATCAGCCAATCTTCCTAAAATAGGTTGAGATAATCCATTAATCAACCAACCGATAGATGCTGCAAGTGATATCGATGCAGTGCTAGCAACAAATTCTTTTTCCCAAGTTTCAACAAAAATACCATAACCATTTCTTACTCCACCTTGCATTAAGAAATTAGCTATAAATAATGCTCCAACAATATACCAACCGTAAAAAATTTTTTTCCTATATAAAATCTTCATCAGAATCAATTTCTTCTATTTTTTTAGATTTAATTCCTTCTCTTCTTCCTATCCAGAAAACACAAAAAATCACTCCTAGAAAAATAAATATCAGTAATTTGAGCATTTTTTAATTTAATCTACTTGAAGAATATCTAAAGCATCCCTGTTTATAATACCTTCTATTTCGTCTTCAGGAATTGTAGGTAGATTATGATCCTTAGCAAATTTCGGTAGAAGTCTTAAATGTTTAATATTATCCTCAGGTTTAGTAACTGGCCAATCCGAAGCAAAAAGGATTTTACTGGTGCAACCCCATTCATAAAACAAACGCATGCCCTGCCAAAAAGAGTAAGGTCGATAAAATTGAGCAGATACATCAGCCCAAACATTTTTATGTTTCCTTACCACTGAAAGACAATCCACCTGCCATGGATGTCCTAAATGTGCTAAAACTATTTTGAGTTCAGGAAAAGCCATAGCAACTTTATCAGTTGTAAGAGGATGAGCATATGTAAGAGGAGCATCGGGCATTGGGCTCGTACCTTGATGAAAAATTACTGGTATCTGATCTTCTTCTAATCTTGAAAATAATTGGAAGGCTTCAACACCATTTGGATCAAAATTTTGATAATTTGGACCTAGTTTTATACCCTTACAACCTAAATCTCCTACACATCTATCATATTCATTTTTCCAATTCGGATCCATAGGGTGAAGACTCATAAAAGGAATAATCTTATCTGGAGCTTTTTGAGCGGTTATATGTGCTACATCGTTATGGTTTAAGGAATCATCCCAACCTATTCCTGCACCAAATATTTCTTCTGGATTTTTATCAGCCCAAGGTCTAGGAGCAATCCCAAATAAAAAAGCTTTATCTAAAATTTCAATATCGCTTAAATAATCATCTATACTGTTTGTTAGCCTTACCGTTTCTCCCGATCTCATAGTTTCTTCTGTATATATTTGATCTGGAGGAACTTCACTCATATGAGTGGGCAAATGAGTATGTGCGTCAACTATCATATCTTTCCATTCTTAACAATTTTTTTGATTAATCTTAGTTGATGTAATACTACTACCTATATTTAATATTTGAAAGGAGATTATTATTTTAAATGATAAATTAATCATCTCCAAAATCACCTTCCCCTAAATAAGTATCTAAATCTAAAGTAAGCTTCCTTGAAACAAAATTTAACTGATTTAAATGCTCTTTAGATAATACAATTTCTGCTGCTTTTGAAACTTCTTTAATTTGTGAAACAGTATCAGATCCTGATATAGCTAAAGTAATTTCATCATGAGATAAAACCCAAGCTATAGCAACTTGTGACATAGTTAAATTTAATTCTTTAGATATTTCTTTTAATTTTAAAATGGTATCTGAAACATACCCTTTCATATATTTTTTAAAATAATTTTTTCTGATTGTTGCCCATAAAGAACCTTTTGGAGGAGGTTGTCCAGGAATATAATCTCCACTTAATAAACCAACACCTAAAGGACTATAAGCCATAATGCCAACATTTGTATCTCTAGCCATAGGAAACATTTCAAGTTCAATTTGACGATTAAGTAAATTATATGGATTTTGAGCAGTAATTAATGGTTGGGCACCAATCGAAGCTTGTACCCCCATAGCTTTAATAATCTCCCATGCTTGATAATTACAAACCCCAACATACAAAATTTTTCCTTGATTGATTAGATGCTCCAAAGCTCTAAATTGTTCTTCCATTCCTGAATCAGGATTAATTGCATGTAACAGATAAACATCTATCCTATCGGTTTCCAATCTAGATAAGGATTTTTCACATTGATTAATAATATGATACCGTGACCCACCATAATCATTAGGACCATCTCCCATTTCACTAGAAACTTTAGAAGTAATAACTAATGAATCTCTAGAATGTTTAATGACTCTACCTAATAATTCTTCCGACTTCCCAATATTTTTTCTGTCATCACCAAATCCATAAACATTCGCACAATCTATAATATTAATTCCATTATCAATAGCTGTATTGATAACTTTTATTCCTTCTGCAGGATCATACTGTCCTCTAAATCCCAGCCCTAAAGCAATCTTTGAAACTTTCATACTGGATAGACCAAAATTTACATACTTCAATAGCTCTCTCCATATTAAATAAATGTTCACATTACTATAACATTTATAATTTATAATAAGTATAAATTTTTTTTTATCATTTCATAAACTTATGAAAAATTATTCTACACACAATTTTTTTAATTGGGCTTTGGTTAAATCCAATTTAATTTTTTTATTAGTAGGTATATTTACTCTTTTATTACTTGTCCCAAGTTATTTAATGGAAAAACCACCGGCTGCTAGCTTGGATCCATCAGGAAAAATTTTTGACCTTATGGATAAAATTGGAGAAAATTTTTCTCCAAGAACACACATTCAAACTGCTATTCTTGAAGCAAAAAATGGAGATGCTTTATCACCTGATGTTTTAAGGGAATTATTAATAAATGAACAAAAACTTATTGAAGCTGATAAAAGCTTTCAGCTTACTCCTGATAATTTAGAAAAAACTAATTTCTTATATAAATATTTTAACCCCCTCACAAATAAAGAAGTACCAGGAATCTTTAGTGTAGCAGCAGCAGTAGAAAGTATGTTAGTTACTCATCCAAAATTAAAAACATCATTATTAGAAGCTACTGAAGAACAAGTTAAATTTGCAATTGATGCCATTATGAAAACTGAATTCTCTTACATCATAACTGATGCTATTTCTATTGAATCAACCAGTAAAAAAATAATCGTACTTGGAGAAGAAATTGATTGGTGGATATCTCCAGCATTATTTATTAACGTATTTAGCGATAATGAAAAATTAGGTGGTGGCGTATACTCTATTGGAATAAGTTCTGACGAATCCACAATTAATAAAGAAGTTTTAGATAGAAAAATACAAGATTTCCTAAGGGGGCAACAAAATACCTATAATTTATGGAGTATTGCGATAGATGTAAACTTAGAGTCTGAGGAACAGGGTACTCAATCAGCTATATATATCACTTTCACTGTAATCGTTGCATTAGGAATTATGGGGTTAGCCTTAAGATCATATTGGGCAGTAACGCTAACTGGAATTGGTATAGGAATATTAATTATTTGGTTAAAAGGTTTATCAATTCTATTTAATATTAAAGGTGGATTAACCATTGATATGATTGTACCCATAGCTATGATTTCATTTGGTGTAGATTTTGCTGTTCACACAATACGTAGAATACAGGAAGAAGAAAAAATCAATATAAGAAAATCTTATATTTTTGGAATGTCAGGAATAATTACAGCAATTATCCTCGCATTTTTATCTAATAATATTGCTTTTTTAGCAAATAGTATTTCAGAAATTGAATCAGTGAAATATTTTGGTTTTTCAGCGGCTATAGCTGTAACATCTGCATTTTTTATTCTAGGCTTTATTGTCCCACTTGCTTTTGCCAAAATAACAGAAAAAATAACACTACATTGGAAAAATAAAAAAATTGAAAAATTAATTAATTTTTCTCTTGGATCTCTTGTAGCAATAGGTACAGGTTCTGCAATAATAGTTATGATAGCCTTGAACTTAATCTTAGGAACAGTGATTTTGATTTCAGTTGGTTGTAGTGCAGTAATTTTACCTATACTTTTTACATCAAAAGGAGAAAAAGTTACTAAAGAGGATCTGTCTGAAAATTCTTCTCAACAAAACAATTTTTCTATATTATTACAAAATATTATTATTGGCCTTGCACAATATAAATTTATAACTGTAACTATATTTACATTCATTACAATATTTTTTGGTTGGTATGCAGTAAAACTAGAAGCTACATTTAATGTCGAAGATTTCTTTGATCCTGATTCTAATATAGTACAAGGTTTAGATAAAACTGATTTACATTTAGGGGAAAAAGGAGGAGAGCCAGGAATTATATATATAGAAGGTAAATTTGGAGATGATAAAACTTTTATCGATATCAAAGATCTATTATTGAAACTTAGTCAAAATGAATCTATTGGGAGAAACTTAAATGGATCACCAACATTTTTCCCTCCACATATTATATCTATATTAGAAATCATATCTTCATCAAATTTTTCAAAAAATGAAATCTTAGTAAATACAGGTATAAAGATTACAGATGAAGATTTAAATGGCATACCCGATAATGACGAACAAATAAAACAGGTTCTTAATTATGCTCTAGAAAAAGGAATCTTCAATAATAACGGTGAATTAATTTATACTAAAAATAGAGTTCAAGATGTTTTAAGAATTAAAGATAATTATTTTTATACTCAGATTTCTTTTGCTATTCCTGGAACTAGATCACTAGAAAAAACGACTTATGCATGGGAGTCTCTAAATAAAGATATCCTAATAATTAAAAACACTCCAAATTTAATAGATTATGGAATAACTGGATCACCATTTACTAGAAAAGCAGGATTAGATGCAACAACTAAATCATTACAGTTATCTATCCCTATTGCAACACTGGGGACATTTTTATTATTGATGATCTTTATGAGATCTTTTAGATATTCTTTAATAACTGTTATCCCAATTTTATTAGTTGTAATATGGTTATATGGAACTATGTATCTTATGAGCTATGGTTTAAATCTTGTTACAGCCACTATAGGAGCAATATCAATAGGTGTAGGTATTGACTATTCTATACATATGACACAAAGATTCCGAGAAGAATTAAATAAAAATTCAAATAAATATGAAGCTCTTAAATTTTCAACTAAGGGCACTGGAATGGCTTTAGCAGCGTCAGCCGCATCTTCAATTGGAGGTTTTTTAGTAATGTCTCAAGCACCAATGCCATTATTTTCATCATATGGATTAATTACCGCAATAATGATAATTATGGCTTTTTCAGCCTCTGTACTAGTGTTACCATCACTACTAATGATCGTATCTAAAAATAAAACAGATATAAAATAAATTGACGGACGCTATAACAATTATTTTTACAACCTCTACTTTAATCTCTCATATATTAATAGTTATCATATTATTACTATTAATTTTCAAGAAGATTTTTAAAATCAAATTATCTAGGATAAAAACTAATGAATTTAGGTTTTTTTCTTACTCAATCTTAGGATTTATAGTAGCCTTTATTTCTACTATTATCAGTCTTTATTATTCTGAAATTGATAATTTCACACCATGTAAATTATGTTGGTTTGAAAGGATAGCTATGTATCCTATAGTTCCATTATTGTTAATAGGTTCAATTACAAAAGATAAATCGTTTATCAAATGGATTCCTATTTTCTCTATTTCAGGAATACTAATTTCTAGTTACCATTATCTTTTACAAATTAATATTTCTAAATCAGAAATCTGTTATTCTGATATCCCATGTACTGAAAGATGGGTTTGGGATTATGGATATATTTCAATACCAATGATGGCTATTACAGCTTTCTTGGTAATTACTATGATTTCTATTTATGGATATTGGATAAAGAAAGAAGTATAAATTTGCATCACCAAAAAAAAATTTTCATTCTAACTATAATAATCTTATCTACAATTGTTAATTTAGTAGGTTGTAGTAGTGATAATTTCAATCATTCAGATTTTGAAATTGAAATTTCAGGAAAAAAACTTGAAAAATTACCTAAAAGTGGTTTAGATACGGTTATCGGTTTAGATGCTCCTATAGTATCAGGTAAATCTTTTATTCAAGAAAATATAAAAATTTCTTCGGCAGGTAAACCTACAATAATTTTATTCCTTGCTCATTGGTGTTCACATTGTCAAGCAGAGGTTGATATGCTTGGGCCTTGGATCAAGGACAATCCAGTATCAGATGATTTAAACTTTTTTTCTATAGCAACAAGCATAGATAAATCAAGACCGAATTATCCGCCTAATACATGGTTAGATAAAGGAGTTTGGCCAGTACCTACATTAGTTGATGACAAAGACAGCTCAGCAGGAAAAGCGTTTGGATTAACATCTTTTCCGACATGGATAATATTAGATAGAGACGGAAAAGTAATTAACAGATTTAGTGGTAGTATTACTACAAAAGATTTCATAAATTTAACAGATTTTCTATTAAAAGAAGAAAGTATTGAAAAATAATACAAATAATATAGTAGAAGTAAAAAATCTTTCAAAAAATTACGGAAAAATAAATGCTGTTGATGGAATTTCATTTGAAGTAAAAAGTGGAGAAGTATTTGGTATGTTAGGACCAAATGGAGCAGGAAAAACAACCACTGTGGAGATAATTGAGGGAATAAGACAACCAGATAAAGGGGAAACATTTATTAATGGATTAAATACTATTATAGATAATAAACAAATCAAAAAAATTATTGGTGTACAACTCCAGCAAAATGCATTTTTTGATTATCTTAATATATATGAAATTATCGATTTTTATTCAAAACTTTATGGAAATAAAACAAAAACAATCGACTTACTTAAAAAAGTAGAGTTAATTGAGAAAAAAAACTCAAAGTATAAAGAATTATCTGGTGGGCAAAAACAGAGATTATCTATTGCAATTGCCTTAGTAAATGATCCATTAGTCTTATTTTTAGATGAACCAACCACAGGTTTAGATCCTCAAGCAAGAAGACATGTATGGAATTTAATTAAACAAATTAGATTAGAAGGTTCAACAATAATTATGACTACCCACTATATGGAAGAAGCTGAAGAATTGTGTGATCGGGTAGCAATTATTGATACGGGTAAAATAGTAGCTTTAGATACTCCTGGAAATTTAATTGATAAATTAATTGATAAAGGTTTCAAACCAAAACGTACTATAAAAAAAGCCAGTCTTGATGATGTATTTCTAGATTTAACTGGTCAGAATTTAAGAGGAGATTAGTAAATGAAAATATACTCTGCTATTATCCTCGCATCTATGAAAATGTACTATAGAAATAAACATGCGATTATATGGTCATTAGTTTTTCCTGTAACAATAATGCTTATTTTTGGAATGTTCAATTTTGAAAGATATAATCCTCCAAAACTTGGGATAAATGATCTGAGTAATAATCAAATCTCAAAAGATTTAATTAATTCATTTAATTCTTTTCAAAAAGAAAAAATTTTAGAAATAGATATAGATATACAAACAAACTTAGAGAACAAATTAATAAATGGAGATATAGATGGTTTCATCATTATTCCAAAAAATTTCGGACTTAAGAATAATATTTCAGATATCGAAGTATCCTATGACAAAAATAAAATTGAAGAAAAATCTGCAATTAAAATTATCATAACTAATAGTATTACAGATTTATTTAACAAAAATAATAGAATACCAGAAGATTATAAAATTGAATCTTCTTACTCTATAACTGAAAAAAACATTGTAACAAATGCACAGGGATTTAAAGGTTTTTTAGTTCCTGGAATTGCTGCTATGGCAATAATGCAGACAGGACTATTTTCTGTAGTTTTTACTCTTATAAGATTTAAAGTTTCTGGTGTACTTAGAAGACTAAATGTTACTCCAATAGGCTCATCCCATTTCATCATAGGTCAAATGATTACTAGAGTAATTCTAATAATCATACAAACCTATCTTATAATTCTGATCGGAATAATAATTTTAGGGGTATCTATTGGTAAGGGTGATCCATTAGTATGGATCGAGATTGGAATAATTTCACTAATAGGGGGATTAGTCTTTCTTGCAATGGGATTGGGAATATCAGGATGGGCTACAGATGAAAATATGGCTGCTCCATTAACTAACTTAATTGCTTTACCTATGATGTTTTTATCTGGAGTATTTTTTCCTTTATCCGTTATGCCTAATTGGGTTATTAACATAGCTCAATTTTTCCCTTTAACATTTTTAGCAGATAGTATTAGGTCAGTATCTTTAGATGGTCTTTCTTTAATAGATATAAGTGGTGAAATATTAGGATTAATAATTTGGTTATTTATAGCTCTAATAATAGCTGTAAAAACATTTAAGTGGGAATAATTAAAATAAATGAAAACTTTTAATCCAAAAAAAACGATCCTTATAGGTGAATTATCTAAAAAAACAGAAACTAATACATCTACAATAAATTTCTACTACAATTTTGGTTTATTAGATCCACCTATTAAGATAAACGAAACTAGATCACTTTATCCTAAATCAAATATAAAAAAAATTAAAGAAATAAAAAAACTTAAAAAACAGGGACTTACTCTGAATGGAATAAAAAAAATATTTGATGGAAAAAGTAAAGTAAAAGTTAAATCAGATGATGTTGTCCTAAAAACAAATTTTACCGTAGAAGAATTCATAAATGAACTAAATATAGAAAAACAGTTTTATTTTTTCTTACTAAATTCAAACCTAATAAATACCCCTATTGATTCACCAGAAGGGACATCTATTCATAGTAGAAGAGATTTTATAGTAGCTAAATCTTATGTTAATTTAACTAATAATGGCTTAGATAAAAAAATATTAAATAAACATAATGAATATTCAGAATTATCTTCAGCAGAAGCTATTTTTTTACAGGAACATTTAGAATTTTCAAATAATTTAGACGACCCAAAGTCTTTTCAAGAAATCATTAACTCATTTAACACTATTCGTAGATATCTTCGAGAAAATGAACTAAAAAAAATAATATCTAAACTATATGATTAATTTTTCCTGCTAATAAAAAATCACGATCAGTTATAGCGCCAATATCATGAGACATTACTCTACAAATAATTTTGTTATACCTTATATCTATATCAGGATGATGATTTTGTTCTTCAGCAATTTCACTAACTTTTTCAATAAAATTTATTCCATCTAAAAATGAGTCAAAAATAAATTCTCTAACTAATTGACCATCTATTAAAGACCAACCTTCTAGTTCCTTTAATTTTTCTTCGATTTTCATATTATTCTCCTTTTTTTCTAATCGATTTCACATGAGAAATAACTGCTGCCAAACCATCAGGAGGAGCACCATATTTTATTGCTTCATTTCGATCTAATTCACATAATTTATCTTCAAAAAGAGCAGCATGAACTATCGCCCTATTTCCATAAGCATCTGGCATATCTGATTTCATCTCAATAACACGATTAAAATTTATCAATGCTTGCTCAAACATTCCCATAGATAAATATGCAGTTCCTAAATTGAATTGAACATCATAGTGATTGGAATCAATCCATGCAGCTTTCTCAAAATTTTCCACAGCTTTATCTGGAAATCCTAATTTTGCAAATTCTAAACCTTTATCAAACCATTTTTGAAAATCTTCTAAATTGGTATCCAAAATATATCCTTTATTAATAAAATTATAAAATCTTGATAAAAACAAATTCCCATATACTATTATAGTTTTGATAAAAAGATTTAGAATCTTATTAATAACTATTTAATAACTATCAATTCAAGGAAAAATTATTGAAAATAGTCTTAATCGGCCAATCTAATTTTGGTGCAGAAGTTTTAAATAAAATAAAAGAAAATTATAAAGTTTTAGGAGTATTTGGACCATATACTGATTTGGATCCGATTGAATTAGCATGTATTGAATCTGATATAAAGTTTTTTAAATTTAAAAAACTTAGAAGTAAAGAAGCAATTAATAAATTTCAAGATCTTATGCCTGATCTATGCATAATGGCTTATGTTACAGATATCGTTCCACAAGAAATGATTTCTTTCCCAAAGTTCGGAACTATACAATATCATCCTTCATTATTACCTAAGCATAGAGGCCCTAGTTCAATTAACTGGGCGATTATAAACGGTGAAGATGAAACTGGAATATCAATATTTTGGCCAGATAAAGGTTTAGATACAGGACCTATTCTTATGCAAAAAAAAGTGAAAATATCAGAAGATGATTCTGTAGGTACATTATATTTCAATAAATTATTCCCAATGGGAATTAAAGCAATACTAGAATCTATAAAAAAAATAAAAAATGGAGAAGCTCCTAAAATAAATCAAGAAGAAAAGAATTCAAACTATCAAGGATGGTGTAAAGAAACAGATACAAAAATAAACTGGAATTCATCGTATAAACAAATACATAACTTAATTAGAGGAGCGGATCCACAACCTGGTGCACACACAATATTTAAGTCTAATAAAATTTATTTATATGGTAGTAAATTATTTTTATCAAATCATAAAAAAAAATATGGCTCTATTTTAGATATTTCAAAAGATGGAATTAAAATAGCTTGTAAAAATGGCGAAGTGAAAATCAATAAAATAAAAGAAGTTGGTGGAAAAAAAATTTCTGCATTTGAATGGAGTATAATTGTAAAACTCAAAATAGGAGATATCTTTGATGAATAAGAATGAATTTATCCCTTCAAAAAAAAGAGGGTATGTAGAGAATAATATTTTTGTCTCTACGGACTGGTTAGAAAAACACCTAAATGATCCAAACATCAGAATAGTGGATACTGATTCTTCACAAAAATATAATATTAGTCACATACCTGGAGCAACGAATGTTATAGATAATTATTATAAAACATCTTTAGAAGATAGAGTCCACATACAAAATGCAAATAAATTCTCTGAAACTATGTGTAGTCTAGGAATAGATAATGAAACACTAGTAATAGCTTACGATAGATCAGCTGGCTTATATTCTTTAAGATTACTTTGGGCACTAAATTACTATGGACATACAAAAGTTAAAATGTTGGACGGCGGTTATCAAAAATGGTTAAAAGAAGATAAAAATATAACTCAAACTATTTCAGAATATAATTCATCAAAATTTAATATTAATATTATTCATTCTTTAATAGCAAAGAAAGAGTATGTTAGAGAATCTATAACAAATGATGATATTCAAATATTAGATGTAAGAAGTGATGATGAATGGACAGGAAAAAATAAAAGAGGAGGACCCAGAGGGGGTCACATTCCTGGTGCTATTCATATAGAGTGGACAAATTTCCATACAAACGGAGAAATTCCTTCATTAAAAACCAGTAAAGAAATAAAATATATCCTAACAAATCATGGATTTTCATTTGATAAAAAAACTATTACCTACTGTCAAGGAGGTATAAGAGCAGCTCATACTTTTTGGATTTTAAGACTAATCGGTTTAGAAATGGTAAAAAACTATGATGGTTCTTGGAGAGAATGGGGGAATGATTTTACCTGCCCAATATCAAATTAAATAAATTATGAAAGAATCTTTAAAAATAAATAAAAGTAATAACGAAATAATAAAGAACTTAAATTTAGATAGAATATTACTTCCTCTGGACGGTTCAATTGAATCTGAAACTTCCATTCCTTATGCATCTATGTTATCTAGATGGTTTAATGGAGAAATAATGTTACTACATGTATTACCAGAAAATCCTATCGCCGCTGTAGAAAGAACAGGAAATGTCAGTTATCCAGATGCTCAACATGATAGAGGAGAAATACTAGCAAAATCATATTTGGAAGCAATTATAGATACGATAGCTCCTCAAGGAATAAAGGCTAGATGGGGAATTAGTACAGGTTCTGAATCCGAAATGATTATTTCCAGATCAAAAAGTAATCATATCGGAATTTTAGCTATATCTACTAAAATTAAATCTAAAATTAAACGTTTTTTTACTAATAACCTAATCGACCAAATTTTAAGTAAAACAAATTTACCTATATTAGTCATTAATAGCAATAATTTAAACTTAAAATCGATTAAACCTTCTTCTCCAAATGTAATTATTACAACAATAAACAGAAATATTTCACAAGAAAATATTAACCGAATTATCAGTATTTTAACGGGGTCAAAAGCAAAAATATTATTTGTAAATAAAAAAAATACACTAAATCCTAAACTTTTAGAATTAATTAGACTGAACAATATTAATTATGAAATTACAAATACAGAAAATAATGTTTCATCAACAATAAATTCAATCCAAAACTCTAATAGTAATCATTGGGTTATTACAATCTCTAATAGTAGAAAAGGGATTAATAGAATAAATCAAAATAATTTTTCATACGAAATATTAAAAAAATCAAATTCTCCAGTGATTATTCTACCCGAGTAAAGTATTTACTAATTTTTTCTCACTAAATAACTTATTAGTGCACCTATTGTCACTCCAAACCAGGTATAAGGAATAAGTATTAAACCTGCTATTAATACAAATTTAAAATTAAAACCCATAATTTCGTTTATCCCAAATAAATACCGAAATATTAAAATAACTATCACTGGAATAAACATCAATGCCCCTACTAAAAAACCGAATGTTATAATTTTGCCTTCATCGGCTCTTGCAATTCCTCCGCCAAAAAAACCACCTAGAAATGGACCTATAGGGACTATAATAAAATGAACTATAGGAATTGGAATGCCAGCAATCATAATCAAAAAAGCAAGGGTAGCACCTTTAAACATAAATTTTCTCCAAAAAATTTTAATCCCTATAATTATATTTATTTATTACTAAAATGATCAATTCAATATTAATTAAATTCCTAATTTTAGATTATTTATAGTAGTATGAACTTCATGATTATACAACATGATCCCACAGACATATTAATTATTGGAGCGGGTGCAGCAGGTGCAGCAGTAATGTGGGATTTATCACAAGCTGGATTTAAAGTAGTTTGTTTAGAACAAGGATCTAGGATTCAACCAGACACTTATCCTGTAAATCATCCTAATTGGGAAGAATTAGCTCTAAACGATTGGAATTACAACCCTAATATAAGAAAAAATTCTAGCGATTACCCAATAAACACCGAAAACACTGATATTAATCCTCTAATGTACAATGCAGTAGGAGGAAGTACAATACATTGGACTGCTCATATTCCTAGATTCCATCCTTCAGATTTTAATGTTAAATCTATAGATGGAATTGCGGATAATTGGCCAATAAATTATTGGGATTTAGAACCTTACTACGATAAAAATGATGAAATGATGGGTGTTTCTGGTATTAATGGAGACCCTGCAAACCCTAAAAGATCCAAAAGACAAATGCCTCCTCTACCATTAGGAAATGATGGAGAATTAATTGCAAATGCTTTTGATAGTTTAGGATGGCATTGGTGGCCATCAGATGCTAATGTAAATTCAATTGATTATAAAGGAAGAAAAGCATGTAATATGTGTGGTCCTTTAGGACACGGTTGCCCAAGACAATCAAAAGCTAGTACTGATATTACATATGTACCATATGCGATTAAAAATGGAGCAGAGTTAAGGGTAAAGGCAAGAGTAAGCAAAATTACAACTAACAATAAAGGAAAAGTTACTGGAGCTTTATATTACGATAAAGATAATAATGAACATTTTCAACCAGCAAATGGAATAATCTTAGCAATGAATGGAATAGGGACACCTAGGATTTTATTAAATTCCTCCTCAAATAAAAACCCAAATGGCCTTTCTAACTCTTCAGGTCAAGTAGGAAAAAATTTAATGTTTCATGTATATGCTAATGCACAAGGAATATTCGATAATATAAAAGAAACTTACAAAGGACCTCTTGCAACAATAATAATGAGCCAAGAATTTTATGAATCAGATAAAAAAAGAGGATTTTATAGAGGTTATACATTCCAAATGAATAGAGGTATGGGTGGTCCAATACACGTATCAAAAAGCGTTAATTGGGGAAAGAATCATCATAAAGAATTTGAAAATAAATTTGGTAAATCTTTAGGTTTAGGCATTTGTGGAGATGATTTACCTGAAGAAAGTAATTATGTAGAATTGGATCCAATTTTAAAAGATTCTAACGGAATACCTTCTCCAAAAATACATTATAAAGTTAGTGCAAATTCTAGAAAATTACTAGACCATGGATTAAAAAATGCTGAGATAGTACTAAAACAAGCCGGAGCAAAAGAAATAATAAAATCAGAACATGACTCTGAAGCTGGATGGCACTTAATGGGAACTGCTCGTATGGGTAAAGATCCAAAAACTTCAGTAGTAAATGAAAATTGTCAATCTCATGATTTAGAAAATTTATTTATTGTTGATGGATCGGTTTTTGTTACAGGTGGTGGAGTTAATCCAACACCTACAATTCAAGCTATTGCTTTAAAAACTTCAAATTATATTATAAAATCTAGAACAGATTTAAAATCTTAATTATTATGTCAAAAAATCAAGAACATATAGATAAATCTAAATTATCACTACTAAAAAAAGTTATGAATATACTTATTCCTGAAGTAGACGATTTGCCTTCAGCTGGCCTTTTAATAACAGATGAAAAGATATTAGAACTATTATATAAATACAATAAATACTTTTCTTCATACAATAAATTTATTAATGCAATAAGACTAGATCCAAATTGTAGAGCATCAGGGGGATTTGAATCTCTTGATTACGAAAATAAAGAAATAGTTCTTAAAGAATTAGAACAAAATATACCAGAAATTTTCAATAATATTCTAGAAATGACATTACTAGCATATTATTCTAATAATAAAGTACTTGATCGGATTAACTGGAAACGTAAAACCCTTCAACCTGAAGGTTGGGAATTAGAAAAATTTAATCCAAAAATTTTAGATAAAATAAAATTAAGAGAACCTTTTTGGAAAGAAATTTAGTTTAATTTGTACTGTATTTGTAATTCAGCACAAATATCTTTGAACCAATCAATAACCTCAGGATGTAAAGGAACCCCTTTTTCTGTCCTTTCTTTTAGAGTTTCTTCT
>PBEM01000005.1 GCA_002718415.1 Chloroflexota bacterium
AGGATTTAATGTAAAGAAAGAATTATCATCCATAGATATAGTAACTCTATCTCCTATTGATCCACTAAACCTCCAAACATCTATATCTCCAGCAAAATCAATTGAAGATTTCTCTGTAGCTCCAGAATCTATATATCCTCCTCCTCTATCAATAGGCATTGGTGTCGCTGTAGCTGTTGCTTTTGGCCTTGGCGTTGCTGTTGCTTTTGGCCTTGGTGTCGCTGTCGGTGGCACTGGTGTTGCTGTAGCTTTTGGCCTTGGTGTCGCTGTCGGTGGCACTGGTGTTGCTGTAGGCGGCACTGGTGTTGCTGTAGGTGGCACTGGTGTTGCCGTAGCTGGCACTGGTGTTGCCGTAGGCGGTACAGGCGTTGCCGTAGGTGGCAAAGGTGTTGCCGTAGCTGGTACCTGCGTCGGAACTTCAGAATCTTCATTTGCTTCTGGTGCTGGTGTCTCTATAATTGCTGTCTGATCTAATACATTTAACGCAGCAATTAATCTATCTACTCTTATCTTATATAAACCTAACGAAGGACTAATATCAAATAAAACAGGTTTAGTTTGTCCAGGTGCAAGTGTTAGAACCTGCGTTGAATTAACTTGTGAATCAATCCACAAAGATAAATCATATTCAATATTTTCATTACTTAAATTTGTAACTTCAACTTGTGCACTAGCTGTATCTCCCTCTCTAATCTGTGCAGGAAATATAACTAATCCATCTACATTAACTCTAGGTTCAGATGGTGTGTTAGCTCCACTAATAGACCAAGTTGAAAACCCTGAAACTGGAATACTATAATAAACAGCACTTTCATCTTCAGACATACGTTTAGCTGTTACAGAATTCCAAGTTGAATTACTTTCATTAAATCTGCTAAATTCAATAGACCATTCATGTAAATCATTCTCTTCAAACCATGACTTCTCAAGTGGAACAATTAAATGTGCAGATACCAAATCTTCATTTTCAAATCCTGTCTTATCAATTTGAAAATACTCTTTTACTACTCTTCCTTCTCTTGAATCAGGAATATTAGGAGTTATTTCTTCAATATTTATACTTACTGCAGCTTGAGGAATATCATTGAATTTACCAAAAATTCTAGCAAAAGAACCGCTACCAGAACCTCCTTGTGATAATTCACCCCATATTCCGTTTCCATATGGATCCCATCCAGGATTTGGTAAAGATTCTTTAAGCCAAATATCTACTGGCAGCTCAGAACCTAAACTCTTAATAAATTCTTTACTATCGGTTGTAGAAATTAAATCTACGACTTTATTAAGCTCATTAATTATTAAAGTACCATAAGGCCCTGTAGATGCAGCATTTAAAACTTTAGCTGTAGCTTTTGAATTTGATTTTGTTGCACTTGTAAGCAAATCTTCAATTAATCTGCCATCAGCATAGTAAATACCATTATCAGAAGCTAAATTATTAGTTTCGATTAAATCAACAAGTAAATAGCCTATTGCCTCAGAGGATATTTGAGATGAGTCAGAACCTATAATTGATCCAGCTGTATTTGGATTAATAGTAGCTGCAAAAATAAATGCATCACTAATATTATCTCTAGATTGTTTCACAGTTTCATCATCATTATTAATATCAATTATTTGAGATATAATATTAGACATAAGTGATGGGTCTAATTTAGCTCCTTCACTTAACATAATTCCAATTTTATTTAAGTCAGTATCTGCAGCAATCTTTACTACATTTGTTATACTTTGATTATCAATCCCAGCAGCATAAATAATTCCATCAGCTGCTAATTCTGAATTATTATCAATTTCATTGAGCAAATCTATACTAGCTAAATCTGGAGTTGTTTGTGCTTTTACCAACCATTCATTCGAGGTAAAAATTGAAGAATCTGCAGAACCTATAGCAGTGCCAATTAATCCTGAAGTTGCACCAAAATAAGCTATTCCACTTATTGCAGCTATTGCTAAAACTCCAACTATACTTGTAACAAGGTTTTTCTTCCAAAATCTTTTTCCAGATCGTATGATTTTTCTAGTCGGTAATGATACAGGCATTTTTCTCATCGTACCTGAAGGTGTTTCATCAAGAGAATTAGAAATATATTGTAAATCTTCTGCAAACTCAGCTACAGATTCGGGTCTGTTATCAGCATTTTTTTCTAACGATTTTAAAATTAATTCATCTAGTTCATCTGGTATATCATTTCTAAATTCTTTAATTGATTCAGGTTTCTCATTAGTCTGTTTTTGTAAAACTTCAAATGTATTTGTACCAGTAAAAGGTGGCTGGCCGGTTAACATCTCATAAATTAAACATCCTAAAGAATATATATCTGATCTATGATCTATATCTTGAGCAGATATTTGCTCAGGTGACATATAATGAGGTGTACCTAATGATTCTAATTTACCGGTCATAGACGGTAAAACTTCAGCTGATGCAATCCCGAAATCTGTAATCTTAGGTGCTCCATCAGCTTGAATTAATATATTTGCAGGTTTAATATCTCTGTGTAAAATCCCAGCATCATGAGCTGCTGTTAAACCATTTGCAATCTGTATTGCAACTTCTACAGCACGATTAGGATTCATTGGGCCGCCACTCTCAATAATCCTAGATAAATTTTCAGGTACAAACTCTACAGCTATGTAATGCTCACCGTCAGCTTCGCCTTGGTCATATATATCTACCACATTTGGATGATCTATGGATGCAGCAATTGATGACTCTCTATGAAANCTTTCAAGAAAATCATCTCCCATATTTGGAGTATAATGAATAACTTTAAGAGCTACAATCTGGCCTTCNTTAGTATCATATGCTCTAAATACAGTACCTTGAGCACCAGAAGCAATTTCTTCTAAAAGTTGATATTTGCCTATTTGTTTNTTATCCATANCCAATATTTTCTANTTACAACAAGTATTTAATCTATATTGATATAAATAGTATTTAATTAATAAATTATATACATNATTAGANATATATAGAAGAGTAAAATTACCTATACTTAAAAAAAAGTATNNATAACTNAATAAAANTTATAATAATTATATTAAACAATGTTATATATANTAANNTGTATTAAACTATATTATAATAACGTAAGTTCNACTGATAAANNTATTAAGTTTCGCCCCATTGCTTTAATTTTTCAATCGTAGCTATCTCATAAAATTCGATTTTATTAGATAATATGAGACTACTTAATTCTTTANCATATTCTTTCATAATTATTTCAGGNACTTTTGCTCTAGGATTATACTCAATAGAATCTTGGTCCCATTCAGCGTAAACTANAATTTCTTCGCCTGGAGTACTAAATCCTTGTATGTATATTGTTGCAGGATTACGTCCATTTTCTTCATATGCAGAACAAATCTTTTTTAATAGGCCTGCTACCTTCCATGTATCTGGTCTATTAATAGGCTTACATACTCTTCTAAGTCTAAACACGTTACCTCTTTAATATAGCTAAATTTAATAATAAAAAAATAATATAATTATTATTATAGTATTTTATAAAATATTAATTATAAATAAAAATTAATTCTTAGCATTCACATGGATCGCAAGTACAAGGGTCACACTTGCAATTAGGGTTTTCACATTCAGGCATATTATTTACTCCTTAAAGCAAAATTGTAAAATTATTATAATGCAATTAGTTATTAACGTCTATAAATTAAATTTATCATTAAGATTTAAAGATTCATCCATATCTACATCTAAAGCTGAAATAATTCTACCTAACATTGAGTAATATCCAACTGTAACTATATAATCAATTGTAAGTTCACTTCCAAGCAGATGATCTAATGCAAGATATGTGTTTTTACTAACAGTAGCATTTCTAATTAATTCCCTAGCTGCTTGAATAAATATTCCTTCTTTAGGTGGTAATCCCATAGGACCTTTACCTGATAAAATTGAATCAATAACCTCATCTCTAACTCCAATTTTTCTTGCTACAGGTTCATGTTGCGCCCATTCATAACTATTATTTAATTCTTTTGCAGTTGTTAAAATTGCTGTTTCTCTTATTATTGGATCAAGTTTTGAATTATATCTAATATATTCTCCTACTGAGGTAACAACTTTTGCTGCTTCAGGATTATTTAGTAGTGCAGTAAATACATTGTCAACTGAACCTCTAGTTTCAGCAATACGATCAAATATAGGCTTATGATCCTCATTTAAATCTTCTCTTTTTACATATTTCACTCTAGCCATTTTATATCCTTTTATATTATTTTATTTAGTTTTATTTTGTTCTCTAATTCTAGCTGGTAATTCATCATTTATAGTTTCTCTAGATTCAATTTTCAATGATCTATTTTTTAAAGGAAGATTCATTTTTTGATGACCATTTCGAAAAGATTCTCGTATAGCAATTGCGATCTCTAATGCTTTAATTCCATCTTGCCCTGTACATTTAGGGTTATGTGAATTCTCAATCGAAGAAATTATATCTTCAATTATAGTTAATCCAGTTCCTTGTATATGAGTCGGCCAAGGAAACTGATGATTTATAGGATGTTTATTATTTGAATTAAATGCATTATCTTCTGCAGGGAATGAATTTGTTGTAAAACTTGTTAATTCCCAAGATTGAGCATCATTGGGTGTTCTTATTCGCCCTTTTTCACCAATAACTTCAAAGCTCCAAGATGAAGTAGGGAGACCTCCACTATTCATACTTCTAATAAAAGCTCGAGTTCCATTTTTAAAAGCTAAATAGGCATTAGCTTTAAAATCTTTATCATTTTCTGCATCTAATTGTGACTCCATATCACCAATAACCCAATCCACCTCGCTATTTGCTAAAAACCTAACCATATCTATAAGATGACTACCATTATGAGAAATCCAACATTCAGCGATTGCATTTATTTGAAGAATTTTACCAATATGCCCAGATTCTATAATATTTCTCGCTTGTGAATACATTGGATTCCAACGGCGAGAACAATTAACTGCAAGTACTATATTATTTCTATTACAAATCTCAACCATTTCATCAGCATCTTTTAAGTTAAATGCAATAGGCTTTTCAAGCCAAATAGCTTTAACTCCAAATTCAGCAACATATTTTAAAATATCTGGACGATTACGAGTTGAAGTACAAATTGAAACTATATCAGGGTTTTCTTTTTTTAGCATATCTTTGTAATCGCTATATGTATTATTAATTGACAATCCCCACTTTTGAGCAAAAAAGTTACGTTGCTCTTTGTTAATGTCTGCACCAGAAACTAATTTTGTATATGGTGAGTGGGTATAAGCTGGAGCATGAGCATAAGGAAGTAAAACCATACCACCTCGTGTCTTTTCATCATCATATGTACTTGCAATTCTACCTAGTCCAATAATAGCAGCTTTATACATTTTCATAACAAACCTTTAATAAATATTTAAATTATTAATTACCATGACATTTCTTATATTTCTTCTTACTTCCACATGGGCATTTTTCATTTCTGCCTATTTTACCATTTTGATTTTCTATAGACCTTTTAATTTCACAATTAGAACAAGTACATGCGGAAGGATGTTCAGAATACCAATTAGGACGTGACATTTTTTAAAAATCTCCGAAATGAATTAAATAAATCTATTCAAAATTATGTTTAAATATTTTTGTAATTAATATAAATATGAATCTCCATCCAATCAATAAAATTCCTTGAACCAATATAGAAACTATTACAAATGAAATTACTATAGATCTATCTAATATAAACGACCTAATAATAATTGCAACAATTGCAGACATAATCCATATAATAGGAATCTTAAAAATAGACTTTCTAAATTTATATATAGTTGAAAATCTATAGGCTCCCAATAAAGGTGAGATAGTAAACCATGCTATTGAGAAAGGAATTACAGTTCTAATATAGGATTGAGATAAAGTTATATCATGTTCAGATTTACCAAATATTACAAATAATAAGAAGACGCTAAAATCACCAACTGCCAATAATATTAGTAAAACAAATTTCATATATATTTATTTAATTTATATTAAATATCTATGATAATACAATGAAAATACTTTATTTTTCAATCATTAAAATTAACCATATTAGTTGCTGTTTTTTCAAAATAACTTAACATCTCAGTAGAATCATATTCAGATATATTCATAGATTTTAAAGCTGCACACATATGTTTAATCCAAATATCTCTTTCCTTTTTACCTATTTTAAAATTGCTATGTCGCATCTTTAAACGAGCGTGGCCTCTTTCTAAAGAGTAATTATTAGGTCCTCCCCAATATTGAGCTAAAAAAGATGATAAATGAACTTTGCCAGGATTTAGATCTTCAGGGTACATAGGTCTTAATACTTTGTCTGATTCTATGTATTCATAAAATTTATTTACTAATTCAATAAAGAAATCATTCCCACCAACTCTATAAAATAAATTATTTATTTGAATATCTTGTTTAAAATTACTCATAATTTGGAATAGTATTATCTAACGCTTTAGTAGCTTCATTAAATATAAGTTCTCCAATTTCGATCCAAATTGATTCAGTAGTTTTTGAAATTTGATTTACTAATTCTTTAAATTTACAAATATTCATAATCTTTCATTAAATAATTAAATTTTAAGCTAAGATATAGTTTCTGATAGAGCAAAACATGAAGAACTTTTTGGTTCACCAATAAGACGCGTCCATTCATTTCTAAGAAACACTTCGCCATCTACTTTAACACCATTAACATTAACAAATGCTTTATCAGAAAATTTTAATATAGAATTAATAACACTAGGTTTATTTTGAATATTATTATTAAGTAATATTGCATCCTCTAATTCTAACCATGAAGCAACTACTATTTTTTCATCAAAATATATATGCCATTCTGGGTTTATTCTAATATCACCTTTAAATTCAAATTTTGCATCTTTTATAACTATATTTTTTTTAAATGGACTAACTTTCCATGAAATAATATTTTCAGTTACAAAATTTGCAACATCTTTATTATCAGTTAATAATACAGGCTTAATACCATATTTATCTTCAGTTTCTAAAAGACAAACTATACCTGTTCCAACATGACTATAATTTGTTTTATATAAACTAATAGATACACTGTTGATAGAATTTGATGGAGTCTTTAAATATAAAATCCAGTGTTCACCAGACCAAAGGAATTCAGGTTTAAATGGTTTCAAAAATTTTTAATTCCTATATTAAATATTTTAATTATATATTTTATTCTTTATATGAAAATTTAACTTAATAATTATCTAAATGTCAATTCAAATACNTATTGTGTAAGAAAGTTTCTCATAATACAATTTAATTGCCCTTATTGATTAATATTTTTTACTTTTAAAAANAATTCTTAAAGAAATTTTGAATGTTAAAGACTTTTGTTGAAAATTTTTTACCGTCATCTAAATTAAACAATGATATACATAAAAAAATATTATATATATCTATTCCTCTAATATTATCTAACTTAACAATACCATTATTAACATTTGTAGATACAGCTATAATTGGACACTTAGGNTATGTAGACCACNTAGCGGGAATTACTGCTGCAGCTAGTTTATTTACACTCATTTATGGAAATTTTATATTTTTAAGAATGGGTACTACTGGGCTTTCTTCACAGGCATATGGAGCTAATGATCCTAATTATTTGGTAAATGTTTTCATTAGATCAATTATATTAGGTTTATTATTAGGATTACTTATAATAATTTTTCACAATTTAATATTTTCTTTATTTGAATCTATATTAAATCTTAGTAATAAAGTATGGAGTTCAACTCACAGCTATAGCAAAGTTAGAATNTATAGTGCTCCAGCAGTGTTAATGAACTTTTGTATCGTTGGCTATCTTATTGGNATACAAAAAACAAAAATTGTATTAATAGGATCATTTATAGTTAATGGATTAAATATTGCTTTAGATTATATTTTTGTTGCTTTTTTCAACATGAATGTNGTAGGAGTTGCTTTAGGAACATTAATATCNGANTGGGTAGGGTGTATTTTTGGATTAGTATTCCTATTCATAATATTTAAAAGATCTGGAGCAAANATATATTGGATAGAAGTCTTTTCTAAAAAGCAATTTTTAAATTTACTTAATATTAATATGGATATATTTATACGAACATTTTGCTTAGCAGCAACTCATATTTGGTTTATTAATAGAAGTTCTAATCTAGGAGATATAGAATTAGCCATAAATGGAATTCTATTAAATTTTGTATATATATCTTCATTTTTTATTGATGGATTTGCTTTTACAACAGAAACTTTAGTTGGAGANTCTAAAGGAGCTAAAAATAAAATATTATTTGTAAAATACGTTATTTCNTCTACTTTNTGGTGTATTNTATCTGCATTATTATGTGTAATTATATTTGGAATTTTTGGTAAAAATATAATTAATTTACTTACAAATATTAATGATGTCAAAATCCTTTCACATAATTATTTGATNTGGCTTGTTTTATTACCGATAATATCAGTATTTAGTTATCAATTAGATGGAATATTTACTGGAGCTACAAGGACAAAAGAGATGCGAAACGGAGCTATAATATCAATAATAGGATTCATTATAGCAACAATAATCTTACTTCCAATATTTGGTAACCACGGATTGTGGGTATCATATATTTTATTCTTACTTTTTAGAGCAATTACTTTAGGTCTGAATTTTACTAGTCTGAAAAATTCTATTAATGATTAATATGATTATATTAGGTATATATGTTAAATGTAACAAATTTAAGTAAAGGCTATGGAAATAAGTTATTATTTTCAAAACTTTCATTTAATACAGTAGCAGGCGATNGGATTGCGCTAATTGGAGATAATGGTTCAGGGAAGTCAACCATTATGGATATTATATGTAATGAAACAACTCCAGACAGTGGAAAAATAACAATTAACAAAAGTATTACAATTGGATATTTAAAACAAGAAAATTTNAATTTAGGTAATAAAACATTATTAGAAGAAATTATTGAAGAATCAAATGAAATAAAGCAGTTAAGAAATGAATTAAATCATATTCACGACTTGTTATCTAATCAAACAAAAAATAAAGATGAACAAAATTTACTAAATCGTATGTCGATAATTAATGACAAACTTCAAATTATTGATGAAAGTAAAACAGAACATCANGCAAAAGCAATCTTATCTGGNCTGAAGTTCAAAGAAGATGATTTTAATAAACCTATAAATGAATTTAGTGGTGGATGGATTATGAGAGCTTCACTTGCCAAAATTCTTTTTTCTAAACCTGATGTTTTACTATTAGATGAACCTACAAATCATCTTGATTTAGAAGCAAATATTTGGTTTGAAGAATATTTAATTAATTTTAATGGAGCAGTAATTATAACTTCACATGANAGAGCATTTCTAAACTCAGTAGCTACAATGATATTAGCAATAGAACCTGGTGAAGTTATAACTCATAAAGGTAATTATGACAACTATCTTATTTCAAGAGAACAATCACTTAAGNTTAAACAAGCAACAGCAGTAAGAGTTGAAAAGAAAATTGAAAAGGATATGAAATTCATTGATNGATTTAGGGCAAAAGCAAGTAAAGCTAAACAAGTCCAAAGTAGAATTAAAGCATTAGATAGAATAGAAAAAATTGAATTACCAAGAATTAATAAAAGAGTTAAATATTCTTTCNTAAAATCATCGCGAAGTGGTAATGAAGTAATAAAATTAGAGAATTTAAGTAAATCATATGGAGTAAACGTTGTTTATAAAGATATTGATTTAGTCTTATATAGAGGTGATAAAGTAGCATTAGTTGGGCCAAATGGAGCAGGNAAATCTACTTTATTAAAAATACTTGCAGGNGTTTTAGAATTTGACAATGGCAACNGGNANTTAGGCCATAACGTTGAAAGTGGATATTACGCACAATATTTACTTGAATTATTAAAACTTGAAAANNCATTAANNGAAGAATTACANCANGCTTCANTAAATGANTCNGAACAAAATTTAAGAAATNTNNTAGGNAGTTTNCTATTTAAAGGAGATGATATATANAAAACTATATCAGTTTTATCTGGNGGTGAAAAAGCNAGAATAGCTNTAGCAAANTTANTANTACAATCNAATAATTTACTTTTCATGGATGAACCAACAAANCANTTAGATATAGCTTCTAGAGAAATATTNACAGATGCATTAANTGATTANGATGGNACTCTATGNTTTATTACACATGACAGAACNTTGATNCATCAAGTAGCTAATAAAATCATAAAAGTNGATANNGGNAANCTTGTTAGTTTATCCAGGNAATTATGAAAGTTACTTAAATTCNNCAAATTATNNTTNATNTGAAAATTATTCAAAATTTAATATTTCANNACTTAACANATCAATTAANCCTATAAANAATAAAANTANNNAAGANAANANTTCNAAAANTAAATNAGNNAANAAANTTANAAANTTAAATAAAAGAATAAAAANNATNGANTCNGAAATNGAANATATNAANTNANAAATNAATAAATTAGAGNTNTTATTTANTNATCCAGATAAATTTANTAATTTNAANGAANTANCNGANNATGGNGAAAAACATAAAANNTTAAAANANCAATCNGNAAATTTAGAATTAGAATGGGANAAATTATCTACTGAAGTTGAAAAATTAAATACNNAATNAAAATATAATCAACTAAGTAGNTTTAATAAGTNNTCACAAGCTTNTTTATCANNTTNATNACATTTAATAGCNATATTATTTATAAAATAAAATTTTATANCCTGGTATGCTTCCATAGTAGATAATTGGTTTTTAATAAANTTATCAATACTACTATCTAAAAAGAAAAGNACTTCAAAATCTAATTTATTATTATTTAAAAGTATATTTCCTTTCCAAGACTCAATAAAAACCTGTGTATCTGTTAACCCTAAATCTNCTAAAATACCAATCCANTTATCAGTTTTATTACTTAAAACAACAGATTCTAAATTATTCACCTCCTGTTGTGTAATATGTCTTTCATTTAAATATTTNTTANCAGGNNTACTTAAATCACTNNTNGGTTTANTTNAANCTAANCATGCCATTTTTGTACATGCAAGCATACCATTAATACACCTACACTGATTACAATGGTTTGCTCCTGTATCTTTTCCTGACCATCCATCATATACAGTTTCACCACCAGTTAATTCACATGAAATATTTTGATCAGATTTTCTATTAAGTTTCCATATATGAGAATCAAATTCATCAGTAATTAGAAATATTTCCCCTTTTGAGTTGATATCCACATCTCTAATTCTTCCAATATCATCTTTTAATATGATTAATTCATCAGTAATTATTCCATTTTCTATTTTTAACTTTATTAACATTTTATATTTTAAAGATGTTACTAATAAATCTCCTTCCCAATTAGAAAATTCATTGCCTTTATAAAACAAAATATCACTAGGTGCTATAGATGGCACCCATGATATAATTGGCTTATCAAATTCTTCTAAAAATGCTTCTCCGTCACCAATTTTAAAGCCAGTGTAATTTGTACCTCCCCATCCAATCTTATCCCATCCATAATTTTTACCTTCATCTACTATACCTATAAAATCTCCACCTTTAGCTCCGTGATTACTAATGAATATTTCTCCATATGGTGATAAAGTCATTCCTTGAGGATTTCTAACACCAATTTGAAAAATTTCAGGAAGTGCATTTAAATTATTTTTATAAATATTTTCTGTTAATGATCCATCTAGATTTATTCTAATTATGCTTCCAGCGTGAGAATCTAACTCTTGAGCTACTGAACCTTGTCCTCTTTCACCAATCGAAGCAAATAAAAATTTATCCTTAATCAACATTCTAGAGCCAAAATGTTTACCATCTTTATAAAAAGGTTTAGCAGTAAATATTTGCTCAAAGTTTTTTAATTCTTTATAAGGGTAAACAAATAAACCTCTTCCTATAGCAGTAGTATATTTTTTATCTTTATTCGTAATTGTATAAGATAAATATAGATAGTCTTCAAATTTCAATACATCTAATAATCCACCTTGACCATATTGAATAGTTGGAATTTTATGCTTAATATCAAAAACTCTTTGATTTAGTAAATCAACTAGTGACAACTTCCCATTTTTTTCAGTAACTACAATTAAATTATCATCAATAAATTCTATAGCCCATGGATTATCAAATAACTTATCTAATTTAATTTTTGATAGCGTTATCTGAGATTCATCTACTTCATATTCTTTATAATTTTTAATTATTAACTTTTCATTTTCAATATCAACTAATGCTTGTTGAGAAGGTTGTATTTTTGTATCAACAGAACATGCAAATGTAGTCACGCAAAGTAACACTAAAAAAAAATATTTAAACTTATTCATCAACTTAAAGTACTTACACATATGTTTATAATTATTTTTGATCATATATAATATATTATCCTAAATTTTGTAATAAAAATCTGAAAAATTATTTAATAATTTAATATAAAATATTCATAATTTATTTAAATATTAAAATTCATAATAAATAAGGATTAAAATGCAGTTACCTAAACATGCTCAAGTAGTTATTATTGGAGGAGGCATAGCTGGATCTTCTACTGCTTACCATCTAACAGAACTAGGTTGGAAAGATGTTGTTTTACTAGATAGAAAAACCATATCTGGAGGAACAAGCTGGCATGCAGCTGGACTATTAACTCAATTAAGAAACACAAAAACTACAATAGAAATTGCACGATACGGATTAGAATTAATGCCTGAATTAGAAGCAAAAACTAATCATCCAACAGGTTTTAAGAAAACAGGTAGTATAACAGTAGCAAAAACTAAAGGTAGAATGGATGAATTAAACAAGATATCTGCATTAGGTAGAGCTTTTAATATTGAAGTACATTCTATTAGTCCAAGTGAAATATCAAATATATGGCCCTTAATGAATACTAGGGATTTGATTGGTGGACTATTTATACCAGATGACGCACAAATTCACCCAGCTTTAGCAACATTAGCTTTTGCAAATCAAGCAAAAATTAATGGAACTAAGATTTTTGAAAACATTAAAGTTACTGGTATATCTACAAAAAATAACGCTGTTTCAAAAGTATTAACTGAAGCAGGAGAAATTGAATGCGAATATATAGTAAATAGTGCAGGTATGTGGGCAAACCAAGTAGGACAAATGTGTAATGTTAAAGTACCACTTCATGCTGCTGAACATATGTTTTTAGTTACAAATCAATTAGATATTCCTGAAGACCTGCCTTGTCTTAGAGATCCAGATGAACAAATATACTTAAGAAGAGATCCTGAAGAAACAGGTGGAATACTTATGGGAGGATTTGAAAAAACTGCTAAACCTCTTCCAATAGAATCACTTCCTAAAGACTATCATTTTGGTCTTTTAGAACCAGACTGGGAACACTTCAAAATATTTTGGGATTCTGCCATTTACAGGGTACCTAAATTAAAAGAGGTAGGAATTAATAGAATGTATGTTAGTGCAGAAAGTTTTACTCCAGACAATAATTATATACTTGGAGAAAGTACTGAGGTGAAAAACTTTTTCGTAGCTGCTGGACTAAATTCTAATGGAATAGCTGGTGGACCTGCGGTTGGTAAAATAACAGCGGAATGGATTGTAAATGGCTACCCAACTTCAGATGTAATTGCAGCAGATATAAGAAGATTCTCTTCATTTTCTAATAATTCAAAATATCTTTATGATAGAACTGTTGAAAATGTAGGAACACTATATGGTATGCATTGGCCACATATGCAACCTGAAACAGCTAGAGATATAAGAAAATCACCTATTCATAAAGAAATTTTAGATTTAGGAGCATGTTTTGGTGTAATGTCTGGATGGGAAAGGGCAAATTGGTATGCTCCTAAAGGTATTAATCCTAAATATGAATACTCATATGATAGACAAAATTGGTTTAAATTCTCAGAAAATGAACATAATACAGTAAGGAACCATGCAGGTTTATTTGATCAAAGTTCCTTTGCAAAATTCATATTACAAGGTAATGATTCAGAAAAAGTATTACAAAGACTGTGTGCTAATGATTTAAAAGTCGCAAATGGAAAAATTGTTTACACAGCAATGTTAAATAATAGGGGAGGAATAGAAGCTGATTTAACAATAACTAAATTATTAGAAAACCAATATATGATTGTAACTGGTCCTGGCGTATCTAATAGAGATTTTCATTGGATTAAGAATCACATAAATCCAAATGAACACGCATTTTTAACTGATATAACTTCAGGATTTGGAGTACTTGGTTTAATGGGCCCAAAATCAAGAAAAATACTCCAAAACATAACGCCAAACGATATATCGAATGAAAAATTCCCCTATATGACATACCAAGAAATAGAGATAGGATATGCAAAAATAATAGCATGTAGAGTTACATATGTAGGCGAATTAGGTTGGGAATTATATATACCAACTGAATTTATGAATAGTGTTTTTTCTATAATTTTAAATTCTGGTAAAAATGAAAACATGTGCCTTGCTGGTTACCATGCTTTAGATTCTTTAAGATTAGAAAAAGGTTATAGATCTTGGGGCCACGATATAACATATTTAGATACTCCCATTGAAGCAGGGTTAAACTTTGCTGTATCAATGAATAAAGAAACTAAATTCAAAGGAAAAGATGCATTAATTAAACAGAAAAACTTAGGTATACCACATAAACGTTTAGTTATGATAATTTTACAAGATCCAGATCCAATTCTACTAGGAGAAGAACCAATTTTCCATAATAATAAACTAGTAGGAATTGTTACATCTGGCAATTATGGACATTCATTAGGGAGATCAATTGGACTTGGATATATAAGTAATTCTTCAGGAGTAAATTTAGAATATATTAAATCAGGTTCTTTTGAAGTACAAATCGGTTTAAAAAAATATCCTGTAAATTTACAATTCAAACCTGCTTATGACTCTAGTAACGAAAAGATTAAATCATAAAATTAATTGATAAATATATTATATGGAGATAAATGATTAATGAATTACATTGATTCACACGCTTATGTTTGGTCTAATGATAAACCTCTTACTTTAAATTCTAATAATAAATTAGAATTACCTCCTAAAAAAATTGAATTTTCTCCACCCGAATTACTACTAAGAAATGCTAGGCCTTCATCAGTAGAAAAATTTGTTTTAATTCAAGCTCCTAAGTATTTATATGATAATAGTTATATTATTGAACAAATCCAAAGGTTTCCAGAAATTTTTAAAGCTATTTTATTAATTGATCCAAGTAACAACAATATTTCAAATCAAATAAATAGATTATCTAAATTGGGTATAAATGCATTTCGAATTATAAATACTCAAATTAATGAATTAGAAAAATATAATAAACTATTAGAAATTGCTCAAAATAATAATCATATTATCTCTTATTCTAATCAGACAGAAAATTTTCTTTTTCTAAAAAATGTATCAGTAAAATATCCAAATCTGAGAATTGTAATAGAAAACATAGGTAACATTTATAATGACAAAAAAACATTCGATGTAAAGTTAAATCAACTATGTGAATTATCTTCAAATAAAAATATATATGTTCAATTATCTGGATTTCATGCGATTGAATTCAATAATGATAAAATAAATATTATTAAAAAGTTAATTGATTCATATACAGATAAACGTTTATTATGGGGCAGTAATTATCCTTTTCAAATATTAGAAAAAACTTATCATGATTCAATTTCAATTATTAAATTGATTAGTTCTTTTTTATCAGAAAAACAAAAGGACCAAATACTTTCTAATACTGCTAATAAGTTGTTTTTTGATTAATATTTATATTTACTTAATATTTTAATATACTGTATACATACAATAAATTAATTCTGATATTTAGGATTTTAAAATGATAAAAAGAAAATTATATTTATTTCAAATTTTTATACTAATATTAATTTTCTCCTCTTGTACCTATATATATTCTGAAGCCCCTTTTGATGACTCAGAACTTACACCTTTAGGAGAAACTGATTTCGGTAAAGATTTTCTTTTAGTTAGTGAAAAGATAAACGCAACCACTGAATCTGCATTAGGAGGATCTGGAACAGGTGAAGGATTAACCAAAGATGATTTAATTTATGTAGTTAATGATGAATTTTTAATTGAACAATCATTAGACGAAACACTAGATGGTAAAGTATCTCTAAGCTATTTATTAAGAAATGATACCCATATTTTTTCTTGTAGTGCCATATACGAACCAACAGAATTTCAGAGTCTTGATAATGTTCAAACTAAAGAAACTGAAGACGGAGACCTTGTAATTTCAGGAGATGTAGAAACATTAAAAAATATTGCCTTAGATCAATCATTAAATACAACTAAAATTTGTATAGCTATACCATTCCTTCATGAATCTAAATCTGAAATGATTAAAGAAGTTGAAGTAATTAAAGAAGTTGAAGTAATAAAAGAAGTTGAAGTAATTAAAGAAGTTGAAGTAATAAAAGAAGTTGAAGTAATTAAAGA
>PBEM01000006.1 GCA_002718415.1 Chloroflexota bacterium
CACCAGGACCTCCCATTGGACCGCCAGGACCACCAGGACCGTCACCCATAGGACCACTAGGGCCACCAGGACCTCCCATAGGACCACTAGGGCCACCAGGACCTCCCATTGGACCGCCAGGACCACCAGGACCCATCATTCCAGGAGGTGCATCCCTTAAGTGGTCATCACCCCTGTGTTCAATATCTTTTTGACCGGAATCTACCAATCTGTCCATCATACTAGAAAAATCCATAGGACCGCCAGGACCGCCAGGACCGCCACCCATAGGCATTCCCATAGGACCTCCAGGCCCACCAGGACCCATACCCATAGGACCTCCACCACCTGGACCACCACCAGCAAATGGATCAAAGAAAGCTCCAGGGCCACCACCAGGACCTCCCATTGGACCGCCAGGACCGCCACCATCCATTGGAGGAGGAGGCATCATTGGGCCACCAGGGCCACCACCAACCATTGGAGGAGGCATAAAGTTATCTCTAGTTATACCTAGAGCAGTATCATATTGTTTTTGAACTTCTGCAGCAGCTTCTCCAAATTGTTGTCTTTCAGCGAAAGATCTTTGAGCTTCAAAATCTCTCATATCATTAAAGAATTTATCTCCAATCTGTTCAGATCCTACATTACTAGTAAAGTGATCATGAGCATTCCCAAAGTTACCTTGAATTGGTCCACCAAATTCGAACTTCATTCCAGGATCCATATCATCTTTCCCTTGGAATCCTTTATCTTCATCATATCGACCGCCAAACTCAGGCTTAAAAAAGTCATCAGGGGCAAATCCTGCATCAAATCTAGGAGGGCCACCCATAGGGCCACCAGGGCCACCAGGGCCACCAGGGCCACCAGGGCCACCAGGACCACCAGGACCACCTCTCATCATTTCCATCATTTCAGGAGGAAGATCAAATTCCAATCCCGGAGGACCAGCTGGACCACCTGGACCACCTGGACCACCTGGACCCATGCCCATAGGGCCATCAATCATTCCTCTAGTCATTAATTTCATAGTGTCCATAGCATTAAAATCTACTCCAAATGCTGGTCCTGGACCTCCAGGACCTCCACCTGGACCGCCTGGACCACCTGGACCACCTGGACCATCCATCATTCCAAATAACATCATATTACTTGTACCAAATTGTGCGGCTCCGCCACCTGGGCCACCTGGGCCACCTGGACCACCTGGACCACCTGGGCCACCAGGGCCACCAGGACCAAACATCATATCCATCATTCCTCCTACAACTACTGGAGGAGGCATAAATCCTGCCATATGACCATCTTCAGTGAATAGAGCTTTACCACCAAATTCCGCCATAATTTTATTACCAGAATCATCTTCCGTAAATATGGACATTTTTTCTTCAATCATATTCATTAAATCAGGTTTATCAAACGCATCTTTAAAACAATTTTGATCCATACACATTATTTCTGAAATAGGTTGGAATCCTGCTACGGCGCCAGTATCAGCATCTCGGAAAATCTCTGACATCCTCATTTCATGTGGAGTTCTAGTTTCACCATTCTGATCAAAAACAACTGATGAATCCATTTTCCAATCACTGAGTCCTGGGCCTCCTGGACCTCCCATAGGCCCTCCCATAGGAGCACCAAAACCAAATAATGAAGGTGGGGGCATAAATCCTCCACCTGCAGGAGCACCTGGCCCTGCAGGACCACCCGGTGGTGGAGCACTAAACATCATTTGTTGCATAGCACCAGACATCATAGAGCCAGCCATCATTCCACCCATCATTCCACCTGGAGATGCTCCTCCTTCAAAGGTATCTTTAAAGTTTTCAGCCTGAGCGACAAAGAAATCTTTTTTAATAATATCTCCAGCTTCTAAACCGGTTATTCCGTTATCCCCAAGAGCCATAAGTGGAGGTTCCATCATGCCAGTAGGGTTACCATCTTCGTCAAATACAATTGGAGGAGGTACAGAAAATTCTCGCATTCCACCTTCAGCGTCTTTTACCAAAACAGGTAACGCTGTCTGACTTTCAACAGTTCCATCTGCACTCACTTCCATCCCTGGAATTATTGGCGGCTTCAATTCTTCACCAGAAGGATCTTTAAGATCCCCTTCCATAGGTATTGCTCCAACCGGATTACCATCTGGATCAAACTGGATTATAGAAGGTACAGGTCTTCCATCTGAAGCAAAAGTAGACAGATTAATAGGTTTTTCACCTTTTTCTCCTACATTTGATACAACACTTGCCTTAGGTACAAATGCATTGTAAAAAGTGGTAGCATGAATTTTATCTTCACCCGTTCGATCTTTTAAATAAAATACATCTGGAACTACAGCTTCTGTATCAACAGCTCCACTTTCATCAATTGCTACTAAATCACCAGGTCTTTTACCAATTGGGTTGCCAGTTCCATCAAAAACAACTTGATCAGGCGCTCTCACCCCTATCTGTTCACCTTCTTCATCAAATAGTGGTTCAGATCTAGGGGGCTCAAAATCTCCTCTTCTCATTTCCCTCACATCATCCAATGTTAATTTTTCTCCACTTATATGATCCAATTTAACCTCATCAGCCATAACTTTTGCACCTTCAATCTCCCCTGCAGCAATTTTTTCTCTTAGAACATCAGGATCAGATTCTTCTAATGTTAAAGAAACTAGACCTTCAGGTTCTATATCTATTGGAATTTCATCCAAATTTTGGACTTCTAGTGATGATATAGCTACAATTTCAGGATCTAACGTATCTTCCATTTGTGCTAATGCAGAATCAGCTGCAGATTCCAGAGCATTTGCTCCTCCCTCTGCAACAACTTCAACTATTTCCGGTCCAGCAAGCGCAACTAATTCAGTTTGGGCTTGTACAGTTGCAAGTCCATTATCATTAGCCATCTGCTTTAATTCGTCAGGATTAGGAATATTATCAGAAACAGCATCTGCAAATGAAGGATTCATATCAGCTACTTGGCCTACATCAGCTACTAAAATTAAATCTTTCTGATCTACAACACCATCTCCATCAATATCTGCTGGCCCATCAGCAACATTTTCATCAAGATTTACTTCATGGACTTTTACTTCTTCAAAACCAACACCAGGCTTAACAACTGCAGCATTTAAATCTTTATCCCCACCATGCCTCATCATAGTTGCAGTACCTTCTAAAAGTTCAACTTTAAAATCTACACCCACATTTGCTGTACTACCATCTTCACTTGCTGTAGCACTAACTCGTCTTTTTAAATTTCCTTGAGTTCCTTGTATAGTAACAACACCATCTTGTGTCCCAAAGACCCAAGAGTTAGGAGGTGACTCTGCCTGAGCAACATTAAAATTAATGTTACCTGAATCTAGATTAATCTTTGCATGTCTCTCTCTAATCAGACCTTGGTCAGAACCTAAGGCACCAGCTGTACTAGTTGCTCCTCCAGTAAGCATTTGAAATCTTTCAATGGTTACCTGTGACAATGGTAGTAAAAGAACTTCAGATCCTTCAGGGAATCTTAAAACNGCNCTNGANACATTTAANGTTCTTACCGACCATCCATTTTCTAGTGGCTGAGCATTAAAGGCATCAGTCCATTCACCTTCAGGAGTTTTAAACTGTGCCTTACCCTCAATAATTGAAATAGGTACAGGGGCATTACTAACTTTTTTCTCCTCAGGAACCGGAGTTGCAGTAGGTTCAGGTATTGGAGTTGAAGTAGGTTCAGGTTTAGGGGTAGCAGTAGGTTCAGGTTTAGGGGTAGCAGTCGGTTCAGGTTTAGGAGTTGCAGTAGGTTCAGGTTTAGGGGTAGCAGTCGGTTCAGGAACTGAGGTAGCAGTCGGTTCAGGAACTGAGGTAGCAGGAACAGGGGTAGGATCTTTTTTTCCTCCACAGGCTAATACTACAATTGATAAACACATTATAAGTGAAATCAAAACTAATGAAACATTTATTCTACTAATTGACATAAAAAACCCCATGNCTAAAACATTTATTAAAATATATTGCTAANAATCCCTAATATATGATAATTTTATATTCNTATTTAATTTTTGTTCATTTNNTNNTGNAAANCCANACGCACGTACGCGCGTCACGTAGNNAAACGTATTAATGATACAACTAATTANATAAATTAAAGTCAATAAAAAAATAATAATATTNNTANTTTTATANAAATANTAAATTGTTAAAAGAAGAACATAAAAATAANAANCTNTTATTCTGGATTGATCTAGAAATGACNGGTCTTTCTGATAACCAAATAATANTGGAAATTGCATCNCTTATTACTNATGAAAATCTNGAAATTTTNGAACANGGACCAGAAATTANAATNAAAAGAAATAAANCTGAATTGTCTGTNATGGAAGAATGGTCTAANANAAATCATAAAAAAAGTGGATTANTNAAAAAAGTTTTNGANTCAAAAATTANTATCAAAAAAGCTGAAGANATGACTATAGANTTTTTAAATAAATGGTGNCCAAAAAATGAAAAANTACCTNTNTGTGGNAACTCAATTTGGGTTGATAGNTTATTTCTAAAAAGAGAAATGCCAAAATTAGAAANTNTNCTNCATTATAGAATGATAGATGTNTCNAGTATTAANGAGCTNNCNAAAAGATGGTATGGTNANAATGGNATCTCNCCAGAAAAGAAAANNTCTCATAGAGCTTTANATGACATTGTTGAAAGTGTTAATGAGTTGAAATGGTATAAANNAAATATATTNCAATAAAANTACCANANACTATANCCNCCATCTACAGGTATAGANNTTCCAGTNACANATTCNGAAGCTGAAGAAGCTAAAAAAANCNNAGNNCCNGAAATATCTTCAGGTAANCCCCATCTNCCNGTAGGNNTTCNATCTTCTACTAATTTNTANCTCTCNGGAAANAATTTACCAAATTCATCAGTCATTTCTGTCACAATCCAACCGGGTAAAATAGCATTTACTTGTACATTATATTTTGCCCATGCTATAGCACAACTTTTAGTATATTGAACAACCCCTCCTTTACTAGCAGCATAAGCCGAAGCATAAGCACTTCCAAAAATAGACATCATAGATCCTATGTTTATTATTTTCCCACCACCATCTTCTTTTAAAATTGGGAAACATAAAGATGTAACACTATGTATAGATGTAAGATTTGTATCTATCACATTTCTCCAATCCTCATCTGATAATAAATGAGGTTCATCGGCCCTTTTGTTTGTACCTGCATTATTTACGAGGATATCTAACTTAGAAAATTTAGTTGTGATTTTATCTAAAGTTTTTGCAATCTCACTTCTATTAGTAACATCACATTGAAGTGCCATAACACGATCTGTTCCAAATTTTTCAAATATTTCATTTTTAGAATTTTCTAATTTAATCTTATTTCTTCCCAGTAAAACTACCGATGCGCCATGTGATAAAAAACCTTTAGCAATACCTAATCCAATTCCACCATTACCTCCAGTAATTAATGCGACTTTCTCATCTAGATTAAAAAGATTCATATATTTTCATACCCTGTAAAACTGTAATTATTGTTCTAAATATGATCAAATTAATTGTTAAAAATTTAATCAAAAATTATATGATAATTCTATGACTCATCAAAATATTAATCCTGCTTTAAATGGCATGAAAATACTAGACTGTTCACAAATACTTGCTGGGCCATTCTGTTCAATGCTACTAGCGGACATGGGTGCAGAGGTAATAAAAGTCGAAAAACCAAATGGAGGAGATGACACGAGAAGATTTGGTCCTCCATATATAGAATCTGAATCAGTAGCTTTTATGGCAATGAATAGAAACAAAAGAAGTATTGTTATAGATTTTAAGAAAAAATCAGGTATAGAGATAATGAAACGACTTACAAAAAATTCAGATGTCATAATTGAAAATTATCGAACTGGAGCTATGGATAAATTAGGTTTAGGGTATGAAGATTTAAAAAAGATTAACGATAAAATTATATACTGTTCTATATCAGGATTTGGAAGAACAGGTCCATACTCAAAACGTGCAGGCTTTGATCTTGTTGCACAAGGAATGAGCGGGTTAATGAGTTTTACAGGAGAACCTGATTCTCCTCCTGTCAAAGTAGGAGTTCCTATAGCAGATTTAAATGCAGGGATGTTTTCAACTTATGGAATTCTAACGTCTTACATAAATATGTTAAAAACAGGTAAAGGTCAATACCTCGAAACATCTCTATTAGAATCAGCTATAGCATATACAGTGTGGGAGTCTAGCAGTTTTTTTGCAACAAAAAAAATTCCTGAAGCTTTAGGCTCAAGCCATAGATTATCAGCTCCTTATCAAGCTCTAAGCACTTTAGATGGATATATAAATATCGGTGCGCCTAATCAATCTAACTGGGAAAGATTATGCAAAACTATAAAAAGAGAAGACTTAATAAAAAACGAAAAATTTTTAGATAACTCTTTAAGACTTTTAAATAGAGAAATACTTGAAAAAGAATTGGAATCTACACTAAAACAAAAAAAATCTAATGATTGGCTAGATATATTAGAAAAAGCAGGTGTCCCAGCTGGCCCCATACTAAATATGTCTGAAGTTTGGTCTAATGAACAAGTTAAATTTAGAAACATGGATGTAGTTACAGAACACTCTAAAGCTGGAGAGATACACAACATAGGTATTCCTGTAAAACTCAAAGAAAACCCAGGAGAAATTAAGAGTGCCGCTCCAGTATTAGGAGAAAATACTAGGGAAATATTATCTGAAGCAGGTTATTCTAATAAAGAAATTAATGCTTTTATTGAATCTCAAGTAGTCTCAGAAAATAAATAATTCATTTTTTATTTCTTTTTTCTTTTCTGTAATTATCTTTCTTTTTTCCTGTTTTCCAGCTAAGAATTCCTAGAGTTATAACTACCAACATAAAACCGATAAAAATAATTAATTCGTCATATTTATTTATTCCTGATCCATGTAGAAGGAATATAAAAAAATTGAATTTGTAGAATTGTAATATACTCATTAAAATATTTAATTATATTACTATAATAAGAATTTTTAATTTAAAAGGAAAGAGTGATGGTAGCACGAATAAATAGAGCAATAGAATTACTAGAGCAAAATCAACCAATTTATTACGATGGAGGACACACAGGTCATACACTAACTTACGATCAAGGAAAAATAGATGCATTAACTTGGGCTGACTATATTAATATAGGGATGGAACATGGGTCTTTTAATATGTTTGGATTAGACCAATATTTGAAAGGTTTAGTAGATGGAGGACCTACAAAAAGCGACCATCGAACACCTGCTGTGATTATTGAAACACCTGTTGAAGGAATTTCGGAAAATATCATTAGATTCAATGCATGGCAATTTAGACAAGTATTAGCCAGAGGTGTTCATGGAATATTACTATGTCAAGCAGAAACTCCAGATGCAGTCAGAGCATTTATAGAATCATGTAGATATCCAATTAATAAAACTAGTGTAAATTATGGACTAGGCCAAGGGACTAGGGGGACAGGGGGACAACCTTCTGCCTCAGTAATTTGGGGCATTAACGACAAAGAATATACTAATAGAGCAGAACCTTGGCCACTTAATCCTGAAGGAGAACTTCTCCTCGGGATTAAAATTGAGTCTGTTAGATCTGTAGTAAATGTTGAACAAACATTATCAGTACCTGGTATAGGATTTGCTGAGATGGGGCCAGGAGATTTACATATGTCCTACGGTATAGAAAGAAATCCTGAAAAACCATTAGACCCAAGAATCATAGAAGCTAGAGAAAGAGTTTTCGAAGCATGTAAAAAAAACAATGTTGCATTTTTAGAAACCGCTTCTCCTGAAGATGTAAAATCAAAAATTGACGAAGGAGTGAAAATTATTGCAGGTCAAAGGTCAGATACAGCAGAAGTAGGAAGAAAATATACAAAAAGGTTAATGCCAGTATAATAAGATATTATAATTTATCTTTTATGCCTACCTCATTGCAATAGGAGTTAATCCAATCAACTACTTCATAATGGTAAGGTATACCTTCTTCAGAGCGTTTATTGTAATCCTCACCTTCCGTTAAACCCGGATATATTACTCTATCGTTCCCTTCAGTTGGAGTGATATTTGTAATAAATTTAAGTAAATCATCCATGTCAGTCTTAAATTTTTCTAAATCAGTAAAAGCTTCTATATTATACGCTTGAAAAAAATGTCCCCCATGATGCCTATAAATTGGACCTGGACCGAAACCAGATAATTCATTACAAATAATTTCATTCATTAAAGCTAATCCAAAACCTTTATGGGATCCATTTTCTCTAGAACCACCTATATGCAATAAATTATATTCTCCTGGATTAGGGGGTAAAATTTCTTCTTTGATAGGATTCCCTTCAAGATCAGCAATCCACCAAGGAAGTATCTTAGAGCCTATCCGTCTAGCTAACCCAATTTTATTATTTGCAACTTGACTAGTAGCTATATCAAATATAAATGGATGCTCATATTTAGAAGGTGCTGCCCACGCTATTGGATTTGTTCCTGCTACAGGAGTTTTACCAAAAGGAGGTAAAGTTTGATAAGCTGCTCCAGCCGTCATACAATGTCCAATCATATCTTCCTGTGCAGCCATCATTGCATAGTATCCACACCCTGCAAGATGACCAGTATTAAAAACACTTACAGCTCCCATACCAAATTCTTTACCTTTTTCAATAGCATAGTTCATTGCAATGGGACCTATATGAATACCTAAGGCTCTATCAGCATCTATTGTCATAGTAGTTTTAGTTTCTCTNATAATTTTAANTTTAGGACGTGGATTTATNTTTTTTTGAGAATACTCTGAAATATATCTCCTTAATCCATTAGAAATTCCATGGGATTCTATTCCTCTTAAATCATTAGTTATTAANACATCAGNNGAAGATTTAGCATCTTCTACTNCAAGACCTTGTTTTATAAAAATNTTCTCTGTTATTTCACGTATATGATCTGCTTTAACATATATACGATCATTTTCGGGTACTTTAAATCTTTCTAACATATTTAATTGCTCTAATTAATAATCTTCCGGTATTGATAAATTTAAATACATATATATGATATTTAATGGATGTTATCAGATCAATATACTATATATTTAGCTGTAATACTTTTTCTTTTAGGTATTTGGTTCGCAGCCAGATCAAAAAAAGTTAGTTTTTCTGCAATTTTTTTTATGATTCTTGCTGGGTATTTATTATTCCAGTCTTTTGACGGTGAATTATTTAATTTCTGGCCAATATTAATTTTATTATTCCTTTTTTTTATTATAAGAAAAATAAATTTTTCACTAAAATTTATGAAACTATCCTCTAATAAGATTAACGAAAGTTTCACAAATAATTTCAATGAAATTATCACTGGAAATTTTAATGGAAAAAAAATCAATGGTGTTATTACAGGAGGAAGATTAAATCTTAAAACAGCAACTATTCCTGCTAAAGGGTCAACTTTATATATAGATTTTATAATGGGTAAATATGAAGTTTCAGTACCTGAAGAATGTAATGTAAAAATTNATTTNGAAAAAATAACTGGNAAAATTGAGGATAAAAGAAAAAANTTAAATGANTCTCCTGATTCNCCAGTTCTATATATTTCTGGAAAAACAATTATTGGGGAATTAGAAATAAATTAAAGGATAAAAAATGAAATTTGCTTTATTAGGAATATCTCATGAAACAAATACTTTTTCTAAAGTTCCAGCTTCATATGAAGAATTCCAAAATTCTGGAAGGTCTGGATTACTATATGGAAAAGATATTTTAGATCATTACAAAGAATCAAATTACACTATAGCTGGTTATATTGAATCCTCATTAAAAAATAATTTCAATTTAATTCCTCTTATGCATGCCCAAACAGGTCCCATCGGGACAATAACAAAAGATGCATATGACAAAATATCTACCGAAATGTTCAATATGCTTAAAAACCAAGCTCCTTGGGATGCTGTTTTAATAGCAAATCATGGAGCNGCAGTATCAGAAGAATTTCCTGATATGGACGGCCAATTTTGTAAAAGTGTTAGAAAAATTGTTGGTCCAAANGTACCGATAGGAATAACACTAGATATGCATGCTAATGTTTCAAAGATGGTAATTGATAATACTGATGCATGTTTAGTTTGGAGAACATGTCCTCACCTTGATGCAAAAATTAGAGGAAGTAAATGTGGAGATATAATTTATAAAACTGTTAAAAAAGAAATTATTCCAATACAACATATTGAAACTCCTCCATTATTAGTAAACATCGTTAAACAATTCACTGGTGAAGAACCAATGAAAAGTCTAGTTGATGATTGTTTTAAAGAAAATAAAACACCAGGAGTTATAGATACTTCTATAGCTGAAGGGTATCCATATGCAGATGTGGAACAAATGGGAATGTCATGGATTGCAATCACTGATAATAATGTGAATCTAGCTGAAAAAACTGCAAAATCTATGGCNAGAAAAGGTTGGAATAAAAGGGAAGANTTAAACGCTCCTGTAATGTCGATTGAAGAAGCTTTAAATAAAGCTAATCAAGAATATGTTGGACCTAAACCTGAAGGTGTAGAAAACCCATTACCATCTGATGGATCAGCATTACAAATAATGCCTACATCTGAACATTCTTCTTTAGGACCATATGTATTAATGGATGTAGGAGATAATATTGGTGGAGGATCTTCTGCGGATTCTACATTTATTCTACATGCAGCTCGAGAATTAAATATTAACGGTATACTTCAAACTCTTTATGATCCAGAAGCTGTAAAAATATGTGTAAAATCAGGTGTTAGATCCAATATAGAATTATTTGTTGGAGCTAAGACTGATTCTATGCATGGTAAACCTATTAAAATATCCGGAAAAATTAGAAGTGTTTCTGATGGTAAATTTCTAGATCATCGTCCCACTCATGGTGGATACAGTAATTTTGACAATGGTATTTCGGTGAGAATTGATACTAGTGATGGAAATACTATTCTACTTAACTCAAATCGATCAGGAAATACTACTCGAGAACAAATGTATTCAAATGGAATTAAACCAGAAAGTTATAAAATAATTGTTGCAAAAGGTGTTTCCTCTCCTCGTCCTGCATATCAGCCGATAGCAGCAAAAATTTTAATTGTTAATACTCCTGGAGTTACTACTGCAGATTTAAATACTTTCAACTATATAAGACGGAGAAAAAGTCTCTACCCATTTGATTTAAATGCAAATTATTAACTAAAGTTTATATCTAACTTCAATATCTTTATTATCAAAGGGTGGGTGGGGCCATGGTCTTTGCCAACCTTTAAATCCAAATTTAGGCTGTTGAGACATATCTCCTTGTTGAGCTAACCTATCATGCATTGAATAATTCATTGATTCCATAATTTTATAAGTCAATTCTTTGTCTAATTTAGAAAATATTTCATTGTAATTCGAATCTTTAGAAAGATCATTAATTTCTTCTGGATCTTCAGAAAGATCAAATAAAAACACTTCTCCAGAAAGATATTTATGTAATTTATATCTACCATCAAAATTCATCCAACCATCAGAAACCATTCCAAAAATCCTATCCCTTACTTCACTATTTGAAATACCTGCCCCTGGAAGTGGTAGAGAATCATAATTTATAGGAATTTCTATATCAGCCCATTCTAAAATAGTACTAGTGATATCTGTGAGCTCAACTAAATCTGCATTATTTTGCCCTTTTTGTATATCAGGACCCATAATAACCAAAGGAACTCTAATACCGGACTCAAAAAATGTCGATTTCCCAATAAAACCATGATCTCCAAGATAATCTCCATGATCTGAGGATAAAACTATATAGGTATTGTCTAGTAATCCTTTTTTTTCCAAAGAATTTAATATTTGACCTACTTCATAATCTATTTGTTGTACTAATCCTGAATAATATTTTCTGACCATTTTAATTTGTTCAGCATTAAATTCATCATAATCAACGCCATTCCAAGGTCTTTTATTTACATGAATATTTTTTTGGCGAATATTTTCTGTATTATTTGCATTTGGAATAATTGCATTTGGAATTTTTTCATCGTCAATATCATTTAAAAATTCTTCATTTGGATCATAAGGACAATGAGGACCAGGAAATCCAACCATCATTGCAAATGGTTGTTCTTCACCATAATTTTCTATAAATTTTACGGCTTCTTTTCCAACAAAATGATCCCAAGAATGTTCCCATGGTATTTTTTGAATGGCTGCACCTTTATTATCATGATAATCTTCTAATTCGTCACCCCTTAATTTTTTTAAACCTTTATCTTTCAAATAGGTATAATAATCATCGCGTACTAAAGTCCATCTTTTATCTTCACATATAACCCTATATTCAAACCCTCTGTTATCATCCCAAGGATAAAAATGCATTTTTCCTATTGCTGCAGTGTAATATCCAGATTCAGAAAGAAGTTCTGGCCAAATTTTTATACCGGCTTCTCTCCAATCAGGACGTAAATTATGCAAATTATCAGTAACACCATTTTTTATAGCATTCATACCAGTAAGTAACGATGTTCTAGCAGGAACACATATAGGAGAAGCTGAAAAAGCATTGCTATATCTAATACCATTGTTTGCAATTCGATCAATATTAGGAGTTTGTAACCATTCAGCTCCATAACATCCTATAAAATCAGATCTAAATTGATCTGGAAAAAGAAAAATTATATTCGGTTTAGACATTAATTATTTCCTTTATTTTTTTTATTAGTTCATCTGGGTTATTAGTTGAAATAATAACATAAAAATCTTTGTCGTTTTTTTTATATGAAACTATTATTGCCTTGGTACAAAAAAGTGCTAAAAATTTTGAGGCGCCTCTATAATTTGTTTCGTTAGTAAAATTTAGTACTTTAGTAACAGAATCTAGATGTATTTTTTTTGATTTTTTCCTAGTAGAAATAACTAAATTATCTTTTTCAAGAATGATTTTTACAATAGTAAAATATACCAGTAGATAAAAGCATATAATCGCACTTCCAAAAAATGAAAGATAAAAGATGTATGCTTGTAATCCTTGAAAAATAGGTTCATTAATAATTCCAACTATAAAAATTCCAGTAGCTATAGCAGAATTAAGTCCTAAAAATAAACCTAACAATAAATAAACCCAAGACGGAGATCTAACTTGTTCTTGAAAATTTATACTCATTATATTAATCCAGCTTCTAATGCTTTAATTGTTCTATCTCTAAAATCTTGTATGATTTTGACTTTGTCTATTATTTTTTCTAGCCAAACAAAATTTTCTCGATCAATATTGATTTTTATATGTTTATTTCCAACTATTGTGTCCTCTCCTAAAAGATTACTTAGAGCTTTTTTTGCATCTCCAACAGGTTCTATCATTATTATTGTAGCTAAATCATTATCTGCAACAATTCTATCAATTCCAGCATTATCAGATAGTATTCTTATTTTAGTTACGATTCCTAATAATTCTACATTTTTAGGTAAGTATCCAAATCTATCTTTAATTTCCTTCATAAAATCATCAAGTTTCAGTAAAGAATGTAAATTAGCAAGTCTTTGGTAAATTCCTAATCTTAANGATAAATCTTCTATAAAACTATCAGGAATACGTGCATCTACCCCTAGATCTATACTTACAGTAGAAAATTCATTCTTATTTTTCATAATTCCATTTTTGGTTTCGTTATTAATATTCTTAATTCTATCTACTGCTTGACTTAAGAGTTTTGAATATAATTCAAATCCTACTGCTGAAATCTGTCCTGATTGCTCAGAACCTAATATATTCCCTATTCCTCTAATTTCTAGATCTCTTAATGCAATTTGAAATCCTGAACCTAATTCAGTGGCGGATAAAATGGTATTTAATCTCTTTTCTGCAGATTCTGTTATAGTCGCAGATTTGGGTATTAAGAGATATGCATAAGATCTTGTTGTTCCTCTTCCAATTCTGCCTCGTAATTGATAAAGTTGTGACAATCCAAATCTATCAGCTCTATCTATGATAATTGTATTAACATTTGAGTTGTCGATCCCTGATTCTATAATAGTGGTACAAACTAATACATTAAATTTATTCCTTCCAAAATCATACATTATTTTTTCTAAATCACTATCATTCATTTTTCCATGTGCAAATTTAATTTTTACTTCTGGAACTAACTTAGATAAATTTATTGAAAATTCCTCAATTCCTTTGACTCTATTGAAAACAAAATAAACTTGTCCTCCACGATCATATTCTCTTAGTATCGCTTCTTTAATAAGTGAATTGTCATTTTCAGAAATATAGGTCTTTATAGGTAAACGTTGCTCTGGGGGAGTATTTATAGTACTTAAATCTCTAACACCAGATAAAGACATATTAAGTGTCCTCGGTATAGGTGTCGCTGATAAGGTTAATACGTCAATGTCTGTTTTTATTTGTTTTAGTCGCTCTTTATGTTCAACGCCGAATTTATGTTCCTCATCAATAATTAACAATCCTAAATTTTTAAATCCAACATCTTTTTGTAAAATTCTATGTGTTCCTATAATTATGTCTACAGAGCCTTTTTTACATTCGTTGAGAATTTTTTTTTGGTCAGATTTTGTAGTAAATCTTGAAAGAGATTGAATAGTAATAGGAAAAGGTTTTAATCGTTCTTCAAATGTTTCTTTATGCTGTTGAGCAAGAACAGTTGTCGGCACTAAAAATGTTACTTGTTTTCCTGATTGTACTGCTTTAAATGCTGATCTTAATGCAATTTCAGTTTTACCAAATCCAACGTCACCACAAATTAATCGATCCATAGGTTTTGAAGATTCCATGTCTTGTTTCACTTCATTCAACGTACTTAACTGGTCTTCAGTTTCATAATATGGAAAACTTGACTCTAAAGAATCTTGCCATTGAGTATCAGGTTGAAATGCAATTCCAGAAGAAGATTCTCGTTTAGCATATAAATTGATTAATTCTCCAGCAATTTGTTCTGTCGCCTTTTTTGCTCTAGCACGTACTTTAATCCATTCTTGCGTACCTAATCTAGTAAGTTTTGGATTACTCTCGTTAGAACCTTGATATATTTGAATTCTATCTAAATGTTCAGTAGGAACAAATAATTTATCTTCCTCAGCGTATTCCAAAATAAGAAACTCTCTACCATCCTGATCCATTACTTTTGTTCCTTTGAACATAGCTATACCATGCTCTACATGTACTACATATGTGCCAGGATTAAGATCTTGAAATAATATTTTTTTTCTTGTTGGTCGTTTTTTAGAGTATCGAATTTGTTTTTGGATACCAAATAACTCAGTATCAGACAATAGGATAATATTTTTAGTAGAATTTTCAATTGAAAATCCAGTCGATATCTGTCCACGGATAAAAGAAATTTTATCTAAAATATTACCCTCTTCAGATAAAATTTCTACTAATCTTTTAGAATGATTAGATATTGCTATTATTTGATTATTATCATTTATTAAATTTTTTATATTTTTTATAGAATTTGTTGAATCACTGTACTTAATCGGTAGAATTTTAAAAGGTGGATTTAAACCTGTTTTTTCTATCTCATCTTGTGATCCTATATTATCTAAAGATATTTTTTTTGCTCTAGACTCTAATATCTCTGATAAAAAATCCCACCCAATATGCGTTTGTGGAAAGTTTTTAGGAATTAGATCGCGACTTTCTTTAATTTTTCTTATTTCTTTATACCTTTTATCAAGGTTTTCAGCAGACTTTTTAATAGATTTAGATCTAATTAATATAGTAGTTGAATCTGAACTTAAATAATCAAAGATCGTTCCAAATAAAAAAAAGCCTGCATAAAAAGATAAATTATTTAATTTCTCTCCAGAGATAGCTTTTCCAAGTTCATTCGAAATTGTGCGTTGATTCTTATTTATTTTTTCAGTTTCAATTAAACTTACTTTTTCAAATATACGATTCTTATCTACTAACGATGGAAGTGTTTCTTTCGCTGGAGGAATAACTATAGATCTAATTGTTTTAAATGATATTTGTGAATTTTGATCAAATAATCTTATACTTTCTATTTTGTCTCCAAACAGTTCTATTCTTACGGGTTTACTACCCGAAACAGTATATATATCAATAATTCCTCCTCTTATACAAAAAGACCCAGGAATATCAACCAAAGTCTCTCTTTGATATCCCATTTGTATTAACTGCCTAGAAAGGTAATTGATATTTATATTTTCCTCAGAAGTAATTGTGATAGTAGAAGAATCATAAACCTTTCTATCTAAAGTATAATACGATGCAGCTTGTACTGAAGAAATAACTAAAGGTGGAATTAAATTAGAAAATCCTCTTCTAAGAGCTGAAAGAACATTTAACCTGCTTTGGGTTGAAATTATATCTATAGAATGATGCTCAAAGGGTATTTCATCTACTTCAGAAAAGCGAAAAATCGGTGCCTTTTTTCCTAACCATAAACTTAACTGGTTAAATGTATCTAAAGATTCTTTAGGAGTAGAGGTCAAAATCAAGATCGGTGCATTAGAATTTTTCCAAATAGTTGCTAAAGTACAAGCTATAGATGGTTGATAAATATTTAAATTTAAGTTTGATCTAGAAAATTTATTTTTTTCAAATAATTTAGAAAAATATTCAGTTTTAGAAGTGAGTTCTAGTAAATCAGTTAAATTCATTTATAATAATATAATTCTTCATCAGCCTAAACTTTGAATCTATAGAAATTAATCCTAGCATCAGTTGTAAATAAAATTGTCAATGTAAATACTAATAATAATCTATCTTTTATAATAGCTAAATAATCAAAAAAAGAATGTAAGAAAAATTGACGAAAAGAATAGTAGTAAAATTAGGAACAAATATCCTTACAAAGAATTCAACTCATCTTGATATGAAAACTATCGATCAAATTACCGATCAGATTAGTACTCTAAACAAGCTTGGAAATGAAATTTTAATTGTTACTTCTGGTGCAGTCACTGCAGGAAAACAAATAATGATTTCAAAAAAATCAAATCTTGATTTGGATAGTAAAAAAATAGGCCTACGTCAAGGTTTAGCTGCTATAGGGCAACCAGAATTGATGACTGCATATAAAAATTCATTTAATAGACACAACATAATAATATCTCAAATTTTATTAACTAGAGATGACTTAAATATACGAAAAAGATATTTGAATTTTAGAAATACTTTGGAAAATTTACTTTCTTCCAAAATAGTACCTATTATTAATGAAAATGACGTAGTTTCAGTTGATGAATTAGCAGGTAATAATTTTGGTGATAATGATACTTTATCAGCAATGGTATCAAATACGATTGATGCAGATTTATTGGTATTATTAGGTGAAGTTGACGGTTTTTACTCCTCAGACCCTTACAATAATCCAAAAGCAAAAATTATCTCTAAAATAACAAAAATTACAAATGAAATAAGATCATATGCGAAAGATTCGCACGATGAATATGGAACCGGAGGAATGAAAAGTAAACTTGAAGCAGCTGATCTTTCGATGTCATCTGGTATCAAAATGGTTATTGCTTCAGGATATACTAATAATATATTAATTAAACTCAATAAATCCGAAGATATAGGAACTGTTTTTATTCCAAAAGTCGATAGATTAGAAGCTAGAAAAAGATGGATCTTATCTGGAAAAAATAATTCGTCTGGAAAAATTATAGTCGATATGGGTGCAGATTCTGCCATAAAAGAAAATGGAAATAGCTTGCTACCTGTAGGAGTATTGAATGTAATTAATTCATTTAAAAGAGGAGATATTATAGAAGTAATTAATTCAAAAAATAATTCTATTTGCTGGGGAATAACTAACTACGATTCACTAGAAATAATGAAAATCAAAGGTATGAATTCTGATAATATTGAGAGTATTTTAGGTCACTCTTATGGGGAAGAAGTAGTACACAGAAATAATATGACAATAACAGAAAAATTTAAGGGAATTTAAATTGAAGATTGATAATTATTTAAAAAATTATGGTAGATCATCTCTGGAAGCGTCAAAAATATTATGTAATGTCAACGAAAATGTGAAAAATAAAACTTTAAATGATATTTCAAATCAACTTTTAGACAAAATTCCAGAAATTTTATCTAAAAATAAAATAGACATAAATAATGCCAAACAACTTGATCTAGATTTTCATGTTATTGATCGTTTAACTCTTAACAAAAAAAGAATCAAAGAAATGTCTGATTCAATTTTGAATCTCATCGAATTACCTGATCCAGTAGGAGAATTAATTGAACAAAAAAAATTAGAAAATGGATTGAAAATTGAAAAAATAAGAGTCCCTTTGGGAGTCATCGGAGTTATTTATGAATCTAGACCTAATGTGACTACAGATATTTCTGCTCTGTGTATCAAATCTGGTAATAGTGTGATATTGAGAGGAGGAAAAGAAGCAATAAATACAAATATAGAAATTTGTAATATTATTAGGGATTGTTTATTCAATAATGAAATTCCGGTAAACTCTGTTCAATTGATTGATAACCCTGACAGATCATTAATGAAACAATTTTTATCGATGAATGAATATATCGATTTAATGATACCTCGCGGTGGTTCAAATTTAGTAAACTTTGTTGCTAATAATGCTAAAATGCCTTCTATAACTGGAGGAGTAGGAGTATGCCATACTTACGTTGATAAAGACGCTAATATTGATAAAGCTATAAAAATAGTTACAAATGCAAAAGTCCAAAGACACACGGTATGTAATGCCTTAGATACAGTTATACTTCATGAAGATATAGCTAAAAGCTTCCTACCAAATTTTTTAACAAAAATGTCTGATCATAAAGTAGATGTAAGGCTCGACAAAAAAGGTATAAAATTTTTATCAGAAGATGATATAAATTCAAAATTAAAATTAGCTACTTCTGAAGATTATGGAAAAGAATTTTTAGATCTTATAATTAGTATTAAAATTGTGGATTCTCTAGATAAAGCTATCGATCACATTAATAAATATGGTTCTGGTCATTCAGAAGCTATAATTAGTGAAAATAAATCTACTTCTGAAACATTTATGAACGTAGTAGATGCTTCTGCAGTTTTTTGTAATACATCTACTAGATACAATGATGGGGGTGAATTTGGTTTTGGGGGAGAAGTAGCTATTTCAACTAATAAATTCCATGCTAGAGGCCCAATGGGAATTAAGGAACTAACAATATATAAATGGAAAGTTTGGGGAAATGGACAGATTAGAGAATAAAATTTTATTGATAATTAGAGAAGTACTTACCCCATTTTGTTTTCATAGATTTTGATATTCTTCTCTTCCCAATAAGAGGCCTCCATATACCATTATGATAAATATTTGAAGCCGTATATGCCCAAGGTGATATAAACGATCTCAAAAGTAAACCTTCAAGTGGTTTCAAAGGACCATGATATATTATTTTTTGTCCTATAGATGCAAATGTATTTTCATTTTTTGCAAATTTCCAATTTACATTAGAAATATCATCTCCTACACAATTTATCTCATTTGTATTTGCTATTCCAAGACCTTTCTCATGTGCTAAATTTAATTTCTTTATCGACATAGGATCAAAACCCATTAATTTTGATGCTACCGCATCAATAGCAACTTGATCTGCAGAGGCTAGTAAGATACTTTTATCATGAATACGCATAGCTCTAGGTCCTGGTCCATCACCAGCAAAAGTCCCATCCATTACAGCAAAAATTCCAGAATGTATTTCTTTTTGAATTTGAAGTAAATCTACTAATGTTTCGTGAATTACTGAATGGGTCCAATGTCTCCGTCTATTCAAAAGCCCACCAAAAGCATTTTTCATAGCTCCAGTCATTTGAGTAAATACATGAGTCTTCACAGTTGGTAAATGTACTATATTCGTATCAAAAAAAATTTTTGGTATAAATATACCTTCAGGAAAAATTTTATCCAAAATTATCATTTTGTTTTTAGGTTTATATTCTATCCATTCAGTGGGTTTTTCATCCAAAACTACATGATTTATCCCTAAATTATCTTCAGCTAGATTATGTTTATTTTTAGTCCTTCCTTCATGTGGATTTACCACTACGGTTCCATTATGAGCAGCTGTCAAATCAGAAAATCCTCTAGATTGCAAATACTTACCAACCCCTTCAATTTGCCAAGGAGTAGATGAACAGGCTGGATAATAATGCTGCCAAGAAATATTTACTTTTAGAAAAGTAGATTTATTATTATCTATAACTTCATCTAATTTTGCTAAATTTAACAATTTTCCATAATCTTCTATCACCGTTTCTGGTGAAGTATATAATATAGCTACTGTACTCAAATCAATTTACTCTTTATGGAAATAATTTTATAAAACATTAAATAAAAAAAAAATTTTACAATTAAAATAAAACTAATATTAGTATATGATATAAAGATTTTTTTTATACAAAAACATTAAATGATTATCGATAGTCTTACCCATATATTGCCTAAAGCTTTCGAGAATGAAAAAAATAAATTTTTAAAAAAAGATAGAATATTTAATTGTTTATTTTCGAACTCAACAGCAAAAATATCTTCTGTTTCTGATTTATATAAAAGTATGACTCAATCTGAAGTAGATAAATCCGTAATTGCTGGATTCGGATGGACTGATATCTCTTTAGCTAAATTATCTAACGACTACAACTTAGAATCTGCAAATAACTCTAAAGGAAAATTAATACCTTTATGTAGTATAAATCCTATATGGGGTAAATCAGCAATAATCGAGTTACGTCGCTGTTATGAATTAGGAGCTAAAGGAGTAGGTGAATTACACCTTGATACACAAGGAATATTTGATAATAACTTAAATTGTATGGATGAAATAATGGATTTTACTCTTTCATATAATATGCCAACAATTATTCATGGATCAGAACCTTTAGGTCATCTTTATCCAGGTAAAGGAATTACATCACCAGAAAAAATAATCAAAATAATTCAAAAATATCCAAAAAATATTTTTATATTTTCTCACTTTGGAGGAGGATTACCATTCTACTCTTTAATGCCTGAAATTAAGTGTTTATTAGAAAATACTTTTTTTGATTCAGCCGCCTTTCCGTATCTTTATGATTCAAAAGTATTTAAAGTATCTTCAATAGCTTTAGGGGAAAATAAAATTTTATTTGCAAGTGATTTCCCGGTTACTACACAAATGTATTCTTTAAAAAAATTTAGTGAAGTATCACTTAATAATATGGAAAAAAAATCCATCTTAAGTGTAAACGCTGATAATATTTATTCGAAGGTTGTGAATTAGTTAAACTAAACTCTTAAAATTTATAAAATATTTTTTGTGTATAGAATGAGAGAAAATAATTGAAAAATATATTTGATGATGTAAATCCAAAGCAAAATTTTATAAAAATGGAAAATTCTATTTTAAAATTTTGGGCAAAAAATAATATAGAAAAAAAATATTTAGAAAAAAACTCTAAATCTGATAAAAGATGGTCATTTATTGATGGTCCTATAACTGCTAATAATCCGATGGGAGTACATCATGCATGGGGAAGAACTTATAAAGATTTATTCTCAAGATATAAAAATATGCAAGGTTTTAAACAAAGATTTCAAAATGGATTTGATGGACAAGGATTATGGATTGAAGTAGAAGTAGAAAAGGAGAAAGGTTTTTCATCAAAAAAAGACATTGAAGAATACGGAATAGATAAATTTGTAAAAGATTGTATGAATAGAGTTGATAATTTTGCAGATAGGATTACGGAGCAATCAAAAAGATTAGGTTATTTCATGGATTGGGAAAATTCTTATCATACTAAATCAGATTCAAACAATTATACAATCTGGTATTTCTTAAAAAAATGTCATGAAAAAGGATGGATTTATAAAGGTACTGATTCTATGCCTTGGTGTTCAAGATGTGGAACAGGTTTATCACAACATGAAATAGTAACAGAGGGATACAAAGAAGTAACACATCCAGGTTTATTTGTTAAATTCCCTTTGAAAGATAATATTAATGAATCTATACTTGTTTGGACAACTACCCCATGGACACTTGTTGCAAATGTTGCAGCAGCAGTTAACCCAAATAATGATTACGTAAAAGTTGAAAACAATGGAAATATATTGTGGTTGGGAGAAAAACAATTACATGTATTANTTGATAAATATAAAATAATCGACCGAACAAAGGGAAAAAATTTAGTTGGATTAAAATATCATGGACCTTTCGATAATCTCGATGCACAAAAAGATATAAAAGATAATCATCGTATTCTTAGTTGGGATGAAGTTTCTGATGAAGAAGGAACAGGAATAGTTCATATAGCTCCGGGAGCTGGTTCAGAAGATTTTCAACTAGGGAAAAAAGAAGGTCTAACTCCAATTGCTCCCTTAGATGAAAACGGAATTTATATTGAAGGTTTCGGAGAATTTTCAGGTCTGCATGTTCATAATATTAACGAAAAAATTTTTTCTGATCTAAAAAATAATAGTTTTTTTTACAAAATCGAAAATTACACACATAGATATCCTATTTGCTGGAGATGTGGAACAGAATTAGTATTTAGGTTAGTAGATGAATGGTTTATTTCTATGGACCAAATTAGACCTATTATGATGAAAGCAACCAAACAGATCAAATGGATTCCTGAATTTGGAAAGGCTCGTGAACTAGATTGGTTAAAAAACATGCAAGACTGGATGATTTCAAAAAAAAGATATTATGGTTTAGCATTACCTATTTATGAATGTGATTGTGGAAATTTTGAAGTAATTGGAACAAAAGAAGAACTAAAATCTAGAAGTGTAATAGGTTGGGATAAATATAATAATAATTCTCCTCATAGACCTTGGATAGATGAAGTAGAAATATCATGTAATAAATGTGGGAAAAATATAAAAAGAATTAAAGATGTAGGGAATGCATGGTTAGATGCAGGAATAGTGTCTTTTTCAACTTTGAAATACAGAAGTAATGAAAATTATTGGAATGATTGGTTTCCCGCTGATTGGATATCTGAAAGCTTCCCTGGGCAATTTAGAAATTGGTTTTATTCATTAATAGTTATGGCTGCAGTTTTAGAAAATTCTCCACCTACCAAAAATGTCTTCTCATATGCTCTTATGAAAGATGAAAATGGAGAAGAAATGCATAAATCTAAAGGTAATGCTATTTGGTTTGAGGAGGCTGCAGAAAAAATGGGGGTTGATGTTATGAGATGGATTTTCAGTAGCCAAAACCCTGCTTCAAATTTAAATTTTGGATATAAATCTGGAGATGAAACTCGCAGACAATTTTTTATTCCACTTTGGAACATATACTCATTTTTTACATCATACGCAATAATTGATAAATGGGAACCATCTGATTCAATTGATACTAATATTCCTTCTGAGGAAAATGGATTTAATGAATTAGATAGATGGGCTTTATCTGAACTAAATCTATTAATAAAAAACGTATCTAAATATTTAGATAATTGGCAAATAAATTATGCTGTTAAATCTATAGAAGATTATTGTAATTTATTATCAAATTGGTATGTTCGGAGATCTAGAAGAAGATTCTGGAAAAGTGAAAACGATATCTACAAACAAGCTGCTTATTCAACTCTTTACGAATGCTTAAATAAAATAACATTACTAATTGCTCCAATTTGTCCATTTATATCTGAAGAAATCTACCAAAATTTAGTAGCAAAAAGGAACAAGTCAAATTTCAATTCTGTACATTTAGCAGATTGGCCTAAATCAAATCATAATCTTATAGATCAATCTTTATCCGATAGAACTAACTTAGCAATAAAAATATCCTCTCTTGGAAGATCCGCTAGATCAAATGCTAATATAAAAGTTAGACAACCTCTAAAAGAAATTATTGTAGAATTAAGTGATAAATCTGAAACATTATTATTACCAAAAATAAAAGATCAATTACTTGAAGAATTAAACGTTAAAAATATTACTGTAGTAGATTCAGAATCTGAAAGCCTTATTACATATCTAATAAAACCTAACTTACCTAAATTAGGTCCGAAATATGGAAAAGAAATCAATAAAATAAAAGAAGAAATCACGAAGGAAAATCCAGAAAAAATCAATAAAATACTAAAAGATAAAAATGAGGTCAAGTTAGGTAAATATACACTATATAATGATGAAATTATCATCGAAACAATACCTAAATCAGGTTTATTTGTTGCTTCAGACTCAAATTATAAAGTTGGGATAAATCCAGAACTAGATAAAAATTTAATTTCTGAAGGGATTAGCAGGGAAATTATTCATAATGTACAAAATTTAAGAAAAAAATCAGGATTAGAAATCTCTGATCGAATAAAGTTATGGTTAATTTCCAATGAAGAAATTACAAAATATGCAAAAAGAAATTCTGATTATATAGCTTCTGAAACATTGTCATTAGAAATTAATTTTTCGATACCAAAAAGTAATTCAAAACTAAAATCCGACAATTTAAAAATAGAAGATCAATCAATAAAAATTTTTATAAAAAAATCAGACTAAATATTTTAAATAAAATTATTCGGATCATCTCTAAGACGCTTTAAATTTAATGATAAAATTTTATTGCTACTTAGCTGTTTTCTTTCAGCTAACCAAAATGCATATTTTGATGTCATCATTGCGCAAACTAATAAAATAATTGAAGAAACATATATAAAAATCATCAAAATTATTATCATACTGAAACCACCATATATTGTGCTCGCCATACCAGAAACACTTCTAATGTAATAAATAAATACAACTTTCAATATCTCAAAAAGAATTGCTCCAATAAGTGCTGTAAGCCATACATCAGTAAATCTTAATTTAATATTTGGAAGCCATATATATAAAATTACAAAAACTAAATAAGTTAAAGTTGACGGTAATAACGGAGCTAATTGTTGCCAAAGTTTTGGATCAGAAATTGGTGCTTCTGGTAACCATATAGAAGATAATTCTTGGAAAAATGATAATACTGCAGTCGAAAAAAGAGATACAAATAATAATAAACCTGCTCCTAACATTAGTACAAAATCCATTGATCTTTCAGTCAAAAAAGGTCGAGAATCGTTAATACCCCAAACCACATTAATACTTTTTCTGATTGTACTAAAAACCTGTAGAGCAACCCAAAATAATCCAATAGTAGCAATAGTACCTCCAACTATTCGTCCTCTAGTAATACTATCGAAAAATGCACCTAAAAATTCATCGTCAGCCTCACTAAATATAGGTATCTGTTGCTGTAGTCCATCAATAATTCTTGATTCAAGTCCTTCTATACGTAAAAAAAATGAAAAAACAGTAATTATACCTATCAATAAAGGAAATATTGCAAAAAATGCATAATAAGATATTGCAGCAGACATATATGGTCCGTTCTTATGAAAAAATTCATGAGTTGACCTATACAAAAAAAATAACGTTCTTATACTGAGATTTTTTATTTTCATTATAATTCTCCAGATCTATATGCAGAAATATAATTCATTGCAAATTCATCGTTTCCAAGTAATAAATTTTTAGCTAATTTATATTTATTAATTTCAAAATCTAAATCTTTAATATCTTTAACATTTAATTGAGTAGGGTCAATAATTCCTGAATCTAGACCTTCTCCTATTGCTAATTTCAAAAATGCTTCATTTATTATTTTTCTCTTTGGCAAACCAAAGGACACATTACTTATTCCTCCAGTAATATGAATTTTTTTTCCAAAGTTTTTTCTTATTTCTCTTATAGCTCCAAGTGCATGATTTACATAATTAGGATCTACTGAGATAGGAAAAATTAATGGATCAACAAAAATATCTTCTATATTAATACCTTTCTTTTGAGACATGTCAATTAAGGTATTAATATTCATGATTCTCTCTTCTGCAGAGTTAGGCATAGCTGATTCACTTGCAGCAGATAGAATAACTTTTGCATTATATTCTACTGCTAAAGATAATGCTTCAGGCCTCTCTAATGCAATAGAATTTAGCATTACTCTACCTTGTATCCCCTTGTAAACTGATAATCCAGCTTCAATTATTTCCGGGTTTGAAGAATCTACACTAATAGGAATATTTGCAACTTTTTGTACAGTTTCAACCAACCATTTAATACTATTTTTTTGTTCTTCTAATCTATGAGATATTTCATCGACATTCAGATCTAGGTATGAAGCACCATATTTTTCTTGTCTCTTAACTTCAAAATTTATATACTCGATAGCTTTTCTTGCTTCTTCAGATGAATCATTCATACCTTTCCATACAGCTATCATAAAATGTTTTAAATTGCCTTGTTGATATGGTTGCGTATTAGTAAAATGATTTGGTACTTTTACATACTTAAATTCCCCATCATCAATGTATTTTATAGCTTCATTTCCATCAGAAAAAACATGCGCTCTAATACCAGCTCTTTTTACAATTCTAGTAGTATGTATATTTTCACCTATTGTGATAAATTTATTCATTAATTACTCTCTAACTTTCCAATTAATTAATTCTTTTATCCCTCCAAAAGGGAAAAAATGTAAATTATCGTAATATTTAAGTTCATCTATTATTTCTGTTGGATTATGTTTGATTAAATTTCGTAATCCTATATTTTTATTTTTAGCAATAATGTACGTAGCAGAAACACCACAAATCTTTGCGTATTTAATCAAAGTTAAAATTTTTGCAGGACCGGCAATACCAACATGTAAATCAAAATATTTATCACTAATAGATTTTAAATCATCTTTTATATCTTTTATCCAATTATTTGTTTTATTAACGTCAAAAGTCCATTGAGTAACTATAGAACATTTAAATTTATTTTCTATAATCCATTCACATTTTTTCAATAAATTACCATCTGAATTTTTATCATTAGGATTACCTTCTGGGTGTCCAGCAATATTAATTTGGTGAAACTTATATTTGTTAAAAATACCGGTATCAAATAAATCAAATGTTTTATCAAAGATTCCAATTTTATTACCACTACCACCAATTGCTAATATTTTTGTTACACCAATTTCAATTAATTTAGAAACATATTCTTCTAATTCTTCTTCATTTAAAATATTTCTTGCTGGTATATGAGGAACAGGTCTAAAACCATGATCAATAATATATTTTGATGCAGAAAGAATATTTGTATATGAATCGCCTGGAATATAAGCTATATAAATATCTCCAAATAACCCTTTTGGTAAATTTGTTATTCTTTCTATTTGTTTAGGAATTATTTCTAAAGAATTTTTTTTCATAGAATAATAGATTAAATAAATTTTAATTATTTATTCATAATTTAGTTTATATTATTTATTGAGTTACTTATGATTTAATCAAAGATGAAATTATTAATTTAAAAATTGAATAAAGATAAAAAAATAAATAGATACAAAAACACTATCGTACGTCTTCCACGTGAAGAGGACTTAAATCCTATTAAACATCATATAAAGGTTAGAAAAATATCAGTCCGTGGCCCAAAATCTCCCATGATCCTGATATACGGATTTTTACTTATTAATCTCATAGGTTCTATTTTACTTACAATACCTTTTTCTACTACTGATGGTAGCTCAGATTTTATTATAGCTCTCTATACTTCTACTTCTGCAATAACAGTAACAGGATTAACACTTGTCGATACGTCTACATACTGGTCATTTTTTGGACAATTAATAATTATTATTTTATGTTTTATTGGTGGTTTAGGTTTTATGATGGCAGCGGCATTTATAATCATCCTAACTGGTCAAAAACTTTCTCTAAATAATAGATTACTTATTAGGGATGGACTAGGAGGAGGTAATCTAGGATCAATAACTATTATGATCAAATACACTGTAATTCTAGCTGTAGGATTACAAATAATTGGAATATTATTACTATTTCTTAAATGGCACACTCTAGATAAATTATGGGAAGGAATTACCTGGATAGAAGCATTATGGCAAAGCGTATTTCATGGAATATCTGCATATAATAATGCTGGTTTTGATATTATTCCTGAAAATCTTGGTGAAAATAGTTTAGAGTATTTTTCAAATGATCCTTTAATATTATTAATACTAGGAATATTAATTTTTTTTGGTGGAATTGGTTTTTTACCCATACGTGACATTTATAAGAAAAAAAGTTTTTCTAAGCTAGAATTAGAAAGTAAAGTTGTATTATACTTTTCTTTTTTTCTTACAATTTTAGGTGGATTTTTATTCTTTATCACAGAATCTAATAATCATTTGACTATAGAAAATAACACTTTTTTAGACAAAATATCTATTAGTTTATTTCAATCAATTTCAACTAGGACTGCTGGATTTGCCATTACCGATTATTCAAATATTTTATCTCCCACCATTATCATCTCATGCTTATTAATGATTATTGGTGGTGCTACAGCAAGTACTGCAGGCGGTATAAAAATTAATACTTTTGCAATTATTTTTCTTGCTACTGCCTCATCATTAGTAGGAAGAAAAAACATAACTGCATTCCGTCGTAGAATACCTTTCGATAATGTTGTAAGAGCTTTTTCAATAACGGTATTATTTTTCTTAAGTCTCCTAATTTTAAGTATAATTATATTTATTTTTGAGCCAAATTTATCTTTTGAGCATGTAATTTTTGAAATGGTTTCAGCTATAGGAAATAACGGATTATCTTCTGGGATCAGTCAGGAGTATACTATTACTTCAAAAATTATAGTTATTTTTACCATGTTTTTGGGAAGATTTGGACCACTTACATTAATACTTCTACTCGCAGGNAAAACTATACAACCTTCATTTGAAGACTCTGAAGAACGTATAAGAATAGGATAAAATCATAATATGCCAAAAAAAATACAAGTAGCAATTATAGGATTAGGAAGATTTGGTGGCAATGTAGCAAGAACATTGTTTCAATCTGGTCATGATGTCTTAGGGATAGATATAAATGAGGAAAGAGTTCAAGAAATGCAAGGTATGATAACTTATGCAGTCCGTGGAGATGCTACCCAACAAGTAGTTTTAAATGATCTAGGTGTAAAAGATTATGATTCAGCTGTAGTAGCAATCGGTGATGATTTAGGACAAAGTATAACAGCTACAGTACTATTAAAATCATTAGGTATCAGGGAAGTCTTTTCAAGATCTCATTCAGATATACATAAACAAACTATAGAAAAATTAGAAGCTATACCTATTTCTGTAGAAGAAGATATGGGAAAAAAAATTGCACATGGAATGTCAAAACCAGGTATCAGTGAATATATGGAAATCACTTCAGATTTTGGTATAAGTACATTTAAGATCCCTAGTAGTTTTGAAAATAGAACTTTAAGAGATATTGGGCTTAAGGAAGCTCGAGATAAATATGCTGTATCAATAATTTGTATTACTAGAAGAGAAGATATATTAATATCACCAAATTTAGAAGAGGAATTGTACCCAGGAGATATAATTACTGTTTGTGGAAATGATGACGATATAGCTAGATTTTCAAATTAATAGCAAAAATATATGAATGTATTAGTAGTATTAGACGGTAGTAAAAACGATAAATTTCTATTAGAAAAATCGGAGAAATTTACCAATTCAAATAAAAATAATATCTTTACCCTATATGTAATAGAAGTAACGCGAAAATTGGAAATTGATGCACAATTAGAGGAAGAAATTTTGTTAGCTGAAGATATATTGAAAAAGTCAGAAAAGTTTTTAGGATTACCAAAAAACAATAATCAAGCACAATTATTACAGTCTAGACATAGAGGTAGTGCTATAGTAAATGAAATAATAAGAAATGATATCAAGTTATTAATTGTAGGATCAGAATACCCGCAAAAGTATGGAAATTTTGAAATAAGTGAATATATAAATTATTTACTAAAAAATTCTCCATGTGATGTTTTTTTACTGCGATCAAAATCTATAAATTAAATAGGTATTAAAAATTGAATATACATATTATAGGAATAGGTCATACTGGTTCAAAAATTTCAGAGGAACTCTGTTCAGCTGGTCATAAAATCAATGCTATTGATACAGATAAAAAATCTTTTACAAAATTACCTTCAGAATTAATTGATAATAAATATATAAAACCAATTATGGGTAATGGTAACAGTAAAGATACTATAAATAGTCTAAGAATAATCAATTCAGATATAGTTATTATATGTACTGGAAAAGACACTCTAAATTGTCTAATCGCACAAAAAATTTCAATATTGGCTAATATAGATAAAGAAAAAATCATAATATTAATTAAAGATTTTTACATTGGGAATTTTTATAGATCATTAGGATTTTCAATATTTAATAAAATTGACTCTATCTCAGATCCGGTACTAAAATTGATAAAAAATAGGAATATATAATGTATATAATAATTGGTGGGGGAGGAAATATAAGTGAAGAAATAGCTTCTTCTTTACTTTCATCAGGCGATGAAGTACATGTTATAGATATAGATGAAAATATAATTGAAAAAATTAATTCTAATTTAGGAATAATTGGATCAGTAGGAACACTAACAAATATTAGAGATTTAGAAAAGTCCGGTATAGGAAGAGCTGCTATGTTCATAGCAGCCTCGGATAATGATGAAGACAATCTAGTTGCATGCCAACTAGTAAAACACAATTTTGAAACCTCTGAAACCGTATCTATTTACAAATATATGGACAATTATGAAGTATTTCAGCAATCCGGAATCGATCATCCAATTAACTTAACAGAATTAACTATTAACAGACTAAGCTCGATAATTAATACTCATGCTGCTGTTTCTCTAATAGAATTACCCGGTAGGGATAAAGGAATAATTTCCGTAAAAGTCCCTCCAAATTCCCAAGTTTTAGGTTTAACAATTAAAGAAATTCCTTTTGTACAAGAAACAAAAGTCTTGATGGTTGCTTCAGAAAATGGAGAAATACATGATAATCTCCAAGAATATAAACTTTCTGCAAGAGATGAATTAATTATAAGGGTACCAAATGGTCTAGAATCAGAAATACACACAATTATCACAACGAATATTTACGAAAAATGAAAAAAAAGATAGGATATTTAGGTCCAGAAGGAACTTATACTGATCAAGCAAGTTATCTGTATAGCCAAACAGATATAAGAATTCCTTATGGAACTATAAGAGAAGTAACAAGATCAATTGAGAATGGTGATATTGATGAATGTATATTACCTATAGAAAACTCTCTACATGGCACGGTAATAGAAGTTATTGATTATTTAATAACTTCAAAGAACAATCAAATTAAAAATGAACTTATACTAGAAATTAATCATTGTTTAATAGGTAAAAATATAAAAGATTTATCTNAAATTGAGGTAGTAAAGTCTAAATTTGAAGCTTTTCAACAATGTAAAAATTTTATAGATGATTTTCTACCAAATGCTAATTTAATCCCTACAGCAAGTACAGCTACAGCTGTAAATGAATTAATTTCAGATAATAATAAAACTGTAGCAATTGGTCCAGAAAGAGCTGCAGAATTAGCTAATATTCCTATTATTAAAAGATCTATTCAGGATAGAAATAATAATATTACCAGATTTATTGTAATATCAAAAAATGATCACACACCTACTAAAGATGATAAAACTTCTATTGCATTTGAATTTGACAATGATTCTCCAGGATTAATTTATTCATCATTAAAGCCTTTCTCGGATAAGAATATAAACTTAACAAAAATTGAGTCTCGCCCTACAGGTAAAANGTTGGGTAGTTATATATTTTTAATAGATTTTGATGGGGCATAAAAAAGAAAAGAAAATCTCTGAAACTCTATCTTATATTAAAAAAAACACTCTAAATTTTAAAATCTTAGGTTCATATCCAAAAGCAAAAATAATATAAGCTATAAATTTTCATCATCCAAATCTAAGTTATCAAAATCTTCATCTCTCAAATTTACAACTGTTTTCTTACCAATTTTAGCTGCATTAGACAATCTTTCTTTAGTAGAACTAGTCAGTTCTTCAGCTCTATCTTTCCACTCCCGACCAGTATCCAAAAAAATAGCTCTCGTTTCTTTACCAGATTTAGGTGCCAGTAAAATTCCGGAAATAAAGCCAAGACTAAAACCAATAGTTACACCTATTAGAAAATTATTGTTATTTTGATTATTACCCAAATTAATACTCCATTCACTAATAAGGAATTATTTAAATAATCTATTTATTCTTTTAAATATTTCAGATAAAAGATAACCTGCAGACAAAGAAGACCTGAATGCTTTAATAGTTTTACGTACATTTTTCAATGTAATATCTGATGATTCAACAATGCTCTCAAATTTAGTCAAAATATCTTCAACTTTTAAAATGATTTTATTGGATTTAGAATAAATTTTATAAAAAATGATAGAGGATATAATAAAAAAAATAATTCCCATAAAAGAAAATATTATGAGAAATATATCTCTTATCAGTTGAATATATTCAATATTAGTTTCTGACATAAAAAAACTTTCCGTATCAATATTATAATAACAAAAATATAAAAAAAATTAAAATTATTACATATATTAACTTAACAATAATTACTTTATAGTTATTGTTGGTGATAATCTTTCAAAGTAGAAGATCTAGTTGGATGTCTGAGCTTTCTTAGGGCTTTAGCTTCAATTTGTCTAATCCTCTCTCTGGTTAATCCAAATTCCTGCCCAACCTCTTCCAATGTCCTGCTTCTTCCATCATTTAATCCAAATCTTAATTCCAATACATTTTTTTCTCTTTCTTTAAGAGTATCTAAAACGGCACTTAATTGTTCTTTTAACATTTGTTTAGTAGCTAAATCTTGAGGCTCAGGTGTTTCATAATCAGGAATTAAGTCTCCTAATAATGACGATCCAGGATCTGAGCCAATAGGAGTCTGTAAAGAAATAGGTTCTTGAGAAATTTTCAAAATATTTCTTACCTGTTTAGTTAAATATTTAAGATCTTCAGCTTTTGGTTTTTTATTTAACTCTTGTTCTCCATAAATAATAGCTAATTCTGAAATTTCTGGCTCTCTACTATATTCTTGTATAAATTTAGTAGTTATTCTCCTTATTTTGTTCATTTGTTCAACCATATGAACAGGCACTCTAATAGTTCTAGATTGATCTGCTAGTGAACGTGTGATAGATTGTCTTATCCACCATGTCGCATAAGTGCTAAATCTATAACCTTTACGATAATTAAATTTATCTACTGCCTTCATCAAACCTATATTACCCTCTTGTAAAAGATCAGACATAGCAAGTCCTCTCTTCATATAATTTTTTGCAACATTAACGACCAATCTTAAATTTGCTTCAGATAGATGTTTTTCAGTGTTATGATGACCCAAATTATATTTTTTACAATTTAACGTATCACGATCATCTAACTTTTGTCCTATCACACAATTTTTAATAATATTTTTATAAAATAAAATCATAGAAACTTCAGAAAAATTATTGTTTTCAATTTGATCGCGCATTTCTTTATGATTTTCTACTAATAAAGAAGATAATTGACTCAAAGATATTTTTTCATATAAAAATTTAAATTCTAATGGTAGTAAAGATAAAGTATTTGAAAGATCAATTATCTTTTCAATTAGATCTTCTTCAGATAAATCAAGAGAATCAGAAAGAATTAATAATTTTTTGTTTTTATCTTCTAAATTTTTCTCTACATCCTTATTGAAAATTCCATCAATTAAAAATTTAATCTCATTAATCTTTAANAAATCGCCGAAATTTATATCGAAGTTGTAGCCTTCTACAAGTAATAAAGATTTAATTAAATCAATGTTATTCTTCAACCTTATGTTTATTTCATAAAGAATTTGAATTAAATTATCTGAACAAAAACAAAACTGATTAAATCTAAAATTTTTACAACACTCTGATAAATTATTAATTCCCTTAAGGTATCTGATCTGCTCAAGTCTTCTTCCTAATAATTGTTCTTGATCAGATGTTAATAAATCTAACTCACTTATTTCATTTAGATACACTTTAACCGGATCATCTGAAAGATCAAATGGCTTCGGATAATCTTCATCAATATCACGAGCTATAGATTCGTTTTCAGATTGAATAATGGTTTCACTAATTATCTTTGATGAACTAATTTTTTCATGAAATTCATTGTCAGAATTTTCATCGTCTTCAAAATTATCACTAAATGATGATTTGGTAAAAGATAATTCTTCATATAAATTATCGGAGTTATTTGTTTTGTTTCTTTTATTTGTTTTTTTTCGCATTTCCAGACATTATGTTATTAATTTGTTTATCTATTTCTACTAAACGCTTAAATAATCTATTTTTCTCTTCTTCATCATCTACTTTACCTATTTCGGGAATAATTTCTTTTTTTATCTTTTTTAAATAACGCAAACCCATCCTCTTTTTTTCCTCTTCAATTATAGCCATATTATTATTTAAATTATTATCAGCTAAATTAAAATTTTTTATAATCTCATATTTTTCAACTAAAACGTCATCTTTTAAATCATATATCGTATCAATTTCATCAGAAAACCATAGTTGGAAAATAGTTCTATATTGAATATCTGAGAAATAGTCGGCAGGGATGTCTGTTACTAAATCTTTAACCTCATTATTCTTTAAAATAATCGACAGAAGTGTTTTTTCATGTATATTTTTATCTATTTCAATTACTTCATCAACATTATTTATTCCATTAGGAGCATTTATTAGTGTTTGTGATATAGATCTTAAAGTATCTTCATTAATATCAGTAATTTTAGATAACTTCTGTAAATAACTATCTTGTAAGGTAAAACTAACATGCTGTTTTATAAAATATAAAGATTTCTTTATAGAATTTTCACGTACAGATACATCATTATTATTATTTATTGTAGAAATATAATAATCAAACAATGAAATAGAGTTATCTATAGATGTTTTCCAATTATTTATATCATTACGAATAACTTCATCAGGATCTTTCCCACTAAGAGTAACTACAGAAATATTATTATCATCTAATCCCGAGGGAAAATTTTCGATAACTACCTCAAGGTTACGTCTTGTTGCTTCAACACCAGCATCATCTGAATCTAAACATAATATTATCTCATAATCATTATGAGTAAAAATATTGTAAATATATTGTAATTGTTTAGGATTTATTGAAGTTCCCATGCATGCTACTACGTTTTTATAGCCTTTTTGATGTGCTGCAATAACATCCATATAACCTTCTACTATTATGATTTGAGATTTATCTAAAATAGACTTATATGCTAAATCTATACCATATAAAACACTAGATTTAACAAATACTTCTGTCTCTTTAGTATTTAAATATTTTGGGGATTTTTCATTATCATTTAATCTTCTACCTCCAAATCCTATAACCTCTCCGCTTTTATTTCTTATTTCTACTGTCAATCGGTTCCTAAAAACATCACTCCAACCAGAATCTGTATTTTTTATTAATCCAGCTTCTATTACGGATTTTGAATCGAATTTAAGGTTTTTTAGATAATCTAGTAGTGTATCCATAGCATCAGGTGCAAATCCCAATCCATGGGTCGCAGCTGTTTCCATATCTATCCCTCTATTTTCTAAATATTCCTTTACTTCTTTACCTACCCCAGAAAATAATCTAGATTTAAAATATTTTGATGCTATATCATTAGCTTTAATTAAACCATTTAATTTTTTAGCTGAATTTTTTTTCTCTTCTTTATTGGTTGAAGTTGAATTAATAGGTATGTTCGCAATTTCAGCTAACCTAACATATGCCTCCCAGAAAGAGATCCCGTCTTTTTTCATTAAAAATGAAAAATGGTCGCCAGATGACGCACAAGACCCAAAACAAATCCAAGTACCTTTGCCGGGATAAACCACAAAAGAAGGAGTATTTTCTTGATGAAAAGGACATAACCCTTTATGGGATGTTCCACTTGATTTTAAATCTACTTCATCACTAATTAAATCTAATATATTTACCTTTGATTTTATTTCTTCTGTAGACATGAAAACCCTTAACTNTATTAGAGGATTATACGTAATAATTTCTAAAAATGAACCGGTTATATTCGCCCTTGGAAAACATTATCGCTAATTCCAGGTCTTAATTGTTCTGCAACCTGTAGAGCATAATTGTCAGTCATACCGCAAACCATATCCGCAGCCGCTCTCTCATTATTTTTAGATACATCTTTCAACCATTTAGGTATTAAATCTGGATTTTCAAAATAATAACTAAATAAAATTTCTACAATTTCTGCGGACCTTTTTCCTTCCACAGATGAACTTATAGGATGATAAAATTTTTCAAACATAAAATTTCTTAATTCAGTAATAATATGTTTCAATTTATCTGACATTCTGATCCAAGGTATACACGAATCCCCTTTTTCTCCAGTACAATCCCACGAAGAATTAATCACATCTGTAACGAAAGTTGAAATTCTTTGAGAATGTCTTTCTCCTAAAGTATTTATAATATCTTTTGGAAAATCAGAAATTAATAAAAATTCTGATCTCAAAGCATCTAAAATATCGTGGGCTAAATAAGCCAAAGCATCTGATATTCTTAATATTTGAGCTTCAAGACTTAATCCTCTAACGGAATCAAATGAAATAAATTCTCCTTCAGGTTTAGAATGATTACGAATTCCTTCAATAACTTCATTAGTTAGATTTAATCCCTTCCCCTGTTTTTCTAATTTAGTAATTAATCTAATTGAATGTCTACTATGGTGAAACCCATCTGATAATAATTTATTTAAAACACTTTCCCCAATATGTCCAAAAGGGGTATGCCCTAAATCATGTCCTAAACACATAGCTTCTACTAAATCTTCATTTAAATTTAAAGCTCTAGCAATAGTCCTTCCTACCTGAGAAACCTCAATTACATGTGTCAATCTTGTAGTAAAATGATCTCCTTGAGGAGCTACAAAAACTTGACTTTTATGCTTTAGTCTTCTGAATGAATTACAGTGAATAATTCTATCCCTATCTCTTTGAAATTCAGTTCTAACAGAGGATTTTTCTTCAATAATTTCTCTAGTTGAATTGAACGATCTTAAAGCATAAGGAGATAAAAGTTCCTCTTTTTTTTCAAGATTTTCTCTAACAATATTTATATTCATGATTTATCTAATCTTTAGCTTCAGTAATCTTAATATTCCTAATATTGGGTTTAAACAATAATATTACTAAGGTTATTAATGCAAGTATAATAGCACTAATAGTTACTGCAAGCCTTTCATCATAAAGTTCGGCTACAAAACCTCCCATCATTCCTCCAAGAGGTATTAAACTAAATGTAATCGTATATATTCCCATTACTCTTCCTCGCATTTCATTTGAAACTCTAAGTTGTATTATCGTCATTGACGTAACAAAATATAAAGTGTTAAAAAAGGGACCTATAAATAAAAATAATAATGAGTAATAAAGATTTGTAGAGAAAGAAAAAAACACCAAACTTATTGAAAAGAAAATGGAACCGGATAACATTATATAACCTATATAATTATTTCTCTTGATTTTTTGAACTACAACAGTCCCAATCAGTGAAGCAACCCCCATAATAGAAAACATTAATCCCAAACCTCCAGCATCCTGTCCTAATCTTTTTGCAAAAAGTGGCATTAATTGTAATAACTGGAATCCAAAAAAATGCGTGCAATATGTCATTATAATAATCATAAAAATTTCGTTATTTTTATTAATATACTTAAATCCTTCAATTAATTGATCAAAGAATCTAAAATTATCTTGTTTTGATTTAATCTCAACTTTTATAGTAATTAGAAATAAGATCATAAGAATCCATCCTAAGGATGCAACGAGAAATGCCCCTCCTATGCCTGCGGAAACTATAACCCAACCTCCTAAGGCAGGAGCTAAAATTCTTCCAAGTTGCCACATAGCAGAACTTAAAGCTACAGCACTCATCATATGATTTCTGGAAATTAATAGTGGGAAAAATGAACTTCTTAATGGACCGTCAAGACCTCCAAATAAACCTTGAAGTGCGGCAATGAGTAAAACATGCCAAAGTTTTATATTTCCTGTCGAAACTAATAATGCAAGTAAAATCAAACTTAGAGCCATAAAAGAAGAAATAATAAACATCAATGTCCGTTTATTAAATTTATCTGCAAGTACCCCTCCAAATATAGCTACAATAATAGTTGGTATTGAAGTTGCAGCCCCTAAGTAACCTAACCATAAAGGACTACCTCCTAATTCATCGATAATTAGCCAACCTTGAACCAAAACAGAAATTTGAATGGCGCCAACAGAAGCAAAAGAACCTAGCCAATATCTACGAAATGCAGGAACATTAAAAGCTCCTAAATTATCTTTTATTTTCGATAAAAATGTTGATTGCATTTTATAAATATCTAACCTAAAGTTATTCCTCCATCACTGAGTGGATACAAACAGTAAATTATTCTTCCATGTAATTCTCTGCGAGAATGCCTTTTTCTTTTAATGTTTTTGTTAGTTTTTCTAAATGAACGAGTGCAGCCACACCAACCATCCCAAAAACAAATCCTATGACTGTTAATCGTTCCATAATTTTCTCCTTTTAATTCACTGTTTAAACTTACTCAACAGTGACTGCCTTGGAAAAAAATGATTAAATTATTAAGTATTTTTCCAAAAATTTAATGTTCTCTTACTAACTTGATTGTTATTTTTAATTAACTCTAAAACATAATTATAAAAATTGTCTGCTTCTTCATCAGAGACTAATAATCTTAAACACTTTATAACTCTAGTTATCCTTAATTGATTGTGGTTATGTTGAGCATTCCAATACATATTTCTCTCCAAAAAAGAATAAAACCAATGAGAGGAAAAAATAATATTATTAGTTGCTTCTTTATTGTTTTTAATTTGATCTACAAGATCTTGACTATCAAGATAATATCCGTGGAACACAGATTGACTGGGTTTATTTAATGGAAAAACTATTTGAATAAAATCATGATTTTCTTCTATTTCTTTATCTGTAAAAGACCAAATATCTTCAAGGGTTCTTCCTTTGAAATCTTTTCCTTTAAGAGTTAAGAAGTCTTCGTAATTCACTGTTTTGTTCTACTCCACCGTAACTGTTTTTGCTAAATTTCTAGGTTTGTCAGGATCAAGATTTAAACTAATCGCTGTATGATAGGCAATAATTTGCAATGCAATAATAAATAGTATTGGAGATAAAAGATTATTAATTTTTGGAACTACAATTAAATCATCTGATAATGTCCTTAAATCTTTAGAATTACTATCGGTAATTACAAGAGTTTTACTACCCCTAGCTTTAACTTCATTAATAGTTCCTAAATTCTTTTCAAATAATTCATCATCAGGAATTATAAGTATTGTCGGCATTTTTGAACCTAATAGAGCATTTACTCCATGCTTCATCTCTCCTGCAGGATAACCTTCTGCATGTAAATATGCTATTTCTTTCATTTTTAAAGCACCTTCTAATGCAGTAGAGATATTAATTCCTCTGCCAAGATATAAGATATTAGAATAACCTGACATACTATTGCCTAATTTTTTTATCTCAGTTTCACAATTTAATACTTCAGAAATAGAAGAAGGTAATATAGAAATATCTTTTATTAATGATGAAATTGTGTTCCCAACAGATTTATTTAAATCTAAATTAAAAAAAAGAGCTAATTGTATAAGAGTTACCATAGTAGATGTTAGCGTTTTAGTGGCAGCAACCCCTATCTCTTGTCCCGCTTTAATACGTATGGTAGAGTCAGAAATCCTTGATGCTTCAGTACCAAAAGATTCAACAATTGAAATAACTTTACATGATTTATTTTTGAAATGTTCTATTGCCGATAATGTATCTGCTGTTTCTCCAGATTGAGTTATAGCTATTAATAGTGTTTTATCGTCAATTACCGGATTTCTATATCTTAATTCAGAGGAATTTTCGGCTGAAGAAGCAATTCCTAATATATTTTCAAATATATATGCTCCATACATTGCAGCATGTAGTGAAGTTCCCATACCAGTAAAAATTATCCTATTAAATTCAGATATATTAATTTCTTTATTATCTATCTCGGGTAATATAACAGTATTAGATGAAAAATTTATTCTTCCGGCAATAGATGATTGAATTGAATTTGGCTGTTCATTGATTTCTTTAATCATATAATGTGGATATTCTCCTTTATCAACATCATATTTATCTACTTCAATTTTTTGGGGAGATCTATCGATTTCTTCTAAATCTGAATTATATAATTTGTAATTTCGATTTGAAATTTTAATAATTTCTTGATTCTCTAAATATAAAATTTTATTAGTTCTTGGTAATAAAGCAGATAAATCTGAAGATATATATGTAGCATTATCATCTAAACCAACAACTATTCCTCCTGCATTTCCTAATCGTATCCCAATTATTTCTTCAGGATTTGATATTGATATTGCTAAAATAGAAGAATTACCTCTTATTACTTTTTTTAATTTCGAAACCGCCTTAAGTAAATTTTCTCCTTTTTTTATTTCATACGAAAGATAATTGGCTATAATTTCACTATCGGTCTGAGATGAAAACCTAATACCTAAACATTCTAGTTTTTGTTTAATTTCTAAGTAATTTTCTATAATGCCATTATGAACTATTGCTACTGTATTGTCGGAATCTGAATGCGGATGAGAATTATTTTTTGAAATCTCACCATGTGTTGCCCATCTAGTATGACCAATTCCGATATTTCCATTAAATTTATTATCTTTTATACTTTTTGTTAATTTATCAATACTAGATTTATGTTCTCCAAATTTTGAAATGTTGATATTTCCAACATTATCAATAACTGCAATACCGGCAGAATCATAACCCCTATACTCTAAGGATCTTAACCCTTTAACAATTATCTGAGCGGCAGAATGTTCTCCAATATATCCATAAATTCCACACATATTTAAATACTTTTCATAATTAATTTATATAAGAAAAATTAATATTCTTACTTATCTCATAACTGCCATGATATTTATCTGGTAACTGCATTGCTATTTTTATCATTATTTCGTTTGTAGCTTCATCATAATCTTTTTTCTTAGAAAAACTTTCATTTTTTAAAGTAAATGCTTTACCAATATTTATTCTTAATTTTGAAATTGGAGCAAGAACTTTTAATAAATTTTGCAAGTTTTCAGACCCAGAAATACCTATTGGTACAATTGGAGTTTCTGTTAATGTAGCAAGTCTAGCAACACCTGATTTTCCTTTCATTAACTTTCCGGATTTACTTCTAGTGCCTTCAGGAAACAATATTAAGGCTTCTCCTAATTTCAATTTATTCTCTCCCCATTTTAGAGCTGAAATATCTGCCCTACTCCTATCTACAGGATATGCACCATATGATCTCAAAAAAATGTTAAGAAAAGTATTACTAAATAATTCTTTTTTTGCTAAAAAATTTGGTCTTCTATTTATAGAAGCTGCCACAATTGCTGGATCTATATTAGCAATATGATTTGAAACAATAATAACAGGACCATCTAAAGGTATATTTTCTTGACCAGAAATTTTTATATCGGAAAAAACTGTTAAAGTTTTTTTAAAAGAAAAATTACATACATGAAATAACCAATCACTCAAAATTATAGTACCTCTAAAAATTTCATTATTTCAATGACAGAAATATCAAAACTCATTTCACTCGTATCAATAACAATCGCATCCTTAGCTGGAATCAAAGGAGAGTTTTTCCTTGATATATCAATACTATCGCGTTTCTTTATATCATAAAGTATTTCTTCATAAGAAAGATTATTTAGAAATAATAAATCCTTAAACCTTCTTTTTGCCCTAATCTCCGGTGTCGCCGTAATAAAAAATTTATGATCTGCTTCTGGTAAAACTACCGTTCCTATATCTCTTCCTACCATGACTAAATTATTATTTAAAGCAATTTGTCTTTGGTGATTTACTAAAATTTTTCTTACTAGTGAATATTTAGCTATTAACGAAACAGTACTATCTATATTTCTTTCCTTAAGTGAGGCTGTTACTTTTTTTCCTTGAAAATATACTTCTCCTTTTTGTAAATCAAAAGATGAAATATCAATATTATTTGAAATATCTACAATAGCTTTTTCGTTATTTACATCAATTCCATCTAACAATGATCTAAATGCAACAAATCTATACATCAATCCGGTATCTAAAAATTTGTAATTGATTCTTAAAGCTAATTCTTCTCCTAAGGTAGTCTTCCCAGAAGCAGCGGGTCCATCAATAGATATATTCTTATATGTATTTTTATTTTGCAAATGAATAATTTTTATTTTATATACTAAGTATATTTAATTTATAAAATTTTTCTCATTATCTCAAAATTGGTAATTCCAATAACATCACATCCAACACTAGATTCGTAGATACATTTTTATCTAAATTTTCTTTAGTTTGAAAAAGTAAATTGATCGCATTTACTATAGCTTCGATTTCAATATTGTTAGATAAGTTATTATAGGCTTCAATATTTTCTCTAAATAGAATATAGTCTGAAAGTTCATTTTTTATTAATGCTAAATCTCTAAACCAATCAATCCATCCATCCAATTCAGTATAAACCTCGATCCTACTTTTCCTAAATTGATTAGAAAGTTTTCGAGAATAGTTAAGTCTTCCTTCAACATTTTCAGATATTATTTCAAATATTCTATTTGACATTTGATAATAAGAATCAAGTAAAATTTCATCACTAACTGCAGAAATTGCCCATCCAGGACATCCTCTTGAGAAATGAGCTAATATTTTGGACTTTTCAGCATCTACCTGAAATCTGTTTTGAAGCATTTCAGAAATTAAATCTTCTTCGACTCTATTTAGATTAACTATCTGACATCTTGAAATAATAGTCTTAGGAATATTATTTATTGAATCAGTAGTTAGTATAAAATAATTATCGTCAAATGGTTCCTCTAATATCTTTAGAAACGCATTAGCTGCTTCTGTAGTCATTCTATGAGAGTTTTGAATAATAAATATTTTCGATTTCCCTTCAAAAGCTTTAATTGAAGTGTCTTTTTTTATATTTTTTATATGCTCAATAGAAATATTGATTTTGGATCGAATTTCTTTTCCATCTAAAAAATAAGGTGTATCAATATCTATTATTTTGACATCTGAATTTAAACCTCTTCTTATCCTAGAAGCTTGATCATTTTTTTGTACATCAATTATTTGATCATCTTGAAAAATATAAGAAAAATTAACCAAAAAAGCTAAATCTAAAGCTAAAGTCAGTTTCCCTACTCCTTTCGGCCCGTTTATCAAATATGCATGAGAAAGCATATTTTTTTCTACTGATTTTATAAAGAAATTAAGGGCATGATTTTGCCCAAAAGTAGTCCAATTAGTAAATTTACTGCTCAATTAATCAATATTAATACTTGTTGACAATAAATCTTCATAAGTTTCCCGACGTTTGATTAATCTAGCTATTCCATCTTTTACTAATAAAACTGGAGGTCGAACTTGCATATTATAGTTACTAGACATACCAATACAATACGCACCAGACGAAGGTAATGCCAATAAATCACCACTTGTTAGATCTGGTAATAATACATCTTTTGCTAGAATATCTCCTGATTCACAAAATTTTCCAGAAATAGTTACTTTATTATTATTTTCTTGATTAATTTTTTCTATTGCAATGACAGAATATTCCGAACCATAAATAGCAGGTCGAATATTATCACCCATACCACCATCAACAGATACATAAGTCCGTATACCTGGGATTTCTTTTATAGATCCAACTGTATAAATTGCAACACCTGACCTACCAACAATAGCTCTTCCAGGTTCAACAATTAGCTCAGGGGGATTGAAATTATATTTCTCGCAACTTTCCAATAATGAATCAGAAATAACTTTGGCATATTCAGAAATGTTAGGAGGTAATTGTGTAGATAAATATCCAATAGCAAATCCTCCTCCAGGGCTAAATCTACTCAATTTAAATCCATAAGAATCTCTCATTTTTGCACAAAAATCAATCACATATTCTATAGCTTGCACATATGGATCTAATTCAAAAATAGGAGAACCTAAGTGAAAATGCACGCCTAATAATTCCAAAGAATTAATTTTTAGAACACGTTTTATTGCTTCTTCTGCATCACCGGTTTCAATAGAAAATCCAAATTTAGAATCCAAAATCCCTGTAGTAGTTAGTAAATGGGTGTGAGGATCAATGCTAGGCGATACTCTAATCATAACTTTTTGAATTTTAGATTTTTTCTTAAGTATTTTTTCTAAAAGATTTATTTCATGGAAAGAATCAATAGTAATAGTACCTATTCCATATTCTATTGCCTCTTGTAATTCTATCTCACTCTTATTGTTTCCATGAAAATTTATTCGACCTGGCGGAAAATTTGAAGCAATGGCAACAGCAAGTTCACCTCCTGTAACCACATCAATATCTAAACCTTCTTCATCAATAATTTTATTGACTACAGGATTCGAAAATGCTTTCGTTGAATATTCAATTTTCGTAGGTTGATAGAATTTATTAAATTCTGCTGTAAATTGTTTGCATATTGATCTTATAGTATCCTCATCATATACATATAAAGGTGTCCCAAATTTTTCTACTAAATTGTTTAATTCGCAACCGCCGATTGATAGTGCCCCATTAATATTCTGAGCAGTAATAGGAAGAATGTTTATATCTGGAAAATTATTATTCAACTAAAGTACACTTAATTCTATTTCAAAATTCACTTATAATTTTATTACATTAATCAAATTGTATAAAATTTAATTAGATATATTTTTTGTTAAATTAGTTTCATGGAACATAATAATTATAGATTAACTCAATTAGCATCATCGGCTGGTTGAGCTGGAAAGCTTTCACAGAGCGAGCTCTCAAGTATTTTGAGCAAACTATCTCATGTTAATCATAATGATGAAAATATTCTCCTTGATCATAAAACAGGTGATGATGCAGCAATATATAAAATAGATGAACGTCTATCTTTAGTTCTTACTTTAGATTTTTTTGCACCTATAGTAGATGATGGGTTTATTTATGGAGAAATTGCAGCAGCAAATGCTTTATCTGATATTTATGCTGTGGGAGGAAAACCTATCATTGCATTAAACATAGCAGCTTTCCCGCGAGATCTTCCTACAGAAATAATATCTTCTATATTGGAAGGAGGTATGTCTAAAGTAAAAGAAGCAAATACTGCTATAGTTGGAGGGCATACTATAGAAGATAAAGAGCCTAAATATGGTATGGCCATCACAGGATTCATAAACACTGGTGAACAAATTACAAATACCCAAGCTATGACAGGAGATATTTTAATTCTTACTAAACCTATCGGTACAGGTATTATTACAACCGCTCTAAGAAATAATAAAGATTTGCTCGATCAAGAATACTTGGATAACGCTATAGACTCAATGACTCAATTAAATAATATTGCTTCTAAAGCTATGAATCTTTTTCAGGTAAAATCCGCCACAGATATTACAGGTTTTGGATTATTAGGTCATTTACATAAAATGATGATAGAAAGTAAACAATCTGCAATTATTTCAGAAAATAAAGTACCAATACTTAAGGGTGCTAAAGAATTAGTTGAAAAAAATATATGTCCTGGAGGAACAACTAGAAACCTAGAATATGTGAAAGATTATGTTGAATTCTCAAAAGATTTAACTATGGAACATAAAAAATTGCTTGCTGATCCTCAAACCTCCGGAGGAATACTAATGTCTGTGAAAGAGTCAAAAGTAAATCAATTATCTAATTACCTAAATGACAACGGTTTAACAGGCCATAAAGTGATAGGTGAAATTACAGATAAAAAAGATTCTACTATAAAAGTATCTACTATTTAGCTGATACTTTTGTCTGCTTCCAAAGTTGATTTATTTGATCTTTTGAAAGCTCATCTAATGGTTTATTAGCAATTTTTTCGGTACTGATAATTCTGTCTCTTAGTTGTATAGATGCTGATTTGAGTATACTTTCAGGATCTAGCCCCATTTGGATAATTTCCAAAGTAATCTCGAGTAATTTTTCGCCAATTTCAGATTCATTATGATGTTTTACAAAATTTTTGGAAGAACTCTCCAGTTTAATACCAGACTTAACTGCCCTCTTTTGAATTTCGCTAGCATACGCTAATGCTGGCATAGATTTAGGCAAACTATAAACAATAGATCGACTTTTATCTGTCTCTAGCCTTTTAAATGACTCCCATTTTAATTCAACGTCTTCAGATGTTTTAATATCAAGATTAGATTCTTTATCTCCAAATACATGAGGATGCCTTATTATCATTTTTTCCGAAACATTTTTACATACATCACTAATATCTAATTTATTTGATTTATTTAATAAAACTGAGTGAAAAATTATTTGTAATAATATATCTCCCAATTCTTCCATGATTTTATTTGGATTAGATTCATCTATGGATTCAAATAGTTCATATACTTCTTCTAAAATTTGTGGGGCTAAAGATTTATGAGTTTGTTTCTTGTCCCAAGGACAACCTTCTGGGCCCGTGAGATCTTCCACAATTGAAACTAATTGATTAAAATTTAAATGCATTGTTGAATTACATAATTCTTCTTTGACCATAATTATTAACAACCTTTTTTGGAATTTTTATCAAAAAACTTAATGTATAAATATGATAAAGATCAATAATATAATTGTCACGGTAATTTGTCTTCTAATGCCTATATCGTTGATAACTTCAAACATAACCTATTTAGTTAATTCTGACTGGCTTTATAACTATAATTGGGAACGTAATAATATTACAAATAAAACACAAATCCCTGAAGAAACTTTAGATTTCGCCTCGGAAAAAATTAAAGTTTATTTTATTGATAGTTCTGAAAGATTAAACATTAATATCAAGATAAATAATATAGAAGAACCTCTATATAGTGAAAAAGAAATCTTACATATGATAGATGTCAAACATCTAATGAAATCAGTTTACTTTGTATCAATCTTTTCTACTATAGGACTACTTTGCATCATATTTTCGATTTTAATAATAATGGGAAGGGAATCCTATAAGATATTATCTATTTCAACTAAATATTCTATGATATTTTTTGGATCAATAGTACTTTTTTTTCTTCTAGCTTCAACAATAAATTTTTCATGGATTTTTACTCAATTCCACTTATTATCTTTTAGTAACGATCTTTGGATATTAGATCCTAGAAAAGATAAACTGATTATGATGTTTCCACAAAGATTTTTTTTAGAAACCACTCTTCTAATAGGTTTATTTACTATTGTAGAATATTTAATTATTTGGTTTGGTTTTGAATTAAATTATAGAAAGAAAAAACTAAGAAATTAATGTTGTTCTCCAATTCCTTACTAATTCAGGAAATTCATTTAAATTAGAAATTGTAAAATTCGGTTTAGTGATAGGTTTTCGATTATCTTGTCCTGATAACCAAGTAGTATTAATTCCTAATTGAGAGGCTCCAAATATATCAGTTAATAAATTGTCTCCAATATGCATTATAAAATTTGGATCGATTTTCATAATTTCTAAAGTTTCTCGAAATATTTTGTCTTTGGGTTTAGCTATCCCAATCTCATTTGAAAACATCATTACAGAAAAATATTTAGATAATCCTTCATTATTAAACCACTTCCTATAAGTATCAGGTGATGTTAGTCCTGTATTGGAAATAAGACCCATTTCAAATCCCATAAGATGAATTTCATTTAGAACAGATCTTGTATCATTATAAATATAAGGCGGAATTTTTAAAAAAGCAGAATCGATTAATAATCCAATATTTTCAACCTCCTTTGAACCTATTCTTTCTGAAATTCCTGGGGACATTAAATTCAATACATCTGAGACACTTTCATGAAATTTCTTATCTTTTCCAATATTATGTCTAGAAGTTATAATTGATGAAATTTCTTTGAAAGAATTATTTATAACTTCTATAGAAATATTTTCCTTAAATTCAAGTAGTTTTTTTTGAGTTAATTCAGATCTCAATAAATTTCTACTCGCAGATTGACTTCCACCTTCAATTTCACCTATTAAAGTTAACCATAAATCAAATGTAATTCCTAACTTCATATCAATCCTCAACAACAGTAAAAACATTTGAATTTTTTGGCAATTTTTTTCTTCCATTCAGTTCTAATAGTTCGATTACAAATAAAAAATTCTTTACTAAAGAACCGGATTTACTGATTAGATCATTAGCAGCTAAAGCAGAACCACCTGTAGCTAATAAATCGTCAATTAAAGCTACATTACTATTAATTGAAACTAAATTCCTAGAAAGTTCTAGAGTTGAACTTCCATATTCTAATTGATAATTTGAACTATAAACATCTGGAGGTAATTTTCCTTTTTTTCTCAATAATACAAATGGAATAGATAATTTATAGGAAACAGGAGCTCCGAAAATAAAACCACGAGAATCTATAGAACATATAACATCAATTTCTGATGGATTAATATGATCACATAATTTATCTATTATATATTTAAATACTTTCGGGGAATAAATTAAAGGGGTAATGTCTCTAAATAATATTCCAGATGAAGGATAATTATCTACGTATCTAATATAAGATTTTATATCCATTATCAAATTTTTCTATCAGTTTATCTAAGTAATTTAGTAAAACTCATATATATATAGTATATTTCATAATATTAAATTTTATAATTTCATATTACTGATATTAATTATTTTTTATCGGAGAAAAAAATTTTTATCTCAAAACTAATAATAAGTGGATTTCGAAACCATATTGATACTAATCTTGATTTATCTAATGGAATTTCTATATTTATAGGAAAAAATGGACAAGGAAAAAGTAATCTTATAGAAGCTATATATATGTTAGCTATCGCTAAATCAACAAGAACCTCCTATGAGATTGAATTAATTAATAATGAAATTTCAAAGAAAAATGGACATGTACAAATTTCTGCAATAGGTAAATCGGATACAAAAAATATCCAAGCTCAAATTGATTTTGATGTAACTACAGGAAAAACAAATCCAGATAAATCATTAATCCTAAGAAAATCATTAAGAGTAAATGGTCTAGTTAGGAAATCTCCTGATTTTGTTGGAAGTATTAATGTCGTCTGCTTCGAAGTAAATAATTTAGAAATATTAACCGGACCTCCATCTAATAGAAGAAAATATATAGATATTCTCATTTCTCAAACAGATCAAGATTATATTAGAACACTACAAAGATATAGAAATGTAATAAAACAAAGGAACTACTTACTTAAACTAATTAAAGAAAAAAAATCCTCAGAGAAAGAATTGTCTTTTTGGGATGAAAGATTAATCTATGAAGGAGCAAATATTTTTCTTAGCAGAAAAAGAATTATCCAAAAATTAATAGAATTCCTAGTACCTCAACACGCTATTTTATCTGGTGGCGATGAAATAGAAATTATTTATAGACCAAAAATTTCTACCAAACAACAAAACATAAATAATTTAACCCGCGAAGAGATTGAAAGTCTAATGATGGAAAATTTAAGAAAAATTAAAAGTTTAGAAATTATTCAAGGAATATCTTTATTGGGACCTCATCGAGATGATATAGAAATTAAATTTAATGGAGAATTAGCGAGTTCAAGAGCATCTAGGGGCCAAAGTAGAATTATCGTATTATCATTGAAATTATCTGAAGCTTCAATACTTAAGGAACTAACGGGATATTCACCAATATTAGCTTTAGATGATATCCTTTCAGAATTAGATGAAGAAAAAAGAAAAATTGTTTTAGAGACTACAATAAATTATGAACAGGTATTTATTACTTCAAGTGATGAATTTATTTTTAAAAATATAAATTTGCCTAAATCAAAAATGTACAATATCTATGAAGGTAAAGTTACTGAAAAGAATTAAGCCATATGACATTTGAAACAGACATAAAAAGATATATTAACAATAACCCTAAATCAAAAAAATTACATGATTTAGCAAAAAAAGTAATGCCAGGTGGGGATACACGTAATTCCATTTATTGGAATCCATTTCCAATTTATCTATCTGAAGGAAATGGTTCAAAAGTTAAAGATGTAGATAATAACGTTAGAGTTGATTTAGTTAACAATATGACTACATTAATTTTAGGACATAACAATAAAAATGTCAGAAAAGCTATAATCAATCAAACGGAAAAAGGTACCTCTTTTCCTGCCCCTACTTCACCAATAATAGAACTGGCTCAAATTTTGTGCGAAAGAGTAAAATCTGTCGAGAAAATTAGATTTGTAAACTCTGGAACTGAAGCCACTTTAAATGCAATAAGAGCTTCTAGAGCATTTACCCATAAACAAAAAATTGTTAAATGTGAAGGAGCTTACCATGGTAATCACGATGCTGTTCAAATTAGCGTTACACCAGATTTATCTTTAGCGGGGAGTAAAAATACACCTAAGCCAGTAAAAGCTTTTGAGGGTATTGCGAATTCGGCTACAGAAGATATTTTAATTATCCCATTTAACAATGATGAGGTCGCGGAAAAAATCATAACGGAAAATGCAGAAGAAATTGCTGCTGTTATTGTAGAACCTATTAATGGACAGTGTGGAATGATTCCAGCCAAAAAATCTTTTTTAGAAAAACTTAGATACATAACAAAAAAACATAATATAGTTTTAATTTTTGATGAAGTGATTTCATTTAGAATTTCAAGTGGGGGCGCACAAGAATATTTTGATATTTACCCTGATATTACTTGTTTTGGAAAAATTATTGGGGGAGGTATGCCTGTTGGAGCATTTGGCGGAAATAAAAAAATTATGAACTTATGGGATCCTTCTAAATCAAAGAAATATGTTCAACATGCCGGAACTTTCAATGGGAATCCTATTACTGCTATAGCAGGATTAACTACTTTAAAATCACTAAAAAAAGATACATATGAAAAATTAAATAAAAAAGGGGATTATTTACGAAATAAATTATCTGATTTATTCCTTGAGATGGAAGCCCCACTAACTACTACAGGAGTTGGTTCTTTATTCGCAATACAATGTACAGCTGATCAAGTAATAGATTATCGATCATATTCTAAAAATGATCAAGTACTTTTAAATAAAATTTTTATTTCATTACTTAATTCTGGTTTTCTGATATCAAACAGATGTAGTGGAAGTGTTTCTGTATCTAATTCATACGAAGAAATCGATTCATTTGTTCTATCTTTAAAAAAAATATTGTCTAATTTAGGATATTAAGATTATTGTTTATTTCTTTAAACTTATTAAAAATAACTTATATATAGCCTCAATAATAATTTTAATTGTCAATTTAGAATTTCCAAAATTTCTACTATGAAATACATAAGGAATTTCCTTAATTTTAAAATTCTTTTTGTTACATTCAAAAATCATCTCAGATTGAAAAATAAATCCTGTCGATATAATTTTTTTAAAGTCGATTTGTTTTAAAACTGCAGATTTATACCCTTTATATCCTGAGGTGATATCAAACACTTTAATCCCTAGAAATACTCTAATAAAAAAATTAGAATATTTACTTAATAATAACCTAAATATCCCATATTCTTTATCTGTACCACCATCAGGGATATATCGAGATGCTATAACAACATCAAATTCATTTAATTCAATAACTAAATCTTTTATTTTTTCTGGAGGATGCGAAAGGTCAGCATCCATTTGAATAATAATATCTGCACCAGAATTTATTGCTTCAGTAAAACCTTGAATATATGCTTTAGCAATCCCTGATTTTCTTTCTCTTCTGATGACTCTAAAAAAGGTCCCATCTAATAATCTAGATATTTCAATTGCTTTATCAGCTGTTCCATCAGGGGAAGAATCATCAACAATTATAAATCCTAAATTTAGTTCTAGTAGGTTTAATTCATTAATAATTATTCCTATATTCTCAACTTCATTATAAGTGGGAATAACTACAATAATTTTAGGTGTAATCATTCTTATTTAAATTATATTTACCTCTTAAATGATTAATCTTTATATTAATTACTTCTATAAATGCTCCAATACCTTTACTTAACGTTACTTTACTGCCTTGTGAATGATGCCATTCTATGCCGGTTTCACATATTGAATAATTTAATTCCTTTGCAATAAAAATGCTTTCAACATCAAACGCAAACCCTTTAATTAATTGTTTGGAAAAAATATTTTCTGCTACCTTATCACGAAATAACTTAAATCCACACTGTGTATCCTGAATTTCTGAAAAAATTAAAATCTTAACAAATATATTAAATAATTTTCCATATAAATGTCTGTAAAAAGGTTCATCATATCTATTAGATCCAATGGCCTCTCTTGAACCTATAATTAAATCATATTTATTGGTATAAGAAATAAATCTTTCAATATTCCCTATAGGCATAGATAGATCTGCATCACATAAAAATCTCCACTCTCCATTAGCTTCAAGCATCCCTTTAGCAACAGCATCACCTTTCCCAAAGTTTTTTTTAGAAATAATTAGTTTTACTCTATCATCCAACTTAACTATTTTAGAAACTTCATTTCTAGTTTTATCGATTGAACCATCATCAACGACAATAATTTCCCATTTATATTTTTTCTTGTCAAAGTAATCTATTAATTCATTTAGTGTTTTATTAATCCTATTAGATTCGTTGTATGCTGGAATAATAATACTGAGAAACATAAAAACTATTTATTAAATAACTATTATTACGACTTATCCAAATTAAAAGATTTATGTAAATTACTAACTGCTATTTCAACAAGTTCAGACTTAATTATTACAGTAATCCTTATTTCTGAAGTAGTGATCATATCAATATTTACGTTAGAATCAGCTAAAGTTTTAAACATTTTTGAAGCATAACCCGGAGAATTTTGCATTCCTGTCCCTACTAAACTTACTTTAGATAAGCCTTTTCCTGTTATAACCTGACTGTATGATATTTCATTTTGATTCTCAATTAATTTTGTTGCTCTATTTAAATCAGAATCTGATACCGTGAATGTAAAATCAGTGTTCCCATTGATACTAGAGTTTTGAACTATAACATCTACGCTAATACCTTCATCTGATAAAGGTTTTAGTAAATTAGCTGCTATACCAGGCTCATCTTTGATACCTATAATAGAAATTTTACTTATATTGCGATCAATCGCTATCCCAGTTATTGGATTAATATCTTCCATATTGTTTCCTCCATGTATTAAGGTTCCTTCAGATTTTGAAAACGTAGAACATACATAAATAGGCATGTCATTTATTGCTGCTAATTCTATTGATCTCGGATTCATCTTAGCTCCTAAAGAAGCCATTTCCAACATTTCATTGAAGTTTATTTCCTTTAATTTTTTTGCAGAATTAATTATCCTGGGATCAGTTGTAAAAATACCTTCAACATCTGTATAAATTTCACATCTTTTAGCACCTAGTGAAACAGCTAGAGCTACCGCAGATGTATCAGAACCGCCTCTACCTAATGTAGTTGTATCTCCATCATTAGAATATCCTTGAAATCCAGCAATTACTACTACATTTCCTTTATGAATTTCATTTAAAATTCTATCTGTTTTTATATTTGAAATTCTAGCTGAACCATGAATAGGATCTGTTTGTATCCCTGCTTGTAAACCACTAAGACTTATAGCATCACAATTTTTAGAAATTAATGCCATTGACATTAATGCTGAACTGGCAAGTTCACCTGTTGAAAGTAAAATATCCATTTCTCTAAGAGAAGATAAATTATTTTTAGTAACAGAATTAGCAATACTTATTAATTCATCTGTACTATCTCCCATTGCGGAAACCACAACTACTAATAAATCTCCAGATTTTTTTCTATCTATTATTGCTTCAGCAATCTTTTGAATATTCTGAGGATTAGATACAGAGCTGCCTCCATATTTCTGTACTATTATATTTTTTTTATTCATAACTATCGATAAATGCTCCAGTATCAGAAATAGGAACAATTATAGATTCCCCTTCAACTTGAGATAATCTGGCAGCCTCAGCCATTTCATATCTAACAGTAACTTCTTTTCCTCTAGTTATTGCAACTATTGTGGGTCCAGAACCTGATATATATACGCCATTAGCCCCACCTTTAATTGCACCTTTAACAATAGATTGATAACCAGGAATATTTCCTGATCGATATGGTTGATGTATTTTATCTTTTGTTGCAATATTAAGTAAATTAAAACTCTGTTTATTGAAGGAATTAATCAATAAAGCAACTCTTGCTATATTATAAATAACATCAGATCTTGAAATGTTTTCTGGAAGATTTGATCGTGATTGATGTGTATCAATATAAAAATTTGGGATAAATAAAATAGCATTCACTTCTTTAGAAATAGATACTTCATCTATTATCCATTTATTTTGCTCCTTTAAACCTATAGTAAAACCTCCATATATTGCAGGAGCTACATTGTCAGGATGTCCCTCAATTTCAGAAGCTAAATTTACTAAAGTCTCCTTATCCAAATTTGCTCCACTCAAAACTGATCCTGCTAAAAGACCTGAAACTATAGCAGCTGAACTACTTCCCAATCCTCTTGAAAAAGGAATTTTATTATTACAAATATAAGAATATTTTTTTGGTTTTTTACCAATATAGTTAAATACAGCTTCTAAACCAGTAACTATTAAATTTCTAGAATCTAAAGGTATTTGATTCACACCTTCACCCTCAATTTCAATACTAAAGTCGCCTTCTGTAACTTTCAATTCATTCCATAAATCTAATGCAATTCCCAAACAATCAAAACCTGGACCTAAATTTGCAGTAGTTGCGGGAGTCTTTATTATTACTGATTTCAAAATATATATAACCTACTATATAAAAAAATTGAGGTTTAAAATTTTTTACATTTAAGTATAATCATAGTTGATTATTTATAATATAGTGAATGTGTACTTGAATATAAAAAGGAGCAAATTAGAATGTCTAATAAAGTAGTAGTTTTAGGCCCAACTAAAGGGAATATTAAATCCAAAATTGACGATAAAACAATAAAAGAACTAAATTCCTATGCAAAAAATTATAAGGAATTAGAACTATTTTATGTAGATACTTCTCAATCTATTGAAAAAGTAATTGAACAATGTAAAAACGCTTTAGTCATTTTTCCAACAACAATTTTCCCTGAAATAACATTCATTGCAGAAAAAATCCCTTCATTAAAACTTATTCAAACTTTTAGTGCTGGAACAGATTGGTTAGATAAAATTAAACTGTCAGAACTAGGAGTAGATGTAGCGAATAATAATGGAGCTAATGCTGTAGCCGTAGCAGAACATGCAATAAATCTAATGTTCTCTGTTAACAGAAAATTAGATCAACAAATCACTTCAGTTAAAAATGGGCAATGGATGGATGACGTGAAGGGAGATATAGAAGAATTCCATACACTTGTTGGTAAACGTATTGGAATAATTGGCTTAGGTCGAATAGGTTCACGTGTGGCAAAAAGATTACATGGATGGGAATGTGAATTAGTTTATTATGATAATTTGGTTTTAGAAACAAAATACGTACAAGATTCAGGGGCAAAATATTTAGAATTACATGAACTTCTAGAAACATCAGATATTATAACTATACATGTACCTTTAGATCGATCCACAAAACATATGATTTCAAAAAATGAATTTAAATTAATGAAAAAAACCGCAATTTTCATTAATACATGCCGTGGGCCAGTAGTAGATGAAAAAGCGATGATTGAAGCATTATTAAATAACGAAATTTTTGCAGCAGGTTTAGATGTTACTGAAATAGAACCTATAGAAAAAGATAACCCATTACTAAAAATGGAAAATGTGATCATAACTCCTCACTTAGCAACAAGGGCAATAGAATCACAAAAAAATGCCTATGAAAATAGTCTAAAAAATGCAACAAGAATAGTAAAAGGTGAAAAACCTCAGTCAATAATTAAAGCTGTGTAATCACTTATTTACTTTAAAATTAAGAACATTTTGATAAGCTGATAAAGCAGCTATCGCACCTTGAGAAGCAGCAGTAATGGTTTGTTTTAGATCTGTTCCATCAGTGAGATCTCCAGCTGCGTAAATACCTTTTACAGATGTATTTTGATGCTTATCCACGTGAACTTCCCCACTATCGGAATTTAATTTTAAACCAAGTTGATTAGGTATTTCCAATCTAGGATCAGCACCAATTTCTACAAAAATTCCGTCTAAATTTATGTGTTTCTGGTCATTAATTTTTTTATTGATTTTTATTCCATTTAATCCTTTTTCATCTCCTAATAAAGAAATCACTTGAGTTTCAAGAAGAATAATAATATTTTCACTATTATTTAAAATTTCTAACAAAATAGGCTCTGGTCTAAAAAATTTGCTCCCTCTATATATCAAATATACTTTTTTAGCGTATTTTGATAATAATATTGTCCCTTCAACTGCAGCATTACCTCCACCAATTACAGCTACTGCTTCTTTATTTTTATACAAAGGTGCATCACATGTAGAACAATAAGAAACTCCTTTCCCCATCCATTCTTCTTCATTATCCAAACCAAGCTTACGTCTCTCTCTACCCATAGCTAAAATAACAGATTTAGACAAGAAAATTTCTCCGTTATTTAAAGTAGATCGAAAACTTCCATCAGAAATTTTTTCTACATTTTTTAAATTAGAATCAAATGTTTCTGTATTTAAATTATCTACTTGTTCTTTAAATTTCATCATAAGATCAAAACCATCAATATCTGGTTGCCCAGGATAATTTTCAATCATTCCTCCTATGGCTGTCTCTCCTCCAAATTCCTCTCCTACTATAACAGTATCAATTTGATATCTTTTACAATACAAAGCCGCAGAATATGCAGCAGCACCTAAACCAGCAATTAATACATCAGTATTTATTTCATTACTCATGGTGTTTCCTTAGACGTGATTAGTGTTCATAAAACAAATTCAGATTAAAAGTTGATATTAATACTGTACAACAAAATAAGTTATGCTTGTTATACTCAGAAATAAATACTCTATAAATATTTGAGTCTTTTTAAATAAAAAATAATCAAAATTGAGAAAAACACTATGAAATCATCAATAAAAATCATAGAAAATGGCTCCATTAGTTCTCCTAAAGGTTTTAAATCTGGAGCTATTTTTGCAGGCATAAAAACTCCAGGAGAAGACAAAAAAGATATTGGAATATTATTTTCTGATGAACCATGTACAGTAGCAGGAACATACTCTCAAAATAGTATTCTTTCTCCTTCAGTAACACTTACAAAAGAAAGAGTAAATTCTAAAAGAAAAATTAGAGGTTTAGTCGCAAATTCAGGATGTGCAAACTGTTCGGTAGGTGAACAAGGTTATTTAGATGCGAAAGAAACTACAAACATTACCGCTAAATTCTTAAATGTTGATGAGGAGGAAATTCTAGTAGCTTCTACAGGAATAATTGGTATAGAACTTCCTATGGCATTAATGAGAGAATATATTCCAAAAATTTCTATTTCAAATGATTATGGAAAAGAGTTTGCTAAATCAATTTTAACTACAGATAAAAAAACCAAAGAAATAGCCTTAGTTATTGAATTAGGTGACCAGAGGGTTAATTTAGCTGGAGTAGCTAAAGGTTCAGGAATGATACATCCAAACATGGCAACTATGCTAGCATTCATAACCACAGATGCAAAAATAGAAAAAGAATTATTACAAAAAATATTATCAGAAGCTATTAAAAAATCATTTAATCAAACAGATGTAGATGGAGATCAAAGTACCAACGATACTGTGCTAATTTTTGCAAATGGAAAATCTGGAGTAAATATAGACCATAAAGATATTTCTAATGTTTTTAGTGAAGCTGTAACAAAAATATGTCAGTACCTAGCTAAAGAAATCGCAAAAGATGGTGAAGGTGCTTCTAAATTAATTGAAGTAACAGTAGAAGGAGCAAAAAGTGATAATGACGCTCTTTTGGCTTCAAGATCAGTGGCAAGTTCACTGCTTGTTAGAACTGCAGTATATGGTAGAGATCCAAATTGGGGAAGAATTTTAATGGCAGTAGGTAAAACAGGAATTGATTTAGAGGAATCTAAAATTGATCTATATATTAATGAAATTCAGATTGCTTCTGAGGGAAAGGCTATTGCTTATAATGTTCAAAGTGTAATCACTGCTTTAGGCAAAGAAGAAGTTTCAATTAAAGTTAGCTTAAATATTGGAAGTGGTTATGGACAAGCCTGGGGAAGTGATTTAACAGAAGAATATGTAATTTTTAATTCAGCTTACACAACTTAATTATTTTAATTTTGTAAATGATTTTAGTATGACGTCAATATGATTGATCAATCCATAGATAATAAAAATAAAATTATAGTAATAAAGATAGGTGGTAGTACGCTAGGAGAGGGTGACAGTACAATACCAGATATTATTTCAATAAAAAAATCTGGTTATTATCCTGTAATAATACACGGGGGAGGAAAAGAAATAAATGAATGGATAAAAAAATTAGGTATTATGCCTGAATTTGTAAATGGTTTACGAAAAACAAATAAAATTACATTAGATATAGCAATAGCTGTACTAACAGGATTAGTAAATTCTCAACTGGTTGCCGAATTTACTAATTTAAATCAAAATGTTATAGGTTTATCTGGATTGGATGGAAATATACTAAGGGCAAAAATTAAATCACCTGACCTTGGATATGTAGGAGAAATTGTAGAAACAAACATTTCATTCATCAAAAGAATTATTGAGTTGAACCTTATACCAATTATATCTCCTGCAGCATTAAACATAAATTCAGAGAATACAAATGACCAAATATTAAATATTAATGCTGATACAGCAGCTGGACATATTGCCAAATCCTTAAATGCAAATATGTTAATTTTTCAAACTGATGTACCTGGAGTAATGGATATTAGAAAAAGGATAATACCTCATATGACTACATTACAGGCTAGAGAACTAATTGACACTGGTGTAGCTATAGGAGGAATGATACCTAAAATAGAAGCATGTATATTCGCATCAAAAAAAATTAACACTGGTTATATAATTGACGGAAGAATAAAAGGTGCTTTAACAGATTGTATTTCAGGAAAAAAAATAGGGACAAAAATTACATAATATACAATGTCAATAAGTTTTAAAGGGATACTTAAAAAATAGATCATATATAGTTGCAAGATAAAGATTAAGAAATATATCATCTCAAAAATAAGGAATTTATAAATGGTAAAATCTTCAGAATATAAAGACTTGGAATCTAAATACTATATGCAAGTAGTAAATAGAATGCCACCCGTACTAGTAAGAGGCTCCGGTTCTTATGTATATGATAATGAAAATAAATCTTATCTAGATTTTACAGCTGGTTGGGCAGTTTTAAATTTGGGACATTCTCATCCTGAAACAACAAAAGCTATTCAAGATCAATCCTCTAAAATAATACAGATGTCAAATCTATTTTTTACTACACCTCAACTTGGTTTAGCAGAAATAATTGTCGAAAACTCGGATATAGATAGGGTATTTTTTTGCAACTCTGGAGCTGAGGCAAATGAAGGTGCTTGTAAATTAGCTAGAAAATGGGGAAAGAAAAAGTTAGGAGGTGCATATGAAATAATAACAGCTCTTGATTCATTCCATGGGAGAACTCAAGCGATGATGGCAGCTACTGGTCAACCTCATTACCAAGAAAATTGGAAACCTTTAATGCCAGGTTTTGTAAATGTAAAATATAATAGTTTATCTGCAATTAAAGAGGTTTTCAGTAAAGATAAAACATGTGCTGTTCTTTTAGAGCCAATTCAAGGTGAAGGAGGGGTGAACGTTCCCGATGATAATTATTTAGAATCTGTCATGGATTTCTGTAAAGAAAATAATATACTTTTTATGCTAGATGAGGTTCAAACTGGGATGGGTAGGTTAGGAAAATTGTTCGGATATCAAAGATTTAAGAATATACAACCAGATGTCATAACTTTAGGTAAGGCATTAGGTGCAGGGACTCCCTTAGGTGCATTCGCCTCAAAAGAATATTGTTCTGTTCTTGAACCAGGAGATCATGGTTCAACATTTGGTGGAAATGCATTAACTACTGCTGCAGGTAAAGCAGCGGCTAATTACATGGTCAAAAATAATATACCTTCTCTTGCTTTAGAAACTGGTATATACCTAACAAAAAAACTCGAATCTTTAAAAAGTAAATATGATTTTATAATCGAAATTAGAGGTATGGGACTATTAATTGGAATGGAAATGAATAAAGATATTTCATCTGAAATAGTAAAAATATGCTTAGAAAAAGGTTTATTACTAAACGCTGTAAGACCAAATATGCTTCGTTTTATGCCTCCGTTAAATGTTTCAAAAAAAGAAATAGATATAGCGATAAAGATATTGGATGAATCAATATCAAAAACAATAAACTAATAAAAGGGTATTATAAAAAATTATGTCTAAAGAAAAATGCATTCTAGCATATAGCGGTGGAATGGATTCTACTATTTCTGTGGCTTGGATAAAAGAGGAATATAATATTGATGTTATTACTTTAACTCTTGATCTTGGTGGTGGTCCTGAATTAGATGGTGTAGTTGAAAGAGCAAAATTCGCAGGAGCATTAGATACTTTAATATGGGATGTTAAAGAGGAATTTGTAAATAATTACATTTTTAAAGGTCTAAAAGCTGGGGCTCTCTATGAAGGTGTTTATCCGTTATCTACGGCCTTAGGTCGGCCTTTAATGGCTAAAAAATTAGTAGAAGCTGCTAAATTACATGGTGCAACATATATAGCTCATGGCTGTACAGGAAAAGGGAATGATCAAGTTAGATTTGATGCAGGAATTATGACTCTTTCTGCCCACACGGACCAAATAAAAATTATTGCTCCAGCTAGGGAGTGGGGAATGTCTAGAGATGAAGAAAAAATGTACGCACAAAAAGTTGGATTAGAACTAAGAGAAGTCGGAGATGAACAGAAGGTATATTCGATAGATAGAAATTTATGGGGGCAAGCTATAGAGGGAGAAGATCTTGAAGACGCCTGGATAATACCTCCAGAAGATGCATATTCTTGGACTAAACCTATAGAAAACACTCCAAATAATTTTGAGGATGTTGTTATCGGGTTTGAAAAAGGAATACCTACTTCTTTAAATAACAAAAAGTTGTCTGGAGTTAAATTAATTGAAGACCTGAATGCTATAGCAGGGAATCATGGCGTTGGAAGAATTGATCATTTAGAAAATCGCTTAGTTGGAATTAAATCTAGAGAAATATACGAGACACCAGCCGCAATCGTACTACACACAGCAATAAATTCTTTAGAAACTATGTGTTTATCTAGAGAACAACAAAGAGTTAAGCAAAATCTTTCTCAAATTTATTCTGATTTAGTATATGATGGTAAATGGTTTACTGAATTACGTTCTAATATAGATGCATTTATAGATGATGTTTTAAAATTTACTTCAGGCGAAGTAAAAGTTCGATTATATAAGGGTTCTACCACAGTTATAGGTACAAAATCAAATTATTCTTTATATGATTTTGAACTTGCAACATATTCAACTAAAGATATTTTTGATCATTCAGCTGCAACGGGATTTATAGATATTTTTTCTCTATCATCTAGAACACAGGCAAAAAAACAAACATATAAAGATGCTAAATAAGAAAGTTTCAATAATATGTCCTCAAATAAAGAAATAAATCCAGCTTCATCAGCAAGAGGTTCGGAGTTAGCTAGTAATTTTACTGTATCACTAAATTTCGATAAGAGATTATATAAACAAGATATTTTAGTATCCATAGCTCATGCAAAAATGTTAGGGAAACAAGAAATTATAAGTGATGAAGATTCTAAATTAATAGTTTCAGGTTTAATCAAAATTCAAAAAGAAATCGAATCCGATAAATTTCCTTGGGATGAAAAACTTGAAGATATACATATGAATATAGAGTCAAGGCTTTTCGAAATTATAGGTAATCAAGCTGGAAAATTACATACAGCTAGATCACGGAATGATCAAGTAGCAACAGATATCCGTTTATGGATAAAAGATGCATGTATTAACTTAATTGAAAATTCCAAAAAATTACAATTAAGTTTACTATCTTTAGCTAAAAACAATTTAAATGTTTCCTTACCTGGATACACTCATCTACAAAAAGCACAACCTATTTTATTATCTCATCACTTTTTAGCTTACTTTGAAATGTTTCAAAGAGACATTGAAAGATGGAAGAAAACTTATAATTCTGCTGATGTAATGCCTTTAGGTTCTGGAGCAATTTCAGGTGTTCCATACAATATCGATAGAAAGTATGTAGCAGAAGAATTAGGATTTTCTTTCATCTCAAATAATTCTATTGATGCAGTATCAGATAGAGATTTTATAGTCGAATTTATATCTGCATCTTCAATATGTATGAGCCATTTATCTAAATTATCAGAAGAAATTGTTATTTGGTCATCAGACGAATTTAATTTCATTTCTTTATCAGATGAATATACATCTGGATCAAGCATTATGCCTCAAAAAAGAAATCCAGATTTTGCAGAATTAATAAGAGGTAAAACAGGTAGGGTTTATGGGGATTTAATTGGAATATTGACAGTTTTAAAAGGTTTACCATTATCATACAACCGTGATTTACAAGAAGATAAAGAAAGTACATTCGATGCTTATGACACGACCCTTGCTTGTATAAAATCAGCAAACGGCATAGTAAAAAACTTAATTATTAATGACAAAATTATGAAAACTTCAGCAGAAAAAGGATTTATACTAGCCACTGACATAGCTGATTACCTCACAAAAAAGGGGTTACCTTTTAGACAGTCACATATAATAATGACAAAACTATCTAATCATTGCAAAAAACTCGGTAAAGATTTATCAGAAATAAGCGTAGAAGAATATAAATCTATATCAAAATTCTTTTCTGATGATGTAAAGAATATTTCCGTAAATCAATCAATCAATTCTAGAGAAATAAAAGGTGGAACTTCTTTGAATCAAATAAAAAATGCAATAAAAAATGCTAATATCACAATTAATCAAAAATGGCCAAAATAAACAATATCTCTAAAAAAAAATTTAAAATCTCTGTTTCATTATTATCAGCAAATTTTTATAATTTATGTAGTCAAATTAAAGACATCGAAAATTCAAAAGCAGATGAATTTCACTTTGATGTTATGGATGGTCATTTTGTACCTAATATATCTATGGGACTTCCTATTTTTGAATCAATAAGACCATTAATAAAAAAACCCATAGAAGTACATATGATGGTAACTAATCCAGATAATCATATAAAATCATTTAGTAATGCAGGCGCAAATTTATTTACTTTCCACATAGAAACTTCAAAAAATCCCACTTTAACGATAGAAACTATAAAAAAATCAAACATGCTTGTAGGTGTATCAATTAAACCAAACACTCCAATCACCAAAATTATTGATCTTATAAAGATTGTCGATAGGGTATTAATAATGACTGTAGAACCAGGATTTGGTGGTCAAAAATTTATTACTGACATGTTAAAAAAAATTGAATCAATTTCCAAAATAATAAATGATGGTAAATATTCTACAGAGCTAGCAGTAGATGGAGGAATAAAACTAGATAATGTTAAATCTGCATATCTAGCAGGTGCTACGACATTAATTTCAGGATCCGGTATACTCAATAGTGAAAAAGGGATAATTCATGGAGTCGAGGATATGATAACTAAGATAAAATAATTACCCTAAATTTAAACCTTTCTTGTCTAAGGTTCGAATTTCCCTAGCCGTTAATTTTACTTTTACTTTTTCTCCATCTATTTCTACCCATCTGCTCTGAATATTTGGTTTTGACATTTTACGAGTAGCATTCAAAGCATGGGACCTATTATTTCCAAATAAAGGCTTTTTTAGAGGCCCAAGGCCTAATTTTTCTCGTATTTTATTTGATTTTGACATTACTTAACCCTATAAGAATAATAAAGTTGTTAAATCCATATATTTAGAACTCAGAGCAATTGAATTAAAATTATACAGGATATTTAGATACAATATAAAAAATTTAATTACCATTCTACTTATAAATTTATTAAATTATGAATAATTCTCAAGCAAATAAAAATATAGAATTAGGTGGGGAGACACTATTTCAAATAATAGAAGGTGGAGCTAAGGCTTTAGAAAAAAACATGGATAAAATTAATACAATTAATGTCTTTCCTGTACCTGATGGTGACACAGGAACAAATATGGCTCTAACACTAAATTCTATATTAGATGATTTAAAAGACTCTAAAGAAGAACATGCAGGCAAACTTGCTAAAAAAATGTATGATTCAGCATTATTGGGTTCAAGGGGTAATTCAGGATTAATCTTAACTCAATTTTTTAAAGGAATGACACAAAGCATTTTAAATGAAAAGTTTTTACCAGAAAATTTTCTGAATATTTTTAAATACGCCTCAGAAAATTCATTAAATGCAATCCCTAACCCCGAATCAGGAACAATGATTACAGTTTATAGTGACTGCGCAAAAAAAATAAATGTAATAGATAATAAAGATATCTCTTATATACTTGAGATTTTATCTACTCAAGCTATCGATACTGTTAAAAAAACTCCGACTATGCTAAGTATATTAAGAGAAGCTAATGTTGTAGATTCTGGAGCCTTTGGTTTAGCTGTAATGCTAATAGGAGCCTTAGATGTGATAAAGAATAAAGGCGATGGAAATATTGATGTAAATATACCTACACCAGACTTTTCAGAATTAGGAAATCTAAATGAAGATTTTTTAGAAGGAATAAAAGAAGAAATTTGGGGTTACTGTACTGTTTTTGCTATCAAAGGAAAAAATCTAAACCTTAAAAAAATTAAGGATCAAATATCAAAAATTGGAAAATCAACCGTTGTTGCAGGTAATGAAAGTATTATAAAAATTCATACACACGTCGATAATCCTGGCAATGTTATTTCTCTAGGAGCAGATATAGGAATTCTATCTAATATAGAAATAAAAAATATGGATGAACAAACAAATGACTGGGCAAATAATCAAAAAATATTAACTAAAGATGATAGCCCAGCTATACTTTCTGTGGCACATGGTGATGGAATAATAAAATTAATGAAAGAAATAAATCAAAATAACTTGACCATATTACCAATTGATAAAAATATAAAGCTAGAGATTAATTATCTAGTACAATTTATAGAAAAAATTGAGTCAACGAATATAATATTTTTGCCTAATGACAAAAATATTTTTGAAAGCACTAAAGAAATCATAAATTTAACAAAAAAGAATTTATCCATCATTCCAAGTGTATCTATATCTTCTGGTATAGCATGTATTTTTACTTTTGAAGAAAATTCTAGTATAGATAAAAACATAGAAAATATGAATCAATCTTTGGATGAAATAATAACAGCAGATGTATATAAAAGTAGCCAAAATAAATTTATTGGTAGGATTGAAGGGAAAATTGTTGTTAATGATAGTACTCCAGAAAAAGTTTTAAAAGAGTTAATAAAACAAACATCAACTAAAGATTCTTTGGTAACCATTTATACTAAAATAAAAACAGATACAAAAAAAATTGAAGATTATGTAACACATGACACTAATAATGATTTTGAAATAGAAATAATATATGGTGGACAATATAAATATGATTATTTACTAAGTATTGAATAATCTACAATAAAATAAGGATAAAAAATGAATATCGCAGTAGTTACAGATAGTACTTCAGATATATCAAAAAAATTAGCTGAAGAAAAAAATATTAATATAGTACCTCTAAACGTTCATTTTGGATTAAAAACATATCTAGATGGAATAAATATTGATTCAAATACTTTTTATAAAAGACTACTTGAAGGAGATATATTACCTACAACTTCTGCTCCTTCTGTAGGAACATTTATAGAAACATATAAGAAACTTTCAAAAACTCATGATGCTATAATTTCCATACACGTTTCTTCAAAGACTAGTGCTACTTATTCTTCAGCACTTCAAGCATCTAAGGAAGTTGATATTCCAATCAAAGTAATTGACTCAGGATTTGTTTCTGCTGGATTGGCAGTAGTAGCTATCAAAGTAGCCGAAGCAGTTCAATCAGATAAAAATCTTGACGAAATAGCTTCACTTACTAAGTCGTTAATTTCTAGAACCGATATTTTCTTCTTACTAGAAACTATTGAATATCTAGTAAAAGGTGGAAGAATGGGAAAGGCTAGAGGTTTATTAGGTACCCTACTAAAAATTAAACCAATTTTAACTTTCGATGAAGGTGAAGTAAACGTCGCAGAAAAAATAAGAAGTTCAAAAAAAGCTATCCAAAAAATGCATGATTTAGCTGATTTAAACGGACCTTACGAATCAGCTGCTATTATTTATTCTACTGATCAAATGGAGCCTTTAAGATTGAAAAGTCAACTTGAATTAAATACATCAAATAAAAACATATTAAGTCTACAACTAGGACCTGTTGTAGGTACATATGGCGGACCAAATGTATTAGGGTATGCTGGAATAAGATCTGATTAGGACAAGAAAAAATCAACCTGATATAGAAAAGATAAAAGCCTTAATAAAAATATTTGAGGCTGAATACTCTAATGGATGTAAAGACGAGACTGTTTTAGGTGGAATGGATAAATTTTTATCAAGAACACCTAAAAATTTAATCTGGATTCTCGATACTCCACCTCTACACGGAACTGTCTACACAGCTCTCACGATTTCGAATAGAATAAAATGGATTAGAATCATAAGAACAAAACTAGTCCATTTTTTAAATTCTCTTGAAAAAAAAAATAATATTTCCTTAGAATCAAAACTATCTGAAACAGGATTGATACATAAATCATTTATAGGAAAATTTAATAAATTAAATAAAATAACTATAAGAGATTTATTATGGAACTTACCTGAAAGATATATAGATTATTCTAAAATTATCAACATTAACGATTTAAAAAAACCTACTTTTAGAGATTCTTTATTCACGATAGTAGGAAAAGTAATTAGCTCTAATAGAATATTTATGGGTAAATTTCCTGGAACAAAAATAACGATTAAGGATAACTCAGGTATTATAGAAGCCGTTTTTTTTAGACAACCTTATTTAGCCAAAATATTTAAAAAAAATTACAATTTTTCATTAAGTGGTAAACTAAATGGTTTTGTTGGTTCAAAACCTCAAATGATAAATCCTGAATATCAAGAAATTAGTTCTGAAACTACTTTTTCAAATGTAGGAAAATTATTACCAGTTTATTCATCTACTGAAAAATTCGCTCAAAGATCAATTAGGTCTTCAATACAAAAAATTTTACAAGAATATTTTCAACTAATTGAAGATTTTATAGATAATAAAATTTTAGATAGAAATAACCTTATATCTTTACAAAAATCTATTTATGGTATTCATTATCCTAAATCATTACCAGAAGCAGAAAACGCTAGAAAAAGATTAGCATTTAATGAATTACTAATATATCAAATAGTTGCAATTCAAAAAAAATATCTACGAAATAAAAATACTGGAATAAATATCCAAGATTCTTTAAATAAAATAAAAAAATTTTGTAATGGGTTAGATTTTGAATTAACAAATGAACAAAAAAAAGTATTAAATGATTTGTCCACAGAAATGAATTCTAATTATCCCGTTGCGCGCCTTTTACAAGGAGAAGTCGGGTCTGGCAAGACTATAGTTGCATTAGCTGCTCTGATTGCTATTGCACAATCTAATCACCAAGGTGTACTTTTATCTCCTACAGAAGTTTTAGCCGAACAGCATTATATAAATATTTGTAGAGAACTAAAGACAGAGCCTTATATCTTCAGTTCAACGAAATATGTCGAAATTTCCACTTCAAAAAGTTTAGATAATCCTATCGTTGTAGCTCTTCTTACAGGAAGCCTTTCTCAAAAAATAAAAAATGAAATTAGAAAATTGATACAAAGAGGAGATATACATATAATTGTTGGGACTCATACTCTTTTACAAGATACCTTAGAATTTAGGAACTTAGGAATGGTAGTTGTTGATGAACAACATAGATTTGGTGTTGAGCAAAGAAATTTTCTATCAAAAAGATCTCCTGTTCCTCATTTACTAGCTCTTTCAGCTACACCTATTCCTAGAACTTTAGCTTTGACAATTTATGGAGATTTAGACTTGTCAACAATTAAAGAATTACCAAAAGGAAGAAAAACAATTACTACAAAATTAGTTCAAGAAAATGGTATTAAAGATGTTTGGAATTTTATTAAAAATGAAGTTTCTAAAGGGCATCAAGCTTTTATAGTATGCCCTTTTATTGAGCCTTCAGAAAAAATACAAGCAATGTCAGCTATTAATCAATATGAGTTATTATCTACAGGAGAACTTTCAAAATTAAAATTAGGCTTATTACATGGATCTATGTCAATTAATGAAAAACAAGACATAATGTCTAAATTAAGAGACAAAGAAATTGATGTGTTAGTTTCCACTCCTGTAATAGAAGTTGGAGTAGATATACCAAATGCTACTGTAATTGTAATTTTGAGTTCTGAAAGATTTGGGATTGCTCAATTACATCAACTTCGAGGTCGAGTTGGAAGAGGAGAAAATGAATCATTTTGTTTTTTGGTACCATCTAATAATTTTACTGAAAATCCTAACTCACAAAAAAGATTGAATGCAATAGTTGATAATAATGATGGATTTAAACTATCAGAAGAAGATTTAATCCTAAGGGGTCCGGGTGATTATCTTGGAACTAGACAAAGCGGATGGGATGAATTGAAAATCGCTACTGTAAATGATAGAGACTTATTACAAATGGCAAGAAAAGAAGCTATATCGATTCTTGAGCAAGATCCTAATTTATCAAAACAAAAAAATTTAGGATTGAAAAATAATCTAGACCAAATTTCTGAAAATAAATTTTCAGAATTTTTTTAACATAGTATAAATTTTTTATACCATTACTTGTCCACCATCACACTGTATAGTTTGTCCTGTAATATTAGCTGCATCATCTGAAGCTAAAAAGGCAGCTAATGCTCCTATCTCTGAAGGAGTCTGAGGTCTACCCATTGGAATTACTTCTTTTAATTGATCCATAAAAACTTTATATTTGTCCTTACCTATTACAGCTTGATCTCCACTTTTTTCTCTTTCATCCATCCAATCTTGGTGAAAAGCAGTCCATATCCTACCTGGAGCTATAGCATTTACATTAATATTTTGTAAAGCAAATTCTCTAGCTAATGCTTGAGTATAAGCTATAACAGACATTTTTGAAGTCGCATAATAAGCAGTGGTATATTTTGCAGCTCTGGCCGCCACAGAAGAAATATTTATTATTTTTCCATATTTTCGCTCAAGCATATGTGGTAAAACTTCTTCAGTCACATCTGATAAACCTTTAACATTTACTTTCCATGTAAACTCCCAGTCAATATCCCTAAATGCTGTACCTGTAGAGCCTGGAGCTCCTGCTACTCCAGCATTATTAACTAATATATCTATTTTTTTTGTTTGAGAAATAATTTCATCAATCGATTTTTTAATTGATAATTTATCTGTGACATCCATATACGAAGTCCAAGCTTTATTACCCATCTTTTCAATGATTTTTTTAGCATTTAATGCATTTGCATCATTGATATCAACTATAACAATATCAGCACCTTGTTCAGCTAATCTTTGTACAATACCTAAACCTAAACCTTGCCCTCCACCAGTAATTAGTGCAATTTTATTACTTAAATCAGCTAACATTCAATACTCCATTCTTTCTAAAAATAAAAAATTATCATAATCATAATAACTCCCCCTTTAACGATTCCACATTAAACTTAAGGTTCATTATCATTAATTATCTATAAATATAAATATGAATACTAAAAAGTCTATAAAATATGAAGCTATAGAAGGTTGGGCAAAAATACCTCATGGATTTTGGTTAAGGGAAGCCACCTCGGTAGCGGTAGATAGCAATGATAATGTATATGTATTTAATCGAGGTAATATGCCTGTAATTGTTCTAGATCAAGAAGGTAATGTCATTAATTATTGGGGAACTGATAATAGTATAAATGATACTGTTATCAGAACAGATGCTTATGGAAATTCTCTACAATTTTGGGAAACATGGTTTGTTCGTCCTCATGCCATAACTATAGATCATGAAGATAATTTATGGGTGGTAGATGACTCTGGTCATCAAATTCATAAAATGTCAAAAACCGGAGAATTTTTGTTATCTCTGGGAACTGGCAAACCTTCAAAAAAACAAAGTGGAGAAATGTTTAATCGCCCAACAGATGTAGTTGTTTCAAAAACAACAGGAGAAATTTTTATTAGTGATGGATATGGAAACTCAAGAATTCATCGCTTCGATAGTGAAGGAAACCATATCCTTTCATTTGGTGAATCAGGAACTGAACGTGGAAAATTTAATCTCCCTCACAATATAGCTTTAATTGATGATGATGAAATTATAGTTTGTGATAGGGAAAATAATAGAGTACAAATTTTTTCTGTTGATGGTGAGTACAAAAGGGAATGGATGGCACATAAGGCTGTTGCTGTAGAAGTTACAGGAAGTGGAGATAATACAAAAATTTATGTAGCTGAACAAGGACCCGCTCCAGTTCAAAGAGGAGTCGCAAATATTGGTAATTGTGTCCGAATCTACAATAAAAATGGTAACCAAATTCTACGTTTTGGTGATGAACATTTTGGTGAAAACTTTGATCAATTTTTATGGCCACATAGTTTAGCAATAGATTCTAAAGAAAACATTTATATAGCAGAAGTTTCATTTACTGAATGGGGAAGACATCAAACTCCAAGAAGAGAAATGCCAAGTTTAAAAAAATGGTCTAAGAAAAATTAGTTATTATAATTTAATTAGCAACTATATTTACAAGTTTCCCCTTAATAAATATTTTTTTTCTAATAGTATTATTTATTAGAAATTTTTGTACTTTTTTACTCTCAACTGCTAATCTCAGGGCTTCTTCTTCTTTAATTGAACTTGAAACTTTTATTTGATCTCTAACTTTTCCATTAACTTGTATAACCAATGTAATATTTTCAGAAATGGTGTACAAATCATTATATTCTGGTACATTTTGTAAATGAATAGAATTATTATTGCCAATTCTATTCCAGATTTCCTCTGATATATAAGGTGCAATAGGTGCCATATGCAATATTAACCTTCTGATTGATTCATTCCAAAGTTTTTTAGAAATTTTAGCTTCTTCATAAATCTTATATAAAAAATTAGTGTATTCCATCATTGAAGCTATTGCTGTATTAAATTTAAAAGATTCCATATCTTAAAGTATTTTTTTAGTGGTTTTATGAGAAAAAACAATTAAAGTTTCATCCTTTTTTTGGTCTCCAACATCATTAAATTTTTTAATACTGATACTGATAGCCCAAACCCTATTTAACCATCGATATATACCATTAATTCCTGAATCAGACCAGTCCCCTCCTTGATCCCATGGACCCAAAAACATTAAATACGATCTTAATGTATCAGAGCCATATTTTTGGATTACAGGATCAGGATTTAAAGGATTTGATCTTTTTGAAATTTTTTTATGATCTTTAATCAACATTCCTTGATTGAAAAGTTTTGTATATGGTTCACTTATATTTACATAATTTAAATCTCTTAAAGCTTTGGTAAAAAACCTAGAATACAATAAATGCATTACTGCGTGTTCCGCCCCGCCCATATACTGGTGAATTGGCCCCCAATTTATTAGATCTTCAGACCTAAAAGGAACATCTTTTGAGTCAGGACTCATAAATTTGAAATGGTACCAAGAAGAATCCACAAACGTATCCATTGTATCCGTTTCTCTTTTAGCTTCATCACCACATTTTGGACATGTAGTATATAAAAATTCTTTATTAAGAGTCAAAGGAGATTTTCCAGTTGGATTAAATTCAACATTATCCGGCAATAAAACTGGTAGTTGATCAAAAGGCACTGGAACTGTTCCGCATTGTTCACAATAAATTATTGGAATAGGTGTACCCCAATATCTTTGCCTAGAAATTAACCAATCTCTTAAATGATAAGTAATTGTCCTTGTTCCTAATTTTTTTTCCTCTATGAAATCAGCTATTGTATCTTTAGCAAGATTATTATTTAGTCCACTAAATTCTCCAGAATTAATTAAATTTCCTTCTTCCACCCAAGCTTCATTAATATTAAAATTTTCCTCAGGTTTTACTACTACCCTTATTTCTAAGTTGTATTTTTCAGCAAAAATATAATCTCTTTGATCATGTGCAGGTACACCCATTACAGCACCTGTACCATAACTAGATAATACATAGTCTCCAACATAAATAGGAATACGTTCATTGTTCAGAGGATTGATACAATACGCTCCTGTAAATACTCCTGTTTTGTCTCTTTCAGTTGAAGTTCTTTCTATCTCAGAAATTCTTGCCGCATTTTCTATATAAGAATATACTGAATCTCTTTGTTCATCTTGGATTATAGATTTCAAGATTTTATGTTCAGGAGATAACACAATAAAAGTGACCCCAAAAATAGTATCTATACGCGTAGTAAATGTTTCAATAAATTCACCTTCAATAAATTCATCTAAATCAAATTTAATGGTCACACCTATAGATTTTCCTATCCAATTTCTCTGCATCATTTTTATTTTTTCTGGCCAATTTATCTTGCCCATATCTAAAAGTTCTTCTGCATAATCAGTAATACGAAAAAACCATTGAGGCAATTCTTTTTTTAAAACTTCTGTACCGCATCTTTCACAACTACCATCCTTAACCTGCTCATTAGCAAGTGTTGTTTGATCTTTTGGACACCAATTTGCTAATCCAGAAGCCCTATATGCCAAATTATTATTATAAAATTCTAGAAAAAAATGCTGATTCCATTTGTAATATTCTGGATCAGAAGTCACTAGTTCTCTTGACCAATCATATGATGTCCCCATAGATCTAAATTCTTTTCGAAAATTATTAATATTTTCTAATGTCCATTTAGAAGGATTAATCCCATTTTCTATTGCTGCATTTTCTGCTGGTAGACCAAAAGAATCAAACCCTTGAGGATGCATTACATTATAACCTTGCATTCTACGAAATCGAGCGTGAGCATCAGCTGGGGCAAATGCATACCAGTGACCAATATGTAAATTACCAGAAGGATATGGAAACATGCTTAATGCAAAATAATTTTCCTTGCCTTTAACATTATTTTTTGCATTATATATTCCATCTTCCTCCCACTTAACTGTCCATTTGTTCTCTATTAAAGACGGATTATATTTCTCAAATTTATCAGACTCCAAATTATTTCATCCAAAAAATTATTACTAAGATCCGATTCTGTCATCAAAATGAGTTCTCAAATTAGGATTATCAACTATGAAATCCTTAACATACATAATTGCTTCTTCTGGAAGTTGTATACTTAATCCTCCATCAACAGGAAGAACCACACCTGTTATAAAAGAAGCTTCATCTGAACATAAAAATGAAATAGCATTGGCAATATCTGCTGGTACACCAGTCCTTCTCACAGGATATTGTAATTCAAATAATTTAAATCCTGCTTCATTACCTTGTTCTCTCCACATAGCTTCTCCACTTTCAGTTACTACATGGCCTGGAGCTATAGCATTTACTGTTATACCTAATGGACCAAAATCTATGGCCATTTGACGAGTAATTCCTATTACAGCTGCCTTACCGGCTTCATAAATCAGTGCTCTAGGAGCCTGTAAAAGTCCATGAACTGATGAAATATTAATTATTCGTCCAACATTTTGTTTGGGAGGTTCTCCATGCCTCAAACCTGCCCCTGACCATTCAATATCTTCTTTAGAAATACTTCCAGATTCTTCCATTACAGGAACAGCATATTTGGCACCTAAATATAATGATTTTGCCAATAAATTTAATCCTCTATCCCAAGCTTCTGAACTAATTTCAACAGCACTACCAAAAGAATGGGCTCCGCCACCATATGCGTTTTGGACTAACATGTCCAATCTTCCTGTTTTTTGTAAGGTAAATTCAATCATTTCCTTAATAGTATTTTCTTCAGAAACATCTCCTATTATATAATCGGCTGTTCCTCCTGAAGATTTAATATTATTTACATTTTTAATAGCAGAAGATTCGTCAATATCAATAATAATTACATGTGCACCCCCCTCCGCTAATTTTCTTGCAGTACCACCACCAATACCTCTGGCACCTCCAGTTACAATAGCTGTTCTTTTGTCAAATTTACCCATTTTATTCCCCTACTTTTATAAATTATTACTTTTAAATTTATCAATAGTATAATATTTTCGTCTTATTGAAATAATCCGATTTTTGTTGTCAATAAATTTATTATAAATATCTTAAACAAAATAATTATGGTTTAACCATACTACCATCACCTCTTCTAGCAGGACCCCAAGCTCCACCATATGCGCGTTCCTTAAAAGGAAATTTTTTTGCCATTTCTTCGTTTAAATCTATTCCTAAACCTGGTTTACCGTTTGACCACATATACCCATCTCTTACCTCTGGAAAACCTGGAAACATTTCTCTTGTTCTTTCAGGTGGAATAGCATACTCTTGAATGCCAAAATTATAATTATTTAAATCTAAATTTAAATTAGCAGCATGACCTACAGGAGAAGTATCTCCTGGCCCATGCCAAGCTGTACGTACATTAAATAGCTCACCCATTGCTGATATTTTCTTAGCTGGAGTTATCCCACCAATCTGAGACATATGTATTCTAATAAAATCTATTAAACGATCCTTAATCATAGGAATTACTTCATGAGGATTATTCCATAATTCTCCCATTGCAATAGGGGTTGAACATTGATTTCTAACCATTTTAAAATATTGATTATCTTCAGGACTAAATAAATCTTCTAAAAAGAAAAGTTGATATTTTTCAACTTCTTTTGCAAACCAAACTCCTAAAATGGGAGGTATTCTTTCATGAACATCATGTAACATTTCGAAATCCCAACCTACAGAATTTCTTAAATGCTCAAAAAGTTTAATAGCAGATCTTAAATAGGGTTTAGGTTCAAAAATACCTGCAGGATGAGCAACAATTAAATCAGAATTACTCTCATCTGGTATCCAGGAAGTAATCCATTTAGGACCAGTAAAAGCTTTAGGGTCAGGAGTATTTTTTGTTTTTTTCTTACTCCCATAATTAGAAGTTAATCCTTCAGTTGCCATTTGAACACGAATATGGTGAAAACCTTTTTCTATAAATGAGCGTACTTGATCTTCTACTTCTACTACATTTGAACCTGAAGCATGGACATAAACCGCTGCTGCTTCTCTAGCTCTACCACCAAGTAGATCATAAACGGGCATATTTGCCATCTTACCTTTAATGTCCCAAAGAGCTTGATCAATACCAGATAAAGCATTATTTAAAACAGGGCCATTTCTCCAGTATGAAGAAACATAGCTAGTTTGCCAAATATCTTCAATATCAGAGACATTCTTTCCTATCAAAAAAGGTTTAAGATAGTCATTAATGGCAGTAGCGACCGCTGTAGGTCTTTGGGTAAAAGTTGCATCACCTATCCCATATAATTCTGGTTCAGTTGTATTAATCTTTACTGTTACCAACCTAATATTATCTGGTTCAGTAAGAAAAACTTTTATATCTTTAATCTTTACATCCATATTATTTTTCTTTCTAATTTATAATAAGTGCCTAAAAATGGATTCTATACTCTTTTATTTATAGCAACAAATAGAATATAGCTAGACCTATATAATAATTATAAAAAATTAGGATATTAAAATTGAAACAAGTAACTTGGCATGGGAAGAATGTTTTTACATTGGATGATGTACCAGACTTAAATCCACAAGAAGGGTGGGTTAAAATAAAAATTGATACTGTAGGAATTTGTGGTACCGATGTTCATATTACACAAGGATTATTTCCTGCAACACCTCCACAAGTTTTGGGACATGAGGGCTCTGGAATCATATCAGAAGTAGGAATTGGTGTAGATAAAAAAAGGATTGGAGAAAGAGTTACTATAAATACTACTTCAAATTGTGGTAACTGTAAAAACTGCATTGACTGGACTATTTCTAGATGTGAAAATGCAGAAAGATCTACACCATTTTTTTCCGAATTTTCACTTGCTCCTGATCAAAATGCTATAAAAATTCCTGATGATTTAGATCTTGAAATAGCATGTATGACTGAACCGGCATCATGTTGTCTTTCAGGTGTAAAAATGTTGTCTAATTTAGAAAATAGTAGAGCATTAGTAATTGGAGGAGGAATAATGGGGCAGTTTTGCGCAGGGTTTTTAAAAACTCATGGGGCTAAAGAAGTAATTATGTCTGAACCAATTAAATCTAGAAGAGAAATATCAAAAGATATGAATGTGGATATTTTACATGATCCCAAAGAATCTAATTTGGAAGAATTTATTGATGATTTAACTGACTCTAAAGGAATAGATATAGCAATCGAAGCAGTGGGTAAACCTGAGTTAGTAGATAAATGCATTAAGATATCTAAACCTGGAGGACAGGTCTTGATGATAGGTGTAAACCCTTCGAAAAGTAATCTAAAAACTGATTTATACGAAATGCACTATAGGGAGATAACACTCAAAGGAGCATTTGGGAGAGGAAATGTTTTTCATCAAACACCAAAAGCATTACAAAAACTTAAATTAACAAATATGATTTCAAAGAGATATCCTCTAAATCAAGTAGAAAAAGCAATACACGACTCCTCCCTCGGAAAAGGGATCAAACTTGTAGTTAAACCTTAATTTTTATTATTTTGCAGTGGCAGTTGCTGTTGCACTAGCATTTTCTGGAGTTAAAACACTAACTAATTTTATGTCGAATGTTAAAGTTGCATTCCCAGGAATTACAGGAGGCCTACCATTAATACCATATGCTAATTCTGAAGGTATTTCTACTCTTCTTCTCCCACCTTCTTTCATACTTTGCAAAGTTTCAGTCCAACCTTTTATAACTTGAACTAAAAGAAAGTTACTTGGTACTCCACGTAAGTACGAAGCATCAAATAAACACCCGTCCTCAAGCCAACCTGAATAATGAACGGTCACTAAATCATTTAAGGTAGGAGATGCGCCTTCTCCAATAACAATATCATATTGATTTAAGTACAAAGAATCTTCATTATTATCCTGAAATTGTGACTTTATTTTACTAAATTGGGATTGACCTACAGCATCAAATTTTGGAGCATCCACAGGATATTCATCATTCATACAATAACTTTTAGAAACTGTAGGTTCAATGATTGGTATCGCTGCCTCTTCTGGATTTTTACCCGCTACTTGACAATTTACTATAGATAATAAAATGAAAATAACTAATAATAATTTTTTTATCATAATAAAATCCAAATTATAAAGCTGAGTTTGCTTTATCTATAAAATTCCTAGAACCCTTACCAAGCCAATCATATATTCCAACAGAAATAACTCTGACACCCATATCTACAAATTTTTCAACATTTTCATCATTTGCTAATGTTCCTGCAGTTTTACCGGAACTAACTATCCGATTAATAGAATCATCTAATTTTTCCTGTACTTCAGGATGAGTTATATTGTTAATATATCCCATAGATGCTGCAAAATCAGATGGTGCTACGAAAAATGTATCTATTCCATCTACGGATAGAATTTCATCTAAGTTTTCCCATGCTTCTATATCTTCAATCAATACAATTAGAGACGTTTCATCATTTGCTTTAAGTAAATAATCTTCTACTCCATATCCCTGACGACTTGTAAATAATCCTCTTTTTCCTAATGGTGCAAATTTCCCTCCATCAACAACATTTTGTGCTTCTTTTTTGTTATTCACATGCGGAACTACTATAGCCTGAGCACCTCTATCTAAAGTCCTATATATTAAACCTTGATCGTTAGAATTAATCCTAGCAACAGAGGTCATACCCCATATATCACAAGCTCTAGTTAAATTACCTAGCTCCGAGGCATCTACCCATCCATGTTCTCCTTCAAGCCAAATACCATCAAAATTATTCGGTCCAAATGAATCAATATCATCTGGATGAGTTAATCCCATTGCAATAAAAGCTATTTCACCATTCGATACTTTATGTTTTATTCGATTTTTTCTTAAGTTCATATAATTCTCCATAAATTATTACTAGTATTTATCTCCCATGACAAAATTTATATTTTTTTTCACTACCACAAGGACAAGGTTTATTTCTTTGAGCCCCAGAGTAAATATCTGTGTTAGTTGTTATTTTTTTTGCTCTTGTCATTATATTAGAAGGAGGACGACCAAACTTTATTTCATTAGCCATAAATTTCATATAAGGAGAAGTATGTCCAAAAAAAATTTTATACCCTTTACATAAATAGTTTAAACCTGGTTCTCCATCAGGAGTATTTATAAAACGCTGTTTTGGACAACCTCCATTACAGGCAAATTTAAATTCACATTCCTGACAATATTTTGGTAAAGTATTTTTTTTGTCCAATCCAAATTTTCTTTGTTGAGGAGAGTCAGTCATTTGTCTTATAGTTTTTTTCTTAACATTGCCTAATTTATAATCCGGATAGACAAAATGATCACAAGAATAAACATCTCCATTATGCTCAATAATCATCGCATCTCCACAGGTTTCTGAAAAAATACATAGCCCTGGATTCTGACCCACCCAAGAAGCTAAAGTTGTATCAAAAATTTGTACAAATCTATCTCCAACATCCTTTCTTACCCATAAATCAAATATTGTTGCCAAAAATTTTCCATACTGCTCAGATCCTATGGACCATTCTGTTAAATCAGCTTCTTGATGGTCAGGATCAACCAGCTTTAATTTATCCTTGCGATCAGATCGTGATTCACGTTCTACTATAGGTATAAATTGCATAAATTTACTGTCTAATTCTTCACTTAAAAATTTATAAACTTTTTCAGGATAATCGGCATTGAATCTATGAAGGACAGTTAATGTATTAAATTCTACATTAAATTTTTTTAAAAAATTTAAACCTTCAATAACTCTTTCAAAAGTAGGATTTCCTCCTCTATCAACACGATACTTATCATGAAGATCTTTTGGCCCGTCTATAGATACACCAATTAAAAAATTTTCTTCTTTAAGAAATTCAGCCCATTCATCATTAATTAGAATTGCGTTTGTCTGAAACGCATTAGTTATTGTTTTTCCATTAGAATATTTTTTTTGTAATTTTACAGCTTTCTTATAAAAATCTACCCCAAGTAAAGTTGGCTCCCCTCCCTGCCAAGCAAAATTAACTACATTAATTTTTTGAGCTTCAATATATTGCTTAACATATTTCTCCAATATTTCATCATTCATCTGCCATTTAGATCTGGAAACAGAAGGATATAATTTCTCTTTTTCTAAATAAAAACAATACTCACAAGAAATATTACATATAGCTCCAGAAGGTTTAGCCATAACATGGACCGATAAAGGGTTATTTACTATTTTTTCTTTTGAAACCATGTTTCTATTTAACTGACACCTCTCCATTTACCCAAGATTTTATAAGATGATGAGCTATAGCTACAGGACCTGGTATATTAATCTTTGTAGATTGTTCTTTAATAGCCAATTCTACCTCTGTTTTTGAAAACCATTTAACATCAGACATTTCTTCTTCATCAAAAACTATTTCTTCTGTAATAGCACGAGCATGGCATCCTATCATTAATGAAGACGGAAAAGGCCATGGTTGTGATGAATGATAAACTATATTATCAACCAATAACCCAGATTCTTCTTTTACTTCACGCTTAACAGCCTCTTCAATTGATTCTCCTTGGTCAATAAATCCTGCTAAACAAGAATAAAATCCCTTCCTTTGCCTAGCCCTAGTTTGTCCCAAAATACAATTTTCTCCATTATAAACTAACATTATAGCTACAGGATCTGTACGAGGAAAATGTTCCATCTTACACTCAGAACATTGACGTACTTGACCTCCCCTATACGAAATTGTTTTATTTCCACATGAAGAACAAAATCTCGTTTTATTATGCCATATTAATTGGGCCCTAGCTTGAGCTAAAATACCTGATTCTCCAGGTGATAATTGAGTTGCCACTTCTCTAGAATCGAAAAATTTTTCTTTACTATTAGAAAATTTATCATTCTGTTTGTTTACATTAATAACAAAAAAATCATTTTTATTTTTTGATCCTAAAAATATTATTTTTTCATCATTTTTTGATGATAAGATTTCTGATACTTCGGCGAATGTCTTCCAAGAAATTTTTAGATGATTAATCTCTGAATTAACTAATGGGTTAAGGTCTTTCATTATTAAATATCTGGCATTTGGATTTTGGGAATTTATTAAAATTAAACTCTCATCTCTTCTAACTACATCTCCCCTATCTAAAGGATTACCAGCAAAAATATGTTCCATAATTAAATATTCCGATATTTATTCTCTAATAGCTCTCAATTTAACGAATTATTTCATAGTATAGGGAACAATAAGAATTTAATTAGCTTATAAAACAACAAATAAATACTTTATAAAAATCTATAAAAATGAAATCAAACCCTAAAAATAAGAATGCTACCTCTTCAGTAACTGTAGAAGATATATTGGAATCTAACTCATCATTTACGAATAAGTTTATTCAAACTCATGCTACTGGACCAAAAGGAAAACTACCTTTCACTCCAGAATTTCTAATTGACAATCCTAGTGGAGATCATTTTGGAATGACTCAAAATGCAGGAATGGGTTGGAATCCTAAAGAACTGATGAGAAAACAATTTATAATTCTTTCTACTTCTGGGGGTATTAGAGATGACGATGGATCGCCCGTAGCTTTAGGATTGCATACAGGGCATTTCGAACTAAGAGATCAGGTTAGAGCTGCAGCTTTAGAAATCAGAAAACTAAAAGGAATACCTTTTGCCGTTTTTTGCTCAGATCCATGTGACGGTAGATCAAATGGCACTACAGGTATGTTAGATTCTTTACCTTATAGAAATGACGCAGCTAAAGTTTTTAGAAGATTAGCTAGATCCTTACCAACAGCTAAAGGAGTGCTAGGAGTGGCTTCTTGCGATAAAGGATTACCAGCAATGATGATGGCATTAGCTGGACTTAAAGATAGCCCAGTAGTATTAATACCTGGTGGAGTAACTTTAGCACCTGAATCTGGCGAAGATACAGGTAAAATACAATCTATCGGTGCAAGATTTGCTCAAGGAGAAGTTAGTCTAAGATATGCTCAAGATGTAGGGTGTAGAGCATGTGCATCTCCAGGTGGAGGATGCCAGTTTCTTGGAACTGCAGGAACATCTCAAGTCGTCTCTGAATCTCTGGGCTTAGCAATTACACATTCAGCATTATCTCCATCTGGAACTCCCGCATGGTTTGACATTGCTAAAAGATCTGCTAAAGCACTTATTTATCTTGAAAATAAAGGTATTAAATCAAAAAATATAATAACAGATGAATCTTTAAATAATGCCATGGTGGTACATGCAGCATTTGGCGGTTCAACTAATTTACTTTTACACATACCTGCTATAGCTCATTCTGCAGGAAAAAAAAGAATGTTAGTAGAAGATTGGATAAGAATAAATTTAAAAGTTCCAAGATTAGTAGATGTTTTACCTAATGGTCCAACTGGTTATCCAACTTCACAACTTTACGCTGCAGGAGCTGTTCCTGAAGTGATGTTACATCTAAGAAAACTTGGGCTATTAAATACAAATGTAACAACTGCAACCGGTCAATCTTTGGACGAAAATTTAAACTGGTGGAAAGAATCTAGTAGAAGATTTGAAATGAAAAAATATCTACAAGAAGTAGATCATATTGATCCGGATAATATAATAATGTCTGCACAAAAAGCAAAATCAAGAGGCTTAACAAGTACTGTAACTTTTCCTAAAGGAAATATCTCTCCTGAAGGATCTGTTATTAAGAGTACGGCAATTGATCCTAGTGTTGTTGATAATGATGGTATATATAGAAACAAAGGTAAGGCTAGAGTTTTTAGATCTGAAAAAGATGCAATAAAGGCTATAAAAGCAACAGACAATAATAAAATAGTTCCCGGAGAAATCATGATTGTTACTTGTGGAGGCCCTATGGGAACAGGAATGGAAGAAGTATACCAATTAACTGCTGCATTAAAACATTTATCTTATGGAAATAAAATCGCACTAATTACAGATGCTCGCTTTTCTGGAGTATCAACGGGTGCTTGTATCGGACATGTTGGACCTGAAGCTTTAGCTGGCGGACCAATAGGTAAATTAAGAGATGGCGATTTAATCGGTATTGAAATTGATACTATAAACCTAGTTGGAAAAATAAATCTAATCGGAGAAAATGGAAAAAATCTAGGAATTGATTGGGGCACAAAAGAATTACAAAATAGAACTACTCCCAATGACCTTAAACCTCACCCTAAACTTCCGGATGATTCTAAATTATGGGCGGCTTTACAATCCGTAAGCGGAGGTACCTGGGGTGGTTGCGTATATGACGTAGACTCTATTGTTGACGCTTTAAATAAAAATTAATTAAATCAAAACATTATTATTAATTTTTATAGGTTTTCCATTCTTAATAACAGAAGAAGCATCAGATAGATTTCTAATATTTTTTGCAGGATCTTTGGAAAATGCAGCAAAATTAGCATAAAAGTTTTTCTTTATTCTTCCGATCTTTTCTCCAAAACCAAGAGCTTCTGCAGTATCTGATGTTGAAGCTTTAATTGCTTTCCAATTATCCCAACCTAAAAGTTCCACTAATGACCAAGCATTAGCCACAGATTTATCATGATTGCCAAATGCCATACCCATATCCAAGCCTGTTGTAAAACGAACTCCAAGATTCTGCATTATCAATAATTTCTCAATATGTTCTTCCATAGGAACATCTTTTCCAATAGCCCAATGTGATTTCATATTTTTATCTTGTCCATCGTGGGCACTTGAATTTATTGGATCTACATTTACATCTTTTCTCAATAATTGATGCCCCAATGTTGGATCTACCCATTGATTTTGATCAACCATTTTTTTTACTATTTCTTTTCTAAAATCTATCCCTTTATTTGGATTTTTATCATACCATCTCGCATGAATTAAATGATCTACTTTAGCATCAACACAATTTTCAATTCCATCAGCAGATAAAGTATGTGCTGCAACTGGAATATTAAATCTTTTTGCCTCTAACACAACTTCCTTCAATATTTCTACACTGTATTGAGTTCTACGTGGGTTAGATGTAGGAGTAAACATACCACCTGTAGCCATAATTTTAATAACTTTAGCTCCAAATTTTATCTGTCTTCTTACAGCTTTTATAACTTCATCCTTAGAATCTGCTTCAGTTCCAAAAATCCAACAATGACCAGATGTAATAGTAATTGGTGCCCCAGATAAAATTAAATCTGGTCCTGGAATATTATTATCATCTATCATTTGTTTCACTGGAAAAGCAATATTATTCTTTGAGCCTAAATCTCTTACTGTAGTTGTTCCAGATAAAACACATTTTCGCATATTATTTACTGCACGAATAATTAATTGTGAATCGGTCTCATTATAAGCTAGTTCCTGAGCGTTAGAAGTTGCACTACAATGCATATGACAATGTGCATCTATAATTCCTGGTAATAAAAAAATTTTCCCAAGATCATATATTTCCATTTTGTTGGATAAATCATTAGGAAGTTCAGAAATATGTAAGACATCTTTTATTATAGATCCTGAGACTACAACGGCATGATTATCAAGCCATCCGGAATTTTCAGGATTAGATATTCTGTCCGCTTTGTAAACTATCAAGCTGTTATTCTTCATGAAAATTTATTATTTTTTATAATCCTTTGAAGAATTTCTTACCTTTCCAGGTAATGATAGTTCCCCAACCCGGATAACTTAAGTGAGAACCTATAGCTATCAATTTTTCGTCATGAACTTTATTTATTAATTCATGACGGGTTTTTCTTCCAAGTTCAGGATCACTATCTGGCATATATGGATAATTTGACTCAGTAATTTGCATTGGAGAACCAACTACATCTCCAAGTAACATAGCTCTTTCATTTCCAGAAGAAATCAATAAACTCATATGACCTGGTGTATGTCCTGGAGTATGAATAGCTTGCACCCCTTTTGTTAGATTAGTGTCACCTTCCATTAAATCTAATAACCCATCATCCAGTAATGGTAAAACACTTCTTCTAAGAGAGTCATTAGGGTCATCAGATAGCATTTTTTCAGATAACCAATGATCCCAATCCAAACGATTAACCATATATTTTGCGTTAGGAAATGTTGGAGGACGATCATCTAAATCTTCACGATAATTCCATCCATAGTGATCACCATGTAGATGTGTTAAAAAAACTTTATCTATTGATTCAAACGAAATATTATTATTTTTAAAATCTTGTATTAATTGGCCTGGAACTGATGTTCCAAACATATCACCATGAGGACCAAGGCCAGTATCTACAACAATTGAAGCATCATTATTTGAAATAACAAATGTTCCTAAATTTACCTTAAAATGTTTGCCATGAAAAAACTCCGGAAAAATATCATAATATGGTTCCCATGCTTCTAAAGGAGTTTCAGGAAACAAAATAGTAGGATCAATAACGTTAGGTCCATCTGAAAGGCCAGTTATATTTATATCACCTATTTTTAATAAATTATTCATATTTTTTGGCGATCCCGAGCAGATTCGAACTGCCGATCTCCTCCTTGACAGGGAGGCGTGTTAGGCCGCTACACCACGGGACCACATTCCTAGATTATTTTATTATACAAATAATAGAGTCATTAGTGTGATTAATTTTTGTACTATAAATTATTTCTGTAATGAAAAGTTTAAATAATCTTTTAGCTATAATTGCAACCAATACCTTTATATCCTACCTCAACTGTTCCATCAGGTTTAACCATAAGAGGTGTTATCCTGTCCCCTCCAGAAAGATTTTCAACATCTGACCATTTTTCTGGATTTTTTGAAACATCAATTTCATTGAATTCAATGTCTTTATCAATTAAATCTTCTTTCAATAAATCACAATAACCACATGTTGGATGAGTATATATTATAGTAATGTTTTCTGAAGGTAATTTCATAATTTACACTCTCTGATCAATTAATATTAATTCATATTTCTATTAAATATAAACTAAAGTCGAATAATATATTTGACAATACTGCCATTTAAATAATACAATGAGAGATTGTCAAAGAATACTTTTTTTGAACTAATTAGTCCTAATTCCCAATAATTATACAGGCTCAATTATATTTGAATAACTGCAAAATCGCTCCAAATAAAAGGGGTATAGTTTTGGCTGTGTTTCCTTCGCAGTCATTTTTATTTTTAAATGTAGTAATGGATTTTGTTCATAAAAATATTAATACTATTTCTAAAAAGGTTTTTATTTATGGTAACAACTAGTAACAATAAAAAAGAATTTAAATCTCTTGGAGCGTCTAATAATGATTCAGAAGTTCCTAACCTAGTACAAGTTTTACAAAATTCGTTTGATTGGTTTACTTCTGAAGGTATTAAAGAATTACTAAATGAGGTATCTCCTGTTGAAGATTTTTCTGGAGGAAGATTTGAATTAAAATTTATAAGTCATGAAGTAAAAAAACCTGATCCAGAGACAATGTTGGAAGACGAAAGAAATTGTAGAAAACACGAAATAACATTCTCATATCCTTTGTATATAACTGTGCAACTTATCGTCAGGGAAACTGGAGAAGTAAAAGAACAAACATTATTCTTTGGTGATCTACCGATGATGACATCAACTGGCACATTCATAATTAATGGTGCTGAAAGAGTAGTAATATCACAATTAGTAAGATCTCCAGGAGGTTATTTCACTACGGAAACTGATCAAAATACTGGAAGAAATCTTTGTATAGGTAAAGTGATCCCAAATAGAGGAGCATGGATTGAACTAGAAACAAGTCCTAGAAATATACTTTATGTTAAGATCGATAGAAAACGTAAAGCTCCTGTAACAATGTTACTAAGGTCATTAGATTGGACGGATGATTCTAGGGTAAAATCTTCTGAAATCACTGATGATGAAATAATTAAATTATTCACAGATGTAGACAATGATAAAAATTTCAATTTTATTAAATCTACTTTAATTAAAGATAATACTTCTGAAATTTATAGAAATGAACGAAATGATAAAGATATTCTTCAAAGAAAACATGAAGCTCAACTTGAAATATACAGAAGGCAAAGACCAGGAGAACCTCCAAGTATTGAAAATGCATCTAAATTACTAGAAAATCTTTTTTTTGATGAAAGGGTATACGATTTAGGTAGAGTAGGTCGTCACAGATTAAATAAGGTACTCCGCGTAACAAATGATACACCAATACTTTCAAATCAAGATTTCGTAGAATTAATTAGACGTATGATAATGATAAATAATGGTCAATCAAAAGTTGATGATATAGATCACCTCGGAAACAGAAGAGTTCGGGCTGTCGGTGAATTAATTCAAAATCAAATTCGTTCTGGTTTTCTACGTATGGAAAGAGTTATAAAAGAAAGAATGTCAACTCAATTAGATCCTATGGTTACAACTCCAGCGGCACTTATTAATATTAGACCTATTGTTGCGGCAATAAGAGAATTTTTTGGTGGATCACAACTTTCACAATTCATGGATCAAACAAATCCTCTTTCAGAATTAACGCATAAAAGAAGACTGTCTGCACTTGGGCCTGGTGGTTTATCTAGAGAAAGAGCAGGTTTTGATGTAAGAGACGTTCACCACTCTCATTACGGGAGAATTTGCCCTATTGAAACTCCAGAAGGTCCAAATATAGGTTTATTAGGTTCCCTTTCAACTTACGCAAGAATTAATGAATTTGGATTTATCGAAACTCCTTATAGAAAAGTGCTAAATAGTATAAAAAGCAACAATCCTGATATTTTAGGGAGAATACCAATTGAAGATATAAAAAATTCTAACAATGTAACTATTGCCCAAAAAAACAAACCAATCAACAGTAATAATATTACTGAAGTTTTAAAATTACCTTCAGTAGATATTTCTGTAGTGCCATATATATCTCAAGATCTCGAATCCTTGGAGCATCTATCTGCAGATGAAGAAGAAAAATATCAGATCGGTCAAGCGACTACCAATATAGATTCAAAGGGTCAAATCACCTCTGATACAGTTGAAGTTAGAGTTGGCGGAGAATCATATTTGCACGTTCAGCCTAATGAAGTAGATTATATGGATGTATCTCCAATGCAAATAGTGTCAGTATCTACTGCATTAATTCCATTTTTAGAACATGATGATGCAAACAGAGCTCTAATGGGTTCTAACATGCAAAGACAAGCTGTACCTCTTATTAAACCACAAGCTCCACTAATTGGTACCGGAATGGAAAAAAGGGTAGCAGAAGATTCAGGACAAATATTAAGTGCTAAGGCTACAGGTATAGTTTCGGATTTAAATGGAGATGAAATTGTAATCACAGATAATGAAGGTAAAGATCATATTCATCCTGTTAACAAATTTGTTAGGTCTAACCAAACAACATGTATTAATCAAAGACCCGTTGTTGATAAAGGTATATTAGTAAATAAAGGACAAGCAATTGCTGATAGTTCTTCAACAGATCAAGGCGAGTTAGCTTTAGGACAAAATCTTAAAGTAGGATTTATGAGTTTTGATGGATACAATTATGAAGATGCAATTATATTGAATCAAGATTTAGTAAAAGATGATAGATACACATCAATCCATATAGAAAAACATGATCTTGAAGCTAGAGATACAAAATTAGGACCAGAAGAAATTACTAGAGATATTCCAAATGTAGGAGAAGAAAGTCTTTCAGATTTAGATGATATGGGTATTGTAAGGGTAGGTGCATGGGTAACAGCTGGAGATATTCTAGTAGGTAAAGTCACTCCAAAAGGTGAAACTGAATTAAGTGCAGAAGAAAAATTACTAAGAGCTATTTTCGGAGAAAAAGCAAGAGATGTAAAAGATTCAAGTCTACGTGTTCCTCATGGTGATCAGGGAAAAGTTATTGAAACAAGAATATTGACAAAAGAAAATGGGGATAACTTACCTCCAGGTGTAATGAAAATGGTAAGAGTTTGGATAGCACATACTCGAAAAATTGCTCAAGGAGATAAAATGGCTGGTAGACATGGTAACAAAGGTGTCGTAGCTAAAATTCTACCTAGAGAGGATATGCCTTTCACAGAAGATGGAACACCTCTGGATATAATCTTAAATCCTATTGGTGTACCTAGTAGAATGAATTTAGGCCAATTACTTGAAACTCACTTAGGTGGAGCCGCTGAAATTCTTGGTTTTCATTATAGAACTTCAGTTTTTAATAATCCTAAAGATGGATCCATTGAAGATCAAATGGCTAGAGCATGGATAGTACAACAATCAGATTCAATGGATAAAAAAAATCTAGATTCAGAAGAAATTAATTGGGATAAAGTTGAAAAATGGTTAAACGAACGCGGATTTCAAATGAGTAAATTATGGAGTGATGCACAAACTAACAGGGGGGTAGCACGTGATGCTTGTTTAGAAATATGGTTAAAGGAATTTGTAGGCATAGATTCTAATAAACTTAAGCCTAGTGAATTAATGCAAACAGCATTAAAAATCGCACGAGAAAAACATATTTCCGCGCCTATTTTTGGAAAGCAATCAGTTTATGATGGAAGAACTGGAGAAAAATTTGACCAACCAGTTACTGTAGGTAATGTATACATGTTAAAACTTATACATTTGGTTGAAGATAAAATACATGCTAGATCTACAGGACCTTATTCCCTTATAACACAACAACCTCTTGGAGGAAAAGCTCAATTTGGTGGGCAACGATTCGGAGAAATGGAAGTGTGGGCTTTAGAAGCATATTCTGCAGCACACACCTTACAAGAAATTTTAACTATTAAATCTGACGACACATTAGGAAGAGTTAAAACTTACGAATCTATTGTTAAAGGTGAACCTATAATACAACCTGGTATTCCAGAATCTTTTCATGTATTGATGAAAGAAATACAAGGTTTAGGACTTTCTATGGAATTGATGAGTGAAGAAATATCTGGAGATATAATAGAAGAAAAAGATGAAGCATTAGTTAATGTAGGTTTAGATTGGGATGAAGTTTCTACTCAAGAAGATATTGGTGTTTTAGATCTTGAAGAACTAGATGCAAGCCTAGAAGATGATGAGGAGGGAGATGAGCAATTAATAAATGACGACGACGATATTGATGATGAAGAATATGATGACGATGATGATGATGATGATGATGATGATGATGATGATGATGGTGATGAAGAAGAAGAAGAATATGATGATGAAGATATTTTTCTAGAACAGGAAAATATCTCCTCAGCTGAAAACTATGAAGTATCTTTAGAAGATTTATCTGAAAAAGAATTATCTGATACAGATGCAGAAGAAGAATAATTGAAATATGTTTTTTTATACTTTTTTAAATAGGGAGACCATATAAAATGCCAGAGACAGGTTTTAATGCTATAAAAATTTCACTTGCTTCACCTGACCAAATTCGCGCTTGGTCAAATGGTGAAGTCACAAAACCAGAAACAATTAATTATCGAACTCTAAGACCTGAAAAAGATGGGTTGTTTTGTGAAAAAATATTTGGCCCCACAAAAGATTGGGAATGCTATTGTGGAAAATATAAAAAAATTAGATATCGTGGAGTTATTTGTGATAGATGTGGTGTTGAAGTAACAAGATCTAAAGTCAGAAGAGAAAGAATGGGACACATAAAACTTGCAGCCCCAGTTTCTCATATTTGGTTTGCAAAAGGAACTCCTTCAAGAATTGGATTACTTCTAGATGTATCTCCAAAAAATCTTGAAAGAGTAATTTATTTTTCTCAATATATAATTACATCAGTAAACGAAAACATAAAAGAAGAGGCTATTCAGAATTTAGAAGATTATCGCACTTCTGAAATTTCCAGGCTTGATGAAGAAAAACAAAAAGCTTTAGATGAACTAAAACAAACTAAACAAAAAGATAAAATAAAAATTACTGATGAACTTGAATTAAATTACGAAAACCTAAAAAAAGAAATCGAGTATGATACTGAACAAAAAATTATTGAAATTAATTCTATTAAAGAAATGGACCTTCTAACAGAAACAAGATTTAGAGAATTAAATGATAAAGCTAGCGGTGTATTTGTTGCAAGAATGGGTGCTGAAGCAGTAAAAGAACTTTTAGAAAAAATAGATCTAGAAAAATTAAGAACTACTTTAAAACATGAAATTATTTCTGCATCAGGACAAAAAAGACTTCGATCAATAAAAAGATTAAGAGTAGTTGAAGCTTTCCGTAAAGGAAGTAATAAACCTGAATGGATGATCCTAACTATTTTACCAGTGTTACCCCCAGATTTACACCCAATGGTTCAACTTGATGGAGGCAGATTTGCTACTAGTGATCTTAATGATCTATATAGAAGAGTAATAAATAGGAATAATAGATTAAGACATTTATTAGAATTACAGGCTCCAGATATTATTATTAGAAATGAAAAGAGAATGCTTCAAGAAGCTGTTGATGCTCTAATTGATAACGGTAGACGAGGAAGGCCAATTTCTGGTAGTCATAATCATAAATTAAAATCTTTAAGTGACCTTTTGCGTGGAAAACAAGGACGTTTCAGGCAAAATCTATTAGGAAAAAGGGTAGATTATTCTGGAAGATCAGTAATTATCTCAGGTCCAACTTTAAAATTAAATGAATGTGGATTACCTAGAAAGATGGCTTTGGAACTTTTTAAACCTTTTGTAATGAATTCATTAATTACCAGAGGTTACGCTCTAAATATCAAAAGTGCAAAAAAAATGTCTGAAAGTGGAATGCCAGAAGTACAAGATATTTTGGAAGAAGTTATCATAGATCATCCTGTTTTATTAAACCGAGCTCCAACACTTCATCGATTAGGAATACAAGCTTTTAATCCTGTTTTAGTTGATGGATTCGCAATACAATTACATCCATTAGTATGTACTGCCTTTAATGCAGATTTTGATGGAGATCAAATGGCAGTTCATGTCCCTTTATCAAAAGAAGCTATTATAGAAGCAAAAAAATTAATGATGTCTACAAATAACATGTTAGCTCCAAGTTCAGGATTTCCTATAGTTTCACCTACGCTGGATATGGTTTTAGGAATTTATTATTTAACTTCCTTTGAATTATCAGATGATGACGAAAATATAAAACATTTTTCTAGCCTACATGATACTAAACTAGCTCACGAAACTAAGAATATACGCATAAAAGAAAAGATTAAAGTCAATATTGATAATAACTGGATAGAGACAACTGTAGGAAGAATGATTTTTAATGAATGTCTACCTATAGAAGAATATCGGAATAAAACATTTAATAGAGGTGAAATAGAAGATGTCGTTGCAGAAGTATTTAACCTTTTTGGAACTGAAGCAACTTCAAAAATGCTTGATGAAATGAAGGATGTTGGATTTAAATATGCCACTCAATCAGGAACTACAATAGCAATAAGAGATATTGTAACTCCTTCTAGTAAACAATCATTGCTGTCAAATGCGGATCAAAAAATTCGAGGTTTAGACCAACAATACTTATCTGGCTTAATTACTGAAAAAGAAAGATATTCTGCATCTATAGATATTTGGACTGATGTTTCAGACAAAATGACAAAAGCTGTTAATGATAATTTGCCTGATTATCAGGGAATTTATACAATGGCTGATTCAGGAGCAAAAGGTAATATAGCTCAAATTAAGCAAATGGCCGGGATGAGAGGTCTAATGTCGGATCCTAAAGGTAGAATTATTGATATGCCTATTAGGTCCAGTTTTGCTGAAGGTCTTTCAGTACTTGAATATTTTATCTCAACTCATGGAGCTAGAAAAGGTTTAGCAGATACTGCACTAAGAACTGCTGACTCAGGGTATCTTACACGACGTTTAGCTGACGTAGCACAAGATGTAATAATAAATGATGATGATGATTTAAATGCTCAAGGATTCTTAATTCAAGATTCTGAAGAAAACAGTATGCAAGCTAGAATTTCTGAAAGAATTGTTAGTAGATTCCCTGCAGAAGACATTATTGATCCTAATACAGGAGAAGTATTAGCTGATCGAGATACACTAATTACCATGGAAATAGCAAAAAAAATCCAAGATGCTGGAATTAAACAGTGTTATGTTTTATCACCCTTAAGTACTACTAGTCAAAAAGGTATTTCACAAAAATGTTATGGTGCTTCTTTGGCTACTGGAAATAAAGTTATGATTGGTGAAGCTGTAGGTATAATGGCAGCACAATCAATTGGTGAACCAGGAACACAGCTTACAATGAGAACCTTCCATACAGGTGGAATTGCTGGTCAAGACATTACTTCTGGACTTCCTAGGGTTGTAGAAATTTTTGAAGCAAGAACCCCAAAAGGTTGTGCTGTAATTGCAGATATTTCTGGTAAAGCAGAATTACAACAATCCTCTGAAGGAAGATTAGTAAAGGTAGTATCATCTGAAAAACATGAAGAAGCTATCGAAATACCTACTGATACACATAAACAGTTGGTAAAAAGTGGCGAATGGGTAGATGCTGGACAACCAATTATAGGAATAAAGAAAACATTAAGTAAAACAGCTATTAAATCTATACTTGAAGAAAAACCAGAAAATTACCTTGCACCATTCCCTGGTACAGTTAATATCTCAAAGGGAATTGTTTATATAAATTGGGATGAATTAACAGAAAGGGAATATATTATCCCTGCAGCCGCAGAATTATTGGTTAGTGATGGAGATGATATCAATGCTGGAGAAGCTTTATGTAGTGGACCTTTGAATCCACATGATATTTTAAGAATTAAGGGAGCTGCATCGTTACAAAGGTATATAGTAGATGAAGTACAGGCAGTATATAGATCTCAAGGTGTGAAATTACATGATAAACATATTGAGCTTATCGTAAGGCAAATGCTTCGTAAGGTAAGAATAGATAATCCAGGTTCATCAGACTTAATTCTTGGAGAGCTCGTTGATGCCACAGTATTTGAAACAGAAAACCAAAGAATTATAAGTAATGGTGGAACTCCAGCTAATGCTAGCCCAATATTACTTGGTGTCACAAGGGCGTCATTAAATACAGATTCTTTCCTCTCAGCGGCATCATTCCAAGAAACTGCTCGGGTACTAACTGAGGCAGCTGTAACAAGTTCTACCGATCAATTAAATGGTTTAAAAGAAAATGTAATCATTGGACGCCTTATCCCTGCCAGATTAGATCAAACTAATGAAGGTAGAAATAGATTAGGAGTTGAAGAATCATCAACAGGAGGTCTAACAGGTATAACGAAAGGTCCTCAAACTTTTGAAGAAGCTGTTGCTTTAATGGCAGGAGAAAATATTTCTTCTGAAACTATCAATAATTCTGATACAGATATTAATATCTCTTCTGAAGAAGCGCAAAAAGCTGCTATGGCTATGCAAGAAAGTGTTAGTAATGATGATTCAGAAATTGAAAAATTAGCTGATGCTTTCTTTGAATCTGAAGATAATAATGATGAATAACCTGGGCGGTTAGCTCAGCTGGCTAGAGCGCGTCGTTGACATCGACGAGGTCACAGGTTCAAGTCCTGTATCGCCCACCAGCATAAAATCACTCAAAGAAAGTTAGATTTTTAACTACCTAGTTGTTTCATACTCATAAGTTTAGATGTTGGATGATCATATAAATTTTTAAATAAAAAATTCAAATACCCAAATTATTGTTAGTCCAACCAAAAGTGTAAGTACTATTGATTTGGATAATAATGCAACAAACATTGCAATCAGAGCAGCAAAAATATTAGGATTATTTAAAATAATAGAATTTTCTTCATTAATTAATATTGAATTTATAATGATTGGTGTTAAAACAGCTATGGATACATAACCTAATCCACCTTGAATAAAATTTGGTAAAGTTTTCGGCATTATCTTAGATAAAGGTAAAAATCTAGTACAAAAAGTTAGTACCCCAGAAAAAATAATAACTGTCCAAATCATTTATTTTGTCCTTATTTTATTAGAAATTAACATACCAAACAAAATAGCAATTAATGCAGAAAAAATAATCCATAAATTCCAGGGCAAATCTTTAAAAGCTACTGATAACACTGCACTAGTTATAAAAACACTAAATTTTATTTTATCTTTAATTGAAATTACTACTATTGCTATAAAGGAAAGCGGAATAGCAAATTCTAAATTTAGAGATTCTGGAATGAAATGCCCTATGAATATTCCTAGAAAAGTTGCAATTTGCCATGATGTCCATAAGGTTAGTCCACTACCTAATAAATGGTAATGCATATTTTTTGTTTTTTTCTTTTCAGAAAAACGCTTATATGAAACTGCATAGGCTTCATCTGTAATTAAGTATGCTAGTATTAATCTCCATCCAAGAGTTAAATTCTTTAAATATCCCGATAAAGAAATCCCATATAAAATATGGCGTAAATTTACAATTCCTACAGTACCTACAATGATTGATGCAGGAGTAGAAGTAAATATTAGTTGAGCAAAAACAATTTGACTGGCACCAGCAAATACTATTGAAGATAGTAGAAAAGTTTGTATATTACTTAGCCCGCACTCTATACCTAAAATTCCAAATGCAAGTCCAAAAGGAAAAACACCAATTTGTAAAGGGATTTCTCCAAAACATCCATCCTTGAATTCTGAGAATTTTGTCATTATAAAAAATTATCGCCCACTATTATGAATCATAGATCTAAGTGGGCGATATAAATTTCCAATTAATGAATTATGATTTGCTTCTAATTACAGCTATTCCTAGTAAAGTACTAAATATAACCCAACCAAACCAACTAAGCATTCCCGTTATATCTTGCATAGTAAACACATTAACAATATTGGCTATACCAACTATAAGAAAACCAAAACTTACAATATTTAATAATATCGCTGGTTCTAATTTATTCTTTGCATCCCTAATAGCTCTACCTAAAGCTATTAAAGCTATACCAAACACTATATCCATTGCACCTAAATCCGTAGTACCTGCTACAAATATAGTCAAAGCTTCTGCAGGTTCAGTTCCATGATAAGAAAGTGCACTAACAAAAGAATTAGCGCCAAATAAGTTAATTGTCCCAGAAATTAAAAGTAGTAAAGCTGAAAGGTTACCTAGAAACGGATTATCACTATCAGCACCAACACCTCTAGAAAACATAACGAAAGAGGCAACTACAAAGGTAAAGCTCACTCCAGCAATACTGATTAATAATTTATTAATTGTTGCACTTTCTGCTATTTTATCAAGAAAAGCTTTAGGGCCATCATCTCCACCTCCTCCAACTCCCATCCAAATATACATCCATAAAGCTGTCATAAGAATTGGTAAGATAGCTAAACTCCATCCAATAAATGTTTTTTGTGTAATATTCATAAAATAATCCCCTTCTGTTTTATAAAATTATAATTAGCATTGTAGCAGTACTCTAAAATATTCAATAAATAAATTAATATATTATTTTAAAATTAAGACAATTTACTAGTAAAATATTTTTAATAATTATCCTAATAACTCAGTAATAAATGAAACAATTTAAGTGGAATGGCATACCGGTAAATATACCAAACTCAAATAAAGAATGGATTTTTTTTATATTAATTACTTTTTTATCATCGATTATTTCAATAGTAATAATAATTAATATCTTATTTTTAAATAATTGAAAAATATAATGCTAGAAAAAAAACCAAATATATTATTTATAATGGCAGATCAAATGAAATCTTCTATTTTAAAGATGTATTCAGAAATTGGAATAGAATGCCCTCAATTAGAAAAACTTGCACGTGAAGGTGTACTCTACCAAAATGCATTTACCCCACATCCATTATGTGTCCCAGCTAGAACTTCTATGATGACCGGTAAATATCCACATAAAACTGGTTGCAGAAGAAATGAAACATTAATGCCTGAAAATGAATTACATGCTTTTAAAATTTGGAAAAAGCTAAATTATGTAACAGGATTAATTGGGAAAAATCACTGTTTTGACAAACAATCAGATTTAGATTTGTTTGATGTAAGATTAGAAATATCACATAGAGGACTTCCAAGAAGTGGTTACAAAGGAGAAAATATTGGAAATAAAGGTATGGAATGGATCGTAGACGAAAAGTTAATTAATGAAGCTAATAATAATCGATTGGAAATGGGTATTTGGGATAAAACACACTTCTCTTCTGATACCCCCGAAGAATTATTTCCAACTTCATTAATTACAAAACAAACTGAAAAATTTCTAGAAGAATATTCTGCTGGAGAATTTGGGAAAACCGATAATCCTTTTTCATTATGGGTTTCTTTCCCTGATCCACACGAACCTTATATAGCTCCTTCTAGATACGTAAATATGTTCCCTTCAGAAAAAGTTGTTCTTCCTAATAATCGAGAAGATGAATTCACAGATGGAACAGCCCCTGAAAGAAATAGATTATTGTATAAAATATTGAAACATAATACAAATTCTGAAGAAGAAATCAGATCTCAAATAAGTGTTTATCAAGCTATGACGAAATTTATTGACGACGGAATAAAAAAAATTATAGAAAAACTTGATACTTTAGGATTAAAAGAAAATACTATAATAGTCTTCACTTCTGATCATGGAGATTTCATGGGAGAACACGGAATGACTGTTAAGGGAGGTGTGTTTTATGACTGTCTAGTAAAAGTTCCACTAATAATTTCTTGGCCAAATGGAAAATTTGATACAGGAGTTATTGATGAATCTATGGTAAATACTATAGATATTTTACCTACATTATTATTTTTACAAGGTTTAGGGGATTTTAAGAATTTAGGAAAAGGATGGACTAATAACAATCAAAAGAAAGATAAATTTCTAAATGAATATGAAATGAGAAGTTTTGATGGAAAATTATTACCCTCCATTACAAATTCAAAACCTTCGGAAGTTGCTTTTTCCGAATATGGCGCTGGAGGTCCTCAATATAAACTTGAAGATTTAAATAAAATAAATAAACCTTATGGTCATAAAACTCTACTAGAAACACTTTGGGCAAGAGAATCAGAAGGAAAAAGAAGGATGGTAAGAACTAAAGATTGGAAATATATTACTGATATAAATGCAAAAGGCCATACTATAAGTTCAGCTATTGATGGTGGACCTGGAGATATAGACGAATTATATGATCTTAAAAATGATCCATGGGAACTGTATAATATAGCCCAAAATCCTAAATATAAAGAAGTTATTGTACAGATGAAAGAACATTTATTAGAATGGATGATAGATACTGAAGACTATAAACCAGTAGAAATACCAAATAAAATAGGAATAAATTTTTAATATGGATACTTATTTTATTTTATACAAATTTTCTGGCATTCTTTATTATCAATATTTAGGATAAACTTAATTTCAAATTCCCTTAATGGACAAAATATATGCCTAAAGATTTTAATCAGTTAAATTTCAAAGAAAAACAAATATATTTAGATAAGTTAAGACATTCTTCAGCTCATGTCTTGGCTGAAGCTGTAATAAAGCTTTTCCCTAAAGCAAAATTAACTATCGGACCACCAATTGAGGATGGGTTCTACTATGATTTTGACGTTCAAAACGCTTTCACTCCAAAAGATCTTAAGAAGATTGAACAAGAAATGAGAAGAATAATTAATCAAGATACTGATTTTATTGAAAGAGAAGTAACAAGAGACGAAGCTATGTTATCTGTGAAAGATAACCAATTTAAAATCGAAATTTTAGAGTCAATCCCAAAAAATGAAAAAATCACTTTATGTAGTCACTCTAATGGAAATTTTGAAGATTTATGTAGAGGGGGACATGTAGATAAAACTGGAGATATAAAAGCTCTTAAACTTATGTCTACATCTGGCGCTTACTGGAGAGGAGATGAGAAAAATCCTATGTTACAACGTATTTATGGAACAGCTTGGGAATCAAAAGAATCTTTAGATAATTATCTCAATAGAAGGCAAGAAGCAAAAAAAAGAGATCATAGAAAATTAGGCAGAGATTTAGATTTATTTTTTTTCGATGATCTATCTCCTGCAAGTCCATATTTTTTACCGAAAGGAACAATAATACTAAATGAACTATATAAATACGTTCGTGAACTTTATGAGAAATATGATTATAAAGAAGTAGTTACACCTCAAATATTCGATACAGAATTATGGAAATTATCCGGACATTACTCAAATTATTCTGAAAATATGTATTTTGTAAAACAAGATGAAAAAGAACATGGCGTAAAGCCTATGAATTGTCCAGCAGCGGCAATGCTCTATAAGTCAAAATCTCATTCATATAGAGATTTACCATTAAGATTAGCTGATTTTGGAAGATTACATAGATATGAAAGATCAGGAGTAACTCATGGATTAACTAGAGTTAGAACTTTTACTCAAGATGATGCACATATTTTTTGTACAGTTAATCAAATAGGGATAGAGATTAAATCTTTTCTTGACATGCTTTCAGAATCATATAAAACTTTTGGATTTAACGAATTTAGATTAGCTTTATCGACTAGACCTGAAAAAAAGGTTGGTGATGATAAAATTTGGGACAATGCCGAATCTATATTAAAAGAAGTCTTAGATAAATTCTCCTCCGATTTCACAATAGAAGATGGAGAAGGAGCATTCTATGGTCCGAAAATAGATGTTTTCGTACCAGATGCTATAGGTAGAGAGTGGCAATTAGGAACCATACAATTAGATTTTTCATTACCAGATAAATTTGATTTAGAATATACATCTCAGGATGGGACAAGAACTAATTGTGTCGTAATTCACAGGGCTATGTTAGGGTCAATGGAAAGATTTCTAGGGGTATTAATTGAACATCTTTCAGCTGATTTTCCTTTATGGTTAACTCCAGTACAATCTATTATCATTCCGATCACAGATAAACATAACGAATACTGTAATTTAATTAATGTAAAATTAAAAAATGCTGGAATAAGATCTGAAATAGATAAATCTAACGAAAGAATGAATGCAAAAATTCGTCAAGCTCAACTAAAAAAAATTCCTTATATGATAATAATTGGTGATAAAGAACTTGAAAATCAAACAATTTCTATAAGATCGAGGACACAAAAAAATTCAGATGTTATTTCCATTATTGATTTTATAATAAACATCAAAGAAGAAATTAAATTACGAACTTTATAGTTTTTTTTAATTTAACTTAAATTATTCAATTTTTTATTCCCTTTTCTAGACTGATAAATAATATAATCTTTGGATATGGAAAATAAAAACGTAAAATTATATAGAGGTCTTCAAGGTGTATATTTTGATAGAACTCAAACCACTTATATAGATGGTTCAAAAGGTATTCTGGAATATCGTGGTTATAATATACATGATCTTGCTGAAAAATCTACTTTTGAAGAAGTAGCATATCTTCTAATATATGGAGATTTACCAAACAAAAAACAATTTGAAGAATTTGATTCCCAATTAAAAAATTCTCGAAATTTACCTAAAGAAGTTTTTAAAGTAATAGAAACAATAAAAGAATCTCACCCTATGGATGTTCTTAGAACTATCGTATCTATGTTAGCTTCATATGATGAAGATAGAGAAGATAATTCTGTTGAAGCCAGCATTAGGAAGGGAATAAGATTAACAGCACAAGTACCAACTATAGTAATGGCGCACCATAACATCCGTAATGGTAGAATCCCCGTAGAACCAAATAATAACTTAAATCACGCTGGAAATTTTCTTTATATGTTAGAAGGAAATTTACCTAGTCAGAACGCTATAGAATTAATGGATAAAGATTTTATTTTACATGCAGACCATGGTTCAAATGCTTCTGCGTTTACCGCAAGAGTAGTTTCAGGAACTAGCGCTGATATACATGGTGCAATAACAGCAGGAATAGCAGCTTTATCAGGGCCATCTCATGGAGGAGCTGCTGAAAATGTTATGCAAATGGCAAAAGAAATTAAATCTCCTGATAATGCCGCAACATATGTAAAAAATCTTTTGTCTAATAAAAAAAGAGTGATGGGATTTGGTCATAGAGTATATCGCGCAGAAGACCCTAGAGCAAAACACTTAAAAGAAGGAGTGAAAAAACTTAGCGAAGAATTAGGACAATCTGAATGGTATGAGATTTTAGAATCTGTTCAAAAGGCAATGTCACCATATAGCAGAAGAGGGATACATGTTAATGTAGATTTTTTTGCAGGAGTTATATATTACCTTAATGGTATTCCACAAGATCTATTTGTTCCTATTTTTGCAGTTGGAAGAATCCCAGGATGGACCATACAAGTTGTTGAACAATTCCAACATAATATCCTTATTAGACCATTGTTAAATTACACCGGTGAAAGAGAACGAGAATATATTCCTATTCAAAATAGAGAATAATTTATTTGAAAACTAATAATTGCAAAATATTAGTAACTATATAAAAAAACACATCCATGATAATGGACCAATTACATTTAGCGAATACATGGATGCGGTTTTATATGACAAAAAATTTGGTTACTATACCACTAATAAACAAAAAAAAATAAACGTTTTTTATGATTATTTTACTAGTCCACAAGTCCACCCAGCATTTAGTTTATTAATATCTGTTTTATTACAAAATATTAATTTTTTGTTAAATAAAAAAAAAATAAGAATCTTAGAAGAAGGTGCAGGCGAAGGAATTTTAGCAAGAGATATTTCTAAATATATAAATTGTATCTATGATAAAAATTCTAAGATTTTTACTTATGATGCAAGTGATAAAATCTCTACTGATAGTTTTTGGAAAATTAAAAATACAAATAATATAATTCCTAAAAAATATGATATCTATCTATCCAACGAATTAATTGACTCATTTCCTGTTCATAGGTTTAGAATTAGATCGAATAAAATAAAAGAAATATTTGTAGGAATTAAAAATAATCAACTAACAGAATTAGAATTGCCTTCCTCAAATAATGAAATAAATAAAAGAATTTCGCCACTTATAAGCACTCTTCCAGAAGGATACACCGGTGAAGTTTGTAATGAATATAATAGCTGGGCTAAAAGAATAAGTATGTTGGTTCCTTCTGGTGTAATAATATCTATCGACTACGGATACGAAAAAAATCAATTTTATAATCCTTCTAGAAAAAAAGGATTACTAAGATGTTACGATCAAAATACAGTCAATCAAAATCCTTTTCTTAAGCCCGGTAAACAAGATATTACTTCTCATGTGGATTTTACTTCAGTTAATGAAGAACTAAATAAATTAGGAATCAATAAAATATTTGATATATCTCAATATGAATTCCTAAAAAATTTAGGCATCGAAAATTTAATAACGGATTTACAAAATAAATACAAAAACAATAAAATCAATAAAAAAGTCTATAAACAAAATTTAAATGCAATATATATGCTAACTAACCCAAATGGACTGGGAAAATTTAGAGTTCTTCTACATTCAACAAAAGATTTATACGATATATTAAATAAAAATGAAGATAAAATATTTAAAAAAAATAAAGATATACAGTGCCCGATAATCACTACAAGTAATGAATATATTAACTTCTTATCAATACCTAAAAAAGATAATAATATGATTGAAAATAAAACTTGGAAAGAAATTTTTGACTTATAAATTTTGAAAAAAACTGAACTAAATATAGCTCATATATTAGATGACGCTAAAATGGTAGATTTTGCTGGTTGGAATATGCCTTTACATTATAAAAATGGAATTATTTCAGAAGTGAAAACAGTAAGAAATTCTGTAGGAATGTTTGATGTATCTCATATGGGAAGAATCAAATTTCATAAAGATAAATCTATAGATATTTTGGATAAGTTAATAAGTATTAATATTGATAAACTCCAAGACGGTAAATGTAAATACAATCTAATATGTAACGAATCAGGAGGAATTATTGACGATGCTATAATTTCAAATCTTAATGATGAAATTTATTTAGTAGTTAATGCAATTAATTCTAAAAAGGTAATCAATTGGTTTTATAAATATGGAGCAAATAATACTAATATGAAAGTAATAACAAACGAATCTTCAATGATTGCTTTACAAGGACCTGACACCTTTAAAATACTAAATATTATTTCTGACAAGGAAATTATACTCCCTAAATTTGGAATTTTAAAGATCCAACTAAAAGATATAAATTGTCTCATAAGTGCGACTGGTTACACAGGCGAAAATGGAGTAGAGATAATAACTAATAATAAGGATATTAATAAATTATGGAATCTCCTCATAAAAAATAATGTTAATCCATGCGGACTTGCATCTAGAGATATTTTAAGAATAGAAGCTGGATTACCTTTATATGGCAATGAATTAAATGAGAAAATTACACCTTTAGAAGCTGGGCTTCAAAAATTTGCTAATACCAATTCAAAAAATTATATAGTAGATCAAAAATTTAGAAATTATTCACCGATAAAAAGGCTTGTAGGTATTAAATTAATTGAAAAAGGAATCCCAAGAAAAAATCAAACTTTATTAGATATTAATTCTAATAAAGTTATTGGTGAAGTTAGCTCTGGAACTTTTTCACCGACATTAAACTGTGGAATAGGATTAGCTTATATTAAAATTAAACAACTCCCTGAAAACAATGCCTTATTTGTAGATATCCGAGGTAAAAAAACCAAAGCTATGCTAGTTGATCTTCCTTTTACTAATTCTAAGGCATTAGAATAATCATTAAAAAAAAGTGACCATTATGTATTCTTCCGAAATGAAATACTCTAAAGAACATGAGTGGATATCTGTTAATAAAAACATTATTACTATTGGGATTACAGATTTTGCTCAAGAATCTCTAGGAGATGTAGTGTTTATTGATTTACCAAAAATTGGAACGTCTATTTCACAATTTAAAAAATTTGGAGAGATAGAATCGGTTAAAGCAGTTAGTGAGTTATTTGCACCTATTTCCGGTAAGGTAATCGAGATTAATTCTGAAATCGAAAATTCTCCTGAAATAATAAACCAATCTCCACATGAAAAAGGTTGGATGATCAAAGTTGAATCATCTAATTTAGATGAAGTTAATAAATTACTTACAAAAGAAGAATATATGAAAATTATATAAGGGATGATATATTCCATTGAGTAATCATCCATATATACCAAATACAGATAAAGATATAAATCAGATGCTTTCAGTTATAGGTGTTGAATCTTTTGAGAAACTGATAAGTGATTTACCTAAACATCTTTTATTCCCGAAATTAAATATTGGTAATGGATTAACCGAACCAGAGCTTTATAATCACTTAAATATAATTTCAAAAGAAAATTTTAATTTAGATGAATATTCCTTATTCTTAGGAGCTGGTTCCTATAAACATTATATTCCTGCAACGGTTAACTCAATTTTACAAAGAGGTGATTTTGCCACTGCATACACTCCATACCAACCGGAAGCCGCCCAAGGAACACTACAGTCAGGATTTGAATTCCAAAGTTTAGTTTCACGCCTTATGGGTATGGAAGTTACAAATGCTGGAATGTATGACGGCCCTACCGCTTTTGCTGAAGCATGTCTCATGGCCTGTAGAATAACAAAAAAAAATAAAATTGGTTTAGTAAATTTTTTTAATCCTACAATTATAGAAGTTTTAAAATCATATATTGCATATAAAGAAATAGAAATAATAGAAATAAAAGAACCAAAAGAAAAAATACCAGAAGATTTAGCATGCTTATGTATCCAATATCCAAATTTTTTTGGCTCAATTCCTAATCTAGATGAATTTGTAAATATTTCAAAATCTTCTGATTGTTTATCTATTGTTCATACAAATCCTATAAGCTTAGGATTCCTTAAATCTCCTGGAGAATACGGAGTCGATATAGTCACTGCAGAAGGACAACCTTTAGGCGTCCCTATATCCTATGGAGGTCCTTATATAGGCTTATTTAGTTGTAATCAAACACATATAAGACAAATGCCAGGTAGGATCATTGGTCAAACTACAGATATAGATGGGAAAATAGCATATACATTAACATTACAAACTCGTGAACAACATATTAGGAGAGAAAGAGCAACATCAAATATTTGCACTAGTACCCAATTAATTGGCTTAATGGTAACTATATATTTAGCAACATTAGGTCCAGATGGGATTAAAGATGTTGGGAATCTTTGTTATCAAAAATCTCATTATTTAGCAAATTCATTAAGAAATATTAAAGGTGTAATAATAGAAAATAAAAATGAATTTTTCAATGAATTTGTATTTAGCACCCCTTTGAGACCTTCATTTTTAAATGAAAAATTACTTCAAAAAAAAATTATTGGTGGATTAGATATTAGTAATATCATCAATAACGGAATATTAATTTGTTGTACCGAAATGAATACAAAACAACAAATTGACAGTCTAGTTTCTTCAATTCAAGAGATATTAAACGATAATGAATAACAGAGATAGAATTTTATTAATGGATAGATCCATACCTACTCGTAAAGCATTTAATTTTCCATCCTCAGATGTTCCTAAACAAAAATTACCAAATAAAAATATTCTTAGAAAAAAAATTTCATTACCTGAAATTTCTCAATTAGAAATTATAAGATATTTCACAAATTTAAGTAGATTAAATTTTTCTATAGATTCAAATTTTTATCCATTAGGTTCCTGTACTATGAAGTATAATCCTAAAATCAATGAAGAAATTGCTTCATTCTCAGGGTTTCAAAATATTCATCCATTACAAGATTCAAAATCTACACAAGGAGCTATTAAATTAATTAAATTATTACAAGAATTTTTAGGAGAAATTACAGGACTTAAAGGTGTCTCTTTAGCTCCTCTTGCCGGAGCTCAAGGAGAATATTCAGGATTACTAATAGCAAGAAAATTTCACTCTTCTAATAATAATAACAAAAAAAATATAGCTATAATTCCAGATTCAGCTCACGGCACTAACCCCGCATCAGCTGCTATGGCTGGATTTGATGTTATGACTGTTAAATCTGATAATAGTGGAAATGTAGATATTGAAGATTTAAAAAAAATAATAAATGAAAAAATAGCAGTCTTTATGATAACTATACCCAGTACTTTAGGTTTATTTGAACCAAATATCTTAAAAATTACAAGTATGGTACATAAATATGGTGGTTTAGTTTATGCTGATGGTGCGAACCTAAATGCTTTATTAGGTTTAATTAAATTAAATGACCTTGGTGTAGATATATGTCATTCAAATTTACATAAAACTTTTTCTACTCCACATGGAGGAGGAGGTCCGGGTTCTGGACCTGTTATGGTTACAGAAGATCTGTCTGATTTTTTACCTTCACCAATTGCTAAAGTTAATAAAGCATCTTATGAATTATTTACACCAAATAATTCAATAGGAAAAATTAACGGTTTTCATGGATCTTTTGGAATACTTGTAAGAGCCTATTCATACATAAAATCTCTTGGATCTGAAGGATTAAAACAAGTATCTAAAAATGCAATAATTAATGCAAATTATATTCAATCTCAACTTAAAAATGAATATTCATTATATTCTGATAGATATTGTATGCACGAAACAGTTTTAAGTGCATCAAAACAAAAAAATAAAGCAATAAAAGGTTTGGATATAGCTAAAAGACTTTTAGATTATGGAATACATGCACCTACTATGTATTTTCCACAAATTGTCGATGAAGCCTTAATGATTGAACCAACTGAATCTGAGTCTAAAGAAACTATAGATAATTTTATTGAAACTATGAAAAATATAAACGATGAAATTTCTAATTCACCTGAAATAGTAAAATCAAGTCCCCATAACTTACCTGTAAAGCGTTTAGATGAAGCAAAAGCAGCAAGGAATCCTATTTTAAAAAGATGAATAAAATTATGAAAGAATTAAATGAAGAAGAACAAGTTTTTATTTTAGGAGGTAAAGTAGAGAGGTTAGCTGCTTATATTATAGATAGTTTAATAGCCTTCTTATCAATGATACCTTTAGGTTCTCAATTTTTTAATGCAATAAACGATTTTTCAGCGGGATCTGTAGACTCAATCAATTCTCTAACCATAGAAAATAGTAATAATTTCACTTTAGGAATATTTCTCATAATTTTACTATTTATCATTCAAGGCTATCTTATTACAACCAGAGGTCAATCTATAGGAAAAATAATAATGTCGTTACGTATCGTTAATTCTATAGATGGAACAAATCCAGGTTTTATTAAAGCATTTTTAGTAAGATTTATTCTAACTCAAATTATTGGTTCTATCCCTTATATAGGTTTCATTTTCGTTTTTACTGATCCATTATTTATATTTCGAAACGATAGAAGGTGTATTCATGATTTAATGGCAAGCACTATTGTTGTAGAATCAAAAAAACATCCAGTTTTAAATAAGGAAAAATAAATGGTTATTACATCTGGAAATAAATGTCCTGAATTTGAGATCGCCCATCATCTCGATAGTGTAGCAAAATTAAGTGATTACAAAAATAAAGTATTAATTATTGCTTTTCATCCTTTTAGTTTTACAGGAGGTTGAACTGTGCAAGTTGACGGGTTCCGTCATCATTGGGAATATTTACAGGAAAATAATATAGATCTCATCGAAATAAGCTGTGATCCGATACCATCTCAAAAAGCATTCTCAAATATGCTAGCTGGCATACCATTTCCAATGGGTTCAGATTTTCATCCACGTGGATTAATTTCTCGCCAATTCGGTGTATATAATGAAGAAAAAGGTAACTCAAAAAGATCTGTATTTATAATAGATAAAAAAGGTATAATAAATTTTTCAAAAGAATATGAACCGGGATCGTTACCAAAGATTGAAGATTTGAAGGAAATATTAGATAAATTAATTTAAAAGGAATATTATGTCTAAATCAACTAGAAGTGAAGTTATAAATAAAGTTAATGAAATTGGAGTTATACCCATTTTTTATAATTCAGACCTAGAAACATGTATCAATATATCTAAATCTTGCATTTCTGGAGGACTTAAGATTCTTGAATTTACTAATAGAGGTTCACATGCTATAGAAACTTTTTCTGAACTAGAAAAAATTATATTATCAGAATCTTCTGATGCTATATTAGGAGCAGGATCAATAATAGATCCTTCTACTGCTGCAATTTTTATTAATTTAGGTGCTAAATTTATTGTAGGTCCTTCAACAAACCCTGAAGTAGCTAAATTATGTAATAGACATAAAATCTCTTATATTCCTGGATGTACATCAGCAACAGAAATTTCAAATGCTCAAGAATTAGGAGTAGAATTCGTTAAATTTTTTCCAGGAGGTGCAGCGGGAGGTCCAAATTTCGTTAAAGATATTTTAGGACCAATGCCACAAACTTCAATTATTCCAACTGGAGGAGTGGATATAACTGAAGATTCATTAAAATCATGGTTTGATGCTGGAGTTTCAGCGGTAGGAATAGGTTCTAAATTAATTTCCAAAGAAATAGTTAAAGAAAAAAATTGGAACCTCCTAGAAAAAAACTCTAAAAACGTAATAAAACTAGTCAATCAGATTCGAAATAAATAAAAATGGAGAAAATATAAATGAGTAGTGTAGTAACTTTTGGTGAGATAATGATGAGGTTAGCAACACAACGTAGAGAAAGATTTACACAATCAAGAGAATTTGAGGTTACCTACGGTGGAGGAGAATGTAATGTTGCTGTTTCACTATCACTTTTTGGAATAGATACGACTTTTATTTCTGCAATTCCAAAAAATGATATCGGTCAGGCTTGCATTAACTATATTAGACAATTTGGAGTTAATACAAACTCAATACTCAGAAGTGGTAACAGATTAGGAATTTACTTTTTAGAATCAGGTGCTTCAATGAGAGCCTCAAAAGTGATTTATGATAGATCAGGTTCTTCTATTTCCGAAATAAAACCAGACGATATCGATTGGAAAAAAATTTTTTCCGGAAAGGATTGGTTTCATTTCACAGGTATCACTCCTGCAATATCTTCACAAGCCTCAGAAGCATGTAAAGAAGCAGCTAAAATAGCATCTGAGATGGGATTAATTGTATCCGCAGATATGAATTACAGAAAAAACCTTTGGAGCCCTGAAGAAGCTCAAAAAACTATGAAACCATTGATGGATTTTGTAGATATAGTAATCGGAAATGAAGAAGATGCAGAAAAATGTCTAGGAGTTTCAGCTGAAAATGTTGATGTAACATCTGGAAATATCGATCCAAATGCATATAAACCGGTTATAGAAAAATTACAAACACAATATGATTTTAAAAAAATTGCTATAACTTTAAGAGAGAGTCTTTCAGCTGATGATAATAATTGGAGTGCGATTTATTTTGATGGTAAAGAAATATATATAGGTAAAAAATATCCAGTGAGAATAGTAGATAGGGTCGGCGGGGGTGACGCATTTGCATCAGGAATAATATATGGAAATTTACAAAAAAACTGGTCATCTCAACAAATTTTAGATTTCGCTGTAGCTTCATCTGCAATGTCTCATACTTTCCATGGAGACTTTAACTTAGTATCAATAGAAGAAGTTAATTCAATAGCAAAGGGAGATACTTCAGGCAGAGTTCAAAGATAATATTTTATGTACAATTTTTCCAAAAAGACAGTACTAATAACAGGTGCAAGTAAAGGTATTGGAAGAGCAATAGCATTAGCTTATGGTCTAAATGGTGCAAATGTAGTTGCAACATCTAGAACAGAAGAATTAATTTCTTCACTGATAAATGAAATTAAATCCAATGGAGGTAATGGAATTTATATTACAGGTGATTTACAAAATACAGTTGATATAAAAAAAATTGTTAGAAAAAGTATCAACATTTTTGGTTCTATCGACATACTAATCAATAATGCTGCTAGGATTCATCCAAAGATTGATACCGTGAAATTTGATGATGATTTATGGAGATCTGTAATAAATACTAATCTCTCGGGAACATTTTTTATAACAAAAGAAATATTACCTACTATGATAAAACAATCCTCAGGAAAAATAATAAATATATCATCGATAGGGGGGCGTAGCGGTTCTAAAGGAAGATCTGCTTACAGAGTCACTAAAGTAGGATTAATTAGCCTTACAGAAACCTGGGCAGCGGAATTACATGAGCATGGTATAAATGTAAATGCTATCTGTCCTGGGGGGACAGATACAGAAGGATATAGGGAAGCTTTTAATTCTTCCGGAATAAATGAAAATCCAAAATTAATTCGCCCAGAAGAAATAGCGGAAATTGCTCTTTTTCTAGGTTCAGATAAAAGTTCTGCTATTACTGGAACAGCTATAGACTCTTTTGGAAGAGGAAACCCTTTATTTAATTGAGTTTATATAACTTTTAGATAAGTTTACTCGAGAAGTGATTTTTTGATTATTATCACCATAAGCCATTGAATAATGACCAGTATAGCCCCTAGATTCAATGGATTTAAATACTGAATTAAAATTAATATTACCTTCCCCTGGAATTAAGTGAACTTCATAATCTCCATTGTTATCAGCTAATCTCACTTCACCTATATCATTGACTCCAAAAGTATCGATAAAACCATCTATACCTTCAGGCACTAAATTAGCATGGTTCACTGTAAAAGCCCAACCCAGATTTTCAGATGAAATCTTTTCAAAAAAATATTTACATTCTTCAATATTATAAGTTAGATACTTAACTTCTGAATGTTTAGGTTCAAAATTTAAATTTTCCAATAATATTCTTTGCCCTGATTTACTTGCATAATCACAAACTCTAATTAATCTATTCACGGCAGCCTGAATTCTATCTTCATAATCACTTGTAAAATGATAGCCACCATGAACAACTATCCAAGAACAATTAAGTAAATCAGCTAAATCTATTGAAGCTTTAATATAATCATCTACACCCTTTGATACCCTAGGAGAATATTCTGCAATATTTACAGCTGATAAAGTATGTAAACCGATAGATATTCCATTTTTATCACAAAGATCCCTAATTTTTGAAATTCTGTCTTTGTCCCAAGAATCAAGATGATTTAATCCTTTATCTGCATTGAAATCTATAAAGTAAAAGTTATTACTAACAGCATAGTCAATCATACTTTCTAATTCATTTGTTCCCGCATCAAAACCTATACGATCTTTTAATTCCATTTATTTCTCCTTCACAAATATAATTTACTTTTAGATAAATCTAAAATTTCATAAGGTAGACCACTTTTTTCTGCTAATTCCTTACCTTCGGAAAGAATCAACCAATTTCCACCATTCATTAGGGATTTACCATCTTTCATTATCATTTTCCCTTTAACAAATGACATTACAGCTTTTCCAATATTCTGATCGACAATTGTAATATCAGCCTCTGCTCCTTCAGTAAAATGACCTCTATTCTCTAAACCTAACATACGAGAAGGATTATAAGATAATTTCATAACAGCTTCATCTAGTGAAAGTGCTCCAAAATTTACCAAAGACATTGTCTTTTCTATAGCAACATTTCTCGGTAAAGCTCCTCCATCTGTTGATATTGCATCAATTATAAATTCTCCTTCAGGGTATTTTGAAGTAGTAAGCATAAATGCAGAAACAGGTGAATTCACAGGAAAACATAAAGCCTGATTCGTAAGATTCGATTCCCATATTTCTACTGCATCTTCACCGTAAACAAGAATCATTCTTCCTTTTTTCATTACTAAAGCTGACCCATAACCATCCAGTAAAGCATTTCTTATACCATTTTCATTAGGTTCATATCCTCTAGTAGTCATACAGTTAATTGCCACATTAAATACCAGATCTCCATCTTCATTACATAAACCATTAGTTCCGTTTATTTCAGCTAAATACGCTTCTGTAACCCACTGATTTCTCATTTTATTAATTAAATTTAAAGCTTCATTTGATTCTTCTTCAACAGTATTGATTAATCCTCTAGCATAAGAATTAATATGAGCTACATGTAATCTACCTTTATCGGTAATTTCAGGAACATCTCTAAGTCCTAATATATTTGATCCAGCATCTTTGGTACCTACATGTAGGGCGATCCAAGCTTGTTGATTATTAGCTTGAAAAATAATATCTGATGTAATCTCCGACGAAAAAGGATGATACCCTCCAACAATTTTTAGTCCTATAGCTCCATTTTTCTTCTCTTTATATACTACATCCCTAATTTCATTTATTTTTGGCTCTTCAGATGGAATAGTTGTGCCAGGTTGTAGCCCGGTTATGCATGCTACATTTAATCCTGCTCCTCTTTTTTTCATACCTTCAATCATTAACAAAGGATTCCCAGCCAAATCTAGTACAGTGGTTGTACCAGATTCTGCAATCATTTTATGACCAAAAGATCTGTCTTCTCCCCAAGTATCACCACCAATACTAGATAAATGAGCATGTGTATCAATATGCCCAGGCATCACTATCTTTCCATTTAGATTAATTACCTCTGAACTTGAACTAGGGTCAATATTTTCTTTAATTGAATCTATTTTTCCTTTATAAATACCTAAATCATGTATACCTAAAACATTATTAATAGGATCGACAACAAAACCATTTTTAAGTATTAGGTTCTCCAAAATTTATTTGCCTTTGACTTGTTCTGATGCCAACATAGCCTGTGTCATTTGTTGCAAAATTTCATTTGATCCACCTGCTCCGTAAGGAATTAATACAGCATTATTTTCACCTGTAGTACCAATATCTCTCAAAGCGTCAAAATATTGAACCATCATTACCATATTCATAACATCTTGTGTTTTAACATCACTGCCAGTTACTTCTTTTAAATCCCCTATTGAAGCTTTAAATCCTTCAATAATAGCAGCCCTTTGCTCTGCTACTCCTTTGCCTTGTAATTTCTTGGCCTCTGCCTCAGCTTCAGCACTCTTAACCTGTCTAATTTTTTCAGCTTCAGCTTCGTTTTCTGCTGCTACCCGCAATCTTGCAGTGGCATTAATTCTATTCATAGCATCTTTAACATTCTGGTCAGGGTCTATGTCTGTAATAAGAGATTTAACAATTGAATACCCAAAATCATCCATCGAATCAGATAATTCTTCCTTTATTGTTTGAGCTAACTCATCTTTAGTTTCAAAGACTTTATCTAAGGTCTTTTTTGGGACTTCAGCTCTTACTACATCATATACATATGATGTGATTTGACTATTTACATCAGTTAATTTATAAAAAGCATCAAATATTTTGTCAGATATTGCTAAAAATTGAACAGACACTCCTAAATTAACGAAAACATTATCTTGAGTTTTTGTTTCCACCGGAACGTCCAACTGTCGAATACGAATTGATTCCTTACCAGCTACTCTTTCTACTATAGGTATACGAAAATGTAACCCCGGACCAAGTATCCTATTATATTTTCCAAGTCTTTCGACTATTCCCATTCTTTGTTGAGGAATAATTACAATACTTGAAGCAAGTAATATAATTATTATTATCGGAAGAAAAATTAAAGTATCCATAATATTTTCCTTATAAAATTAATTTTTATCTTTTATATATGTAGTTTCTCATATTAAAATATTAGAAACGTTAAAATAAGTGTACTAAACATAATTCGTTATATATGTTTTCTAAAAATTTAAATATCACTATAAAAAAGATTGTTTTTCTTCTTATAATATTTTGTTTAATTTTAGTTAACTTTAATTCTGTAAAAGCTGAAGAACCTGCACCAGATGGTTTTAAGAATATCTTTTCAGAAAATTCAGGTAAATTTAAAGCTCTATTACAAATGAGCCCTCCCGAACCAATTTCTGGACCAGTAAAATTTGCATTAATTCTAGAAGATAATAATACAAAATTACCAATTAATGATGCTAAAGTAAATTTTTTCGCAGAAACTCAAGATACACCAAAACAATACACAATCGGTTTAAATTCTCCTAAATTTAAAAATATATATATTGGTATGTTAGAATTAGAAAAACCTGGAAATTGGATAATTGAAGCAACTATTAAAACTAATAATTTTGAAACTAATATTATTGCTCCTATAATTGTAAAAAAACGTTCACGTTCAGATAACTATTTTACTGGTAACATTCTTTTTATTGCAGTTACCTTAGCTTTTATTGCTATACCTTTATGGCTTAGAAGAGAATCAAAAAAAGCTTTATCAAAAAGATAAATCAGATAGCTCTTCAGAAAAAGTAAATAGTGCAGGTAAACCTCCGGTATGTATAAAAATTACTGTTTCATTCTCATTAATATTATTTTTTCTAATTTGATCAATTAGAGCAGCCATCACTGTTCCTGTATAGTTTGGATCACAAATTATTGCATCTGTTTTTGCAGCTAAATGAATTGCTTCAATAACTTCTTGTGTAACAATACCATAGCCTTCGCCAACATATTGATCTAAAACATTTAAATCTTTTTCATAAAAAGTTATTGGTAAATCTAAAGCTTCTTTTATATCGTTATTATGTCTAAAAATATAATCATCTAAAGGCATATCATAATTGACAGTCACTCCTGTAAATTTCCAATTTAAACCTAAATTTTTTGAAGCAAGTATCAATCCACATAAAGATCTTCCGGCTACTCCATAAATATGAATATTACTTAATTTTTTTTCTTCAATTTGATTTTTTAGCTCTATCCCAGCTTCGACAAAACCAATCATTCCAACTATTCTAGGGAATAAATGATCCTGTAATAAATACACTTTCCTTCCATTTTTTTCTAGATCATTTTTTAAATTTAATGCATATTCATTTGCTTTAATCGATTGAGACTCATTAAGTAAATGAAGTTCAGATCCTAAAATTTTATCCACTAATAAATTTCCTTGAACCTTCCGTCCCTGAGCATTTTTTAAGATTAAAATATATTTTAATTCACATTTATTAGCAGCAGCAGCAGTCATCCTAGCATTATTTGAATGATAGTCCATTATATTTATAATTGTATCGTAACCTTGATTTTTAATTTCTGGCATCTCAAATTCATAATGCCTAGCTTTATTACCTCCGTAAGCTAAACCTGTCATATCTTCTCGTTTTATCCAGATTTTTGGTCCACCTAAATTTTTAGATAAATTAGGCATGAATTCTAAAGGTGTAGGAGTATGTGCAATTTTAATTCGAGGAAACTTTTCAATTTTAAGTTGCAATTCTTCAATTGTTATATCTTTTTTCAAATTATATATTTACTCCTAATAATCCTTTAAACTTCCATCTTCAAATATCATAGGTGGTCTTATGTAAGATTTAGCTGGATAATGCTTAAATGCCTCCTCATTTAGCTCTATACCTATGCCCGGTTTATCTGGAATATGTAAATATCCCCTCTCCCTCTTCAAAGGTTCTTTTACCAGATCTGCTTTAACACCTGAGTTGTCATCATAAGGATATTCTTGAACTGGAATATTGTGAAGGGCTCCGTCAATTTGAGCACATGCAGCTGTTAATACACTACTTAAGGGATTATGAGGGACGACAGATGCATAAGAAGCTTGTGCAATAGCTCCTATTTTCATTACGTTTGTAATACCCCCAACTAACGACGGATCCGGACGCAAATAAGCTGCACCATTATGATTAAGTAAGTCCCTAAATTGATAAATTGTATATAGCCTTTCTCCCATTGCAATTGGTATAGGTTGACGTGATGCAACTTGCTCCCATGCATCCATATTTTCAGGCTCTATAGGATCCTCAAAAAAATATAGATTATAATCTCTTAAGGCGTTTCCTATTGCTATAGCTTCCGATGGTGATAATCTGTTGACAACATCTATCATTATATCTACATCTGGACCCACTGCATCTCTTACCTTTTCTACCCTTTCAGCTGCATGTCTTTGCATGGATGTAAAACTCATTTTTTCAAGTCCAACTCCTTCAGAAAAAGACCGGTCCCCAAAATTACCAAATGGATACAATCTAACAGCAGTAAAACCTTCTTCGACCCTAGATTTAGCTTCTTCATATAATTCATCTTTATCATTTGAAGATAAATGCGTATAAAGTCGAACTTTATTTCTAACAGGCCCTCCTAAAAGTTCATAGACTGGCTTTCCTAAAGATTTACCTTTAATATCCCAAAGAGCTATATCTATAGCGCCAAGGGCTGACATCACATCTGATCCTCCTCTAAAAATTTGACGCCTAAATAAATGCTGCCAATTATCCTCGATTTTACAAGGGTCTTTACCAATTAAATATTCTTTATGATATTCAACTCCAGCTTTAGCAGGAAATGGAATGCTACTTGTACCCGATGCAGGATGTAATTCACCTATACCATTTATTCCTTCGTCCGTTTTTACTTTCACATAATCAAATCTGTCAACAGATAACACTTCTATAGATGTGATTTTCAACTTATACCCCTTACAATATCAAAATAGTCATTATTAAATATAAACATATATTAAATAAACCCTTAATTACAAGGTAAATAAAAAAAATATAGGGGAGATTATGTCCATATCGGGTGAATGGTTTATTCCAAAAAATTTAGAGTTCCAAAAAATTAAGGTTCGAGGACCTACAGAATGGGCCACTTTTTCGTTATCTGATTCAAATGGAATATCAGGACAAGCTGAAATCACTTCAACTCAAATTGGAGTCTCAGTTACATCACTTATAGCTAAATTAGCAGATAATTTAAGAGGTAAAAAAATCTCTTCTGATTATGATGTTATAAGTTTTAATAATATTTCAGAAAAATCATTAGAAACAAACCTTCCTTTAGCTACAGCTGTAAGTGGATTACGCAGTGCCTTATCTGATGCTCTTTCAAGACAATTAAGGATTCCATTGTTTTTATACATACGATTATTAATGAAAGATTCTGAAATAAAAAAAAGTAAAGTGAAACTTTATGCAAATATAAATCGCTCCATGCTTCCTAACGAATTTGGAAATGTTCAACGTACACCTGAAATTTTTGGAAAAATGGCGAAAAAAGCTGTTGAAAATGGTTTTAAAACCATTAAATGTGCTCCTTTTGATGAATGTAAACCGGGATATAAAAAAAAGGGAGTCCCTGCAGAAGCTGAAATAGGTTTAGATAGAGTAAGAGCTATAAAATCTGTAGTAGATCCAGAAATAAATCTATATATTGATTGCCATTCTAGATTTGATGAAAATTCTGCAAATTTTATAGCTAATGAATTAATTGATATGGGTATAGATTGGTTCGAAGAACCTGTAGATCCTATTAAAGAAAAATTAATAAGTCAAAAAATAGTTTCAAATTGTAATGTTCCAGTTGCCGGAGGAGAAATGGGGTATGGATTATCTACATTTATTGATTTAATAAATTCAAATTCATTAGATATTGTAATGCCAGATATTAAATTTTGTGGAGGGGTAATCGAAGCCTATAGAATTGGAAAAGAATTAGAAAACATAAAAAAAGGAACTGTTTCTATACATTGCCCTTCAGGTCCTATTTCTCTTTTAGCTAGTGCGCATGCAACATTAGCTTTCGGAAATATATTACCATTAGAACATGCCGTTTATGAAAACAATTGGCGACATAAAATTTTAGAACCATTTGAAATTATCACAGAAGGAAACTTAAAAATACCTGACGGTGAAGGACTAGGAGCAAAAATAGATCCTGCAATAATAGCTTTTTATGGAAAAAAATGGTCAGAATAATAACACAAAAAAATAATATATCTTTAGTAACTTTTATTATCTTTTATATTTTAATTTCAGGTTGTTATACAAATAATAATTCAGAAAAAATTAGTGATATCTCTAAAAAAATTGAATCAAATTTAGCAGAAAAGCCAACATTTATTGATTTTTATTCAGATACTTGACTTGTTTGTAAGGCATCGTTACCGGGATTAACGACATTAAAAAAACGTTTAGAAAATAATGTAAATTTTATCACCTATGATATGGATAATTCAGATTCTGTCGAAAAGTTAAAAATGTATAGATCAAATGTTGTTCCAACTTTTATAGTTTTAGATGCAAATGAAAAAATTATATGGAAACAAATTGGTGGAATATTAAATTCTTCTCAAGCTTTAGATGCGCTTTTTGATTGTTATACTGAAGAAAACTCTAAAATAATTCCTTGTGAATAAAATTTTTCCCATAACTTTTCTAAAAACATTATTGTAAACTTCATTATAGAGGTTTCAAAACTAAAATAATTATGTCCAGCAATAATAAAGAAAGATTAGCTTATTTTAACGGAAAGATTGTACCCGAATCAGTTGTAAAAGTTCCTTTTCGTGACAGAGGTTTCAAATACGGAGATGCTGTTTTTGATATGACACGAACATTCAATCATAAAATTTTTAAATTAGAAGGTCATATAAAAAGATTTTATAATTCACTTAAATATGTACAAATTGATCCAGGATTATCTGAAAATGAAATGGTAAATAAAACCAAGGAAGTCTTTGAAGCAAATGCTCATTTATTAGGAGATGATGATGATTTTTGGGTTGGACAAAGAGTTTCTAGAGGGATTGATTTAGTAGGGGGAGATATGTGGGATACAGATGGAGGCCCAACTGTAATAATAGAATGTATGCCTCTACCTTTGAAACCAAGAGCTAGATTATATAGAGATGGAATAGACGTCATGATTCCTTCTACTAGAAGGATTCCACCTGAATCTATAAGCCCTAGAGCCAAATCTCATAATTATCTTAACTTAATTATGGCTGATCTAGAAGTAAAGCCTCAAGATCCTGAAGCATGGGCTATTTTACTTGATAATAGAGGTTTCTTAACAGAAGGTATTGGATCAAATATTTTTACAATTAAGAATGAAACTCTTTATACTCCTAAAGAACAGTATGTTTTGGGAGGAATTTCTAGAGAAACAGCTATAGAACTGGCTGAAGGTTTAGGATTAAAGGTTATTGAGAAAGATATAGATATTTTTGATGCATTTACAGCTGATGAAATATTCCTTACTTCTACATCATTATGTATTTGTGGTGTTAGGTCAATTCAAGGAAGAAAACTTCTTCCAGAAAATCAGGCTGCAGGTCCAATTACTAAGGCTTTGATGAACGCTTATGTTGATTTAGTTAAATTTGATTGGATTTCACAATATCTAAGAAGATTAGAACAATAGATATAATTACAAAGGAATATTAATTTGTATACGCCTATAAAAGGTAGTTGGGAACGTATAGATCCTTTAGAAGTAAAAGTACATCCTAATATAACAAAAAATGTAGAAAAATTTGCAAAAGATTTTGACTGTGGCTTTCCAAAAAATTTAAATGAAGTTGATGTTTCAAATGATCCCCCTCAATGGGCAGGAAAAATTGGACCAATGAAAGAAAGAGGGGTACCAAGCGGTTTAATTATAAAAGATGGATATATTATTTCTGAATGGGGAGATCCAGGAAGAGTAGATATGATATTTAGTATAACTAAAAGTTTTCTCCCATTAATAGCTGGTTTAGCATACGATAAAGGATTACTTAAAAGCGTTGACGAAAAATTATATGATGTAGAAAAAAAAATTAATCTTAAAATGTCTGATGGTTCTGATATAGATGGCTATGATTCTTCTAAAAATAAACTTATAACCTGGAAACATTTATTACAACAAACAAGTGATTGGGAAGGAACTCTTTTTACAAAATCTGATCTTGTAGACTGGAATAGAAGTGTACCTGAAATGACAGTTATAAGATCAAATAGAATGAAACCTGGTGAGCATTGGGAATATAATGATGTAAGAGTAAATAGATTAGCTCTTTCTTTGATGAGTTTATTTAAAAATTCATTACCAAAAATTCTAAAAGACAAGATAATGGATCCTATAGGAGCTAGTAATACATGGGAATGGCATGGATATGATGATTATTCTAAAGTACTTATAGATAATCAACTATTCACGTCTGTACCCGGAGGTGGACATTGGGGTGGAGGTTTATGGGTAAATTCTTATGATTTAGCTAGGTTTGGATTACTTATGTTAAATCGAGGAACTTGGCAAGGAAAAACTATTATTTCATCAAATTGGATCAATAAAATTTTAAGTCCTAGCCTGATTAAACCAAATTACGGATTCTTAATAAGAATTAATACAAAGAATAGTATTTTTGGTAAATATGCTTCAGAAAAATCATTCCTTGCTGCTGGTGCAGGAGGAAATGCAGTATTTGTGGATCCTAACAAAAAAATTATCATCGTTACAAGATGGTACAAAAATCCTAAAGATTTAATTGAATTATTATTAAAACCAATCTATGGAGAGTAAACAACGTAAACCTCTCTCTCTTAAATCTGGTTCATTTGCTCTTTTCTTATCAACACTTTGGTCAGCTAATCCAGTAGCAACAAAAGCAGGATTATTGGATTGTGGTCCTTTAACGTATGGGTTTTTGAGATTTATATTAGGTGGAATAGTAAATCTTATATGGGCTATATCAACCAAAAAATCTTTTAAAATTAAAAGAAAAGAGTATATCCCTTTATTATTATTAGGTTTACTTTTTAGTATCCAATTAGCGTTCTTAAATTTTGGTCAAGACCTTACTTCCGCTGGTCATGGTGTAATTATGATTTCCACTTTTCCATTATGGACATCTATATTTGCTCACATTTTTGTGCAAAATGACAAACTCACAAAAATTAGATTCTCTGGAATTTTAATCGCTTATCTTGGTGTAATAATAGTTTTTTCAAAAGCTATCTTAGAGGAATCAAATTCAAATAATATTTTTATTGGTGATATTTTAATGATTACTTCTGCAATTTTATTAGGCTTTAGACAAGTTTATATTTCTCAACTTGGCCAAACTATTTCACTACATAAACTACTATTAGCTCAAAGTCTTTTTGGAATAATTTCTTTTGGATTTGGAGCTATTATTTTCCATAATTCAGAAATTTTTGTTCTTTCTAAACAGTTATTGGTTTCACTTGTATATACTGGAATTATAATTGCAGGTTTAGGATTTATAGGAAATTCATGGTTACTAAAAAATTATTTACCCTCTAGGGTAACTATTCTTTCATTATCACAACCTATTTTCGGTGTTTTTTTTAGTTGGATTATTTTAGGCGAGAGTATAGGATTTGAATTATATTTTGGATCAATACTAGTATTTATTGGTTCATATTTAGCTCAAAATAATGGTAAAACAAAATAACGTATTTTTATAATTTAATTTGAGGAAAAAATGAAAATTACTGAAATAAAAACTTTCATTATGCAAGGAGGTAGAAGAAATTGGGTATTCTGTAAAGTTGAAACTGATGAGGGAATACATGGATGGGGAGAAGGAACTCTTGAAAGACATGAAGAGGCAGTTGTCTCAGGAATAAAAACCCTCGCAACTCGTTTAATTGATAGAGACCCTACCGAAATAGAAAAAAATTGGCAAATTATGTATCGACATGGTTTTTGGAGAGGGGGTGTCGTTATGGGTTCTGCGATGTCAGCTATAGATATAGCACTTTGGGATTTGACAGGAAAGGTATACAATCAACCCATATATAAACTACTTGGTGGAAGCGTTAGAGATCGAGTCAGAACTTATACACATGCCGCTGACCTTAGAGGAGGGCAAGACGCAGTAGATCAAGGATTTACAGCATTTAAAACCGGGGGGTGGAATACTGAAAAATTACATTTCTTTGAAAAAGATATTGTTAACGATTTATATGAAAAAATTAAAAATCTTAGAAAAAATCTAGGTCCTGACATTGATATAATGATAGATAATCATGGAAGAGCTAGACCTTCACTTGCAAATAGACAAATAAAATCTTTAGAAGAATTTAATTTATTATTTTTTGAAGAACCAGTACCACCTGAAAATATAGAAGCATTACAACAAATTAGAGATGCATCACATAATACAGATATTGCTACTGGCGAAAGATTATTTTTTAGATGGGGATATCGTGAATTATTAAACAGAAGACTAGCTGATATCATACAACCGGATATAGCTCATACCGGAGGAATTTCAGAAATACGAAGAATTGCATCTATGGCTGAAATAGAATACATAAAATTTGCTCCACATAACCCAAATGGACCTATTGCAACTGCAGCATCTTTACATGTATGTGCAAATGTTCCAAATTTTCTAATTTTGGAAACCGCAAGAGATATGCCCTGGCATGATAAAGTACAAACAAACCCTTTAGAAATTAAAAACGGGTATTTCGAATTACCTAACTCTCCAGGTTTAGGTACAGATTTAGACGAAAATATTATTAAAGAAAGACCCTTTGATGTTACACAGGACAGATATGTAGGTTCTTGGAATGCAGAAGATAATTCACCTAATGACGTTTAATGACTGATTCAAAACCATTCTTAATTAAAACAGACAGTATTATTACGGGCCTCAAGAACGAAAAGTCTGGTAAGCATTATATTTTGATTGAAAAAGGAAAAATTAAGGAAATTGGAATTCTATCTGAATTAAGAAAAAGTCTTTCTAATATAAATTCATTTGAATATAAAAATTCTACAGCACTTCCTGGATTGGTTGACGGGCATACTCATATGATTGCTCCAGGTACTGGGCAAAGAGGAGATGATATAGCAAAAGAACAAGATGAATTTCTTTTGATTCGAGCGGTAAAAAACGCAAAATTAGCACTTGAATCTGGAGTAACAACTGCAAGAGAAAATGGAGCAAAAAATAATATAGGTTTTATACTCAAGGAAGCAATCAAAAATAAATTAACAGATGGACCAGAAATGATTGTATGCGGAAGACCATTAACTATAACCGCAGGACATATGGGATATCTTGGCTCAGAAACTGATGGTATTAATGAAATAAAAAAAGAAACAAGAAAATTAATTAAAGAAGGAGCAGATTTTTTAAAGATTGCAGCTACAGGTGGATCTACCATCACTTCGAATCCTCTACAACCTGCTTTTTCCGTAGAAGAACTCAAATCAATATCAGAAGAAGCAAAAAGATTCAATAAACTAACTGCTGCCCATTGTACATCTAATTTAGGTATTGATTTTTCACTTCAAGCAAAAATTGATATGATTATTCATTGCATCTTCGATGATGAAAATGGAAATTATAAATATAGAGAAGATTTAGTAGAAAAAATTTTAAAAAATGAAACATGGATCAATCCTACTTTACAAATTAGCATATACGGTTTAGAAAATATTAAAGAAAATTTATCAAACAAAAAAATTCTCTCCGAACAGGAAAAATCTCTACTTGATTCCTCCAAAAAACAGTTAGACTCCCGTTTTGAAACTGTATCAAAATTAATAACATCTGGTGCAAAAATAATGGCAGGTTCAGATTCTCCATGGGGATCATACCCTCCTGGAAAATTTTATAAGGAGATTGAAGCACTAAATATAGCAGGTATGTCAAATTATGAATCAATTCTAGCAGGTACAAAATATTCAGCAGAATCTATTGGTCTAAAAAATAAATCTGGTACTATCGAAGAAGGAAAAGATGCTGATATAGTTATAGTTAAAGGGAATCCATTAAAAAATATTTCCTGTCTTTCAGAGCCTATTCAAGTTTACAAACAAGGAATAAAACAAAAAAATGAATTATAAAGGTTTTTTATTTGATCTCGACGATACTTTAATTGATAGAAAAAATGCTTATGAATACATGTACAAGATCTTTTATGATTCTCATAAAGAGATTAGCGACTCAATGAGTTGGAAAATTGCTAAAGAATTTTTTTGGAGTTTATCTCCGAATGGTGCTGCAGATCAAAAAAAATCTATAGAAGCGATTAATAAAAAATGGCCTTCAATTCCAAATGATCCAATTGGATTTAAAAAATTTTATTTTGAAACAATGATTGAAGGATTAAACCCTTTACCAAATTCATTTAAATTTATAAAAAAATTAAATACATTAGGTATTAAGTGGGGAATAGTTACTAATGGAGACCATTATCAGTTTAAAAAAGTCGAAAAAGTTGGATGGGGAAAAATAATTCCATTTTTATTAGCTTCAGATATTTATGGTGCAAAAAAACCAGATCCAATGATTTATCATGAGGCAGTTAGATTACTAGATATTGGAAAAACTAAAAAAGATTATTCAGAAATTCTATTCATAGGAGATAATCCATACACCGATATCTTAGGTGCACATAATGTAGGAATGAAAACTGCTTGGATTAAAATGGGTAAAAATTATCCCAATGATGCTCCATACCCTGATCTTATAATTAATAGTGTTGAGGAATTATTTGATCTATTATAGATTTACAAATTACGATAATTTATACCTTCTAAAACCTTCGGCATAATCACATCCAATAGAATCTCCTAAATCTACTCTTCTTTTTGTCATCCATTTCGCTGCTTCATTAGGATCTTGTATTTGGCTTACATGACTTTGCAAAGCTTTTATAGCTTTATTAAGATCTTCTTTTATAATAGGATTAATATAGTTTGAATTTTCTCCAAACATAATCACCCAAACTTCCTTAACTTTATGCGTATCATAACCTTCCGAGAGTAATTCCGGAAAAGTTAAATGATCTCTTGCTGAAGGAAAAACCGCAGATAATGCCGCTTCTCCAGCTGCAAAATGATCGGGATGTCCTAAATAATCTGACATGAGTAAATCTCGCTTAGGATTTGTAGTAATTAAAAGATCTGGTTTCCATCTTCTTATCTCTCTTGAAATATCTCTTCTTAAGTCTAGGTTAGGCTCTAAATATCCATCAGGATGATTAAGAAAAATCACATCCTTTAACCCAAGAGCTTTTCCGGCATTAATCTGTTCTTTTCGCCTAATTTCAGACAATTTATATCCATTAATCGATCTATCTTCAGTACCTTTCGAACCATCAGTACATACCACATATACAACCTCTGCACCTTCTCTAACTAGACGAGCAACCGATGCTGAACAGCCCCACTCAGCATCATCAGGATGTGCAAAAACTACCATTGCCTTTTTTATATTTTCTTGCTTAGCCATTATATATTCCATTATAGAAATTAAATCTTGATTAAATTTTAAGACGATTTTGATTTAAAGAAACCCGATAAGATATCTTTTACATATTGATTACGATGAAAAATACCACCATGAGTTTCATTCATTATTGGTAAAAAAGTTGATGATTTAACTAAACCAGAAAATTGTTCTGTAGTTTTAAATAAAGAATCCTTAATTCCACATAATATTATAGTTGGAATTGGATTATTAATAAGATCTTTTTCTGCACCTTTCCAATTAAACAAAGCTTCAGTACTATTTGATAAAGCTTTTATATTATTGCTAGGTCTTTCTGGATTATAAAAACCTAATGCCCGTTCAAGAGTTTGTATCTTATTGGAATGAATAAATTTTAATCTTTTAAGAAATTGCTCTCTATATCTAATGGGAGGATATCCGTGCATGGATATTATCCCTATTTTTTCTAATTTGTCTTTATGCTTTGACAATAATTCATATCCTATTCTTCCTCCCATAGAAAAACCTAAAAATGAAAACTTTTCCCATCCAAAATTTTTTGATAATTCAATAACAAGATTTGTTCGTGATTCTACAGTATATGAATCAATTGAATAAGGTTTAGATGAATTACCATGACCTATTGCATCAAAAATTAAGCACGTAAAATCTTTGGATAAATTCTTTATCCAACCAGATTTTACCCAATCTTTTCCCCACATAGAAAATCCATGATGTAAAATTATTACAGGACCTTTACCTGTGATTTCATAATAAATTTTTTTATTATCAAACTTAAAAAAGGGCATTTTTAAAAAATATATTAACTATACTATTAGTTATTAAATATACAGAAAAGAAAAGATATGAGTAAGCCTATAGTCTCAATAATAATGGGAAGTAAGTCTGATCTAGATACAATGCAACATGCAGCAGATATTTTAGAAGAATTAAATATTCCTTATGAAATGAAAATTATTTCTGCACATAGAACCCCGAACCTTATGTTTAAATATGCAGAAAAAGCAAATCAAAGAGGAATTAAAGTTATTATTGCAGGAGCTGGAGGTGCTGCACACCTTCCAGGAATGACAGCTTCAAAAACGATATTACCTGTAATAGGTGTTCCAGTTAAAAGTTCTTCATTAAATGGAATTGACTCTCTTTTATCAATTGTTCAAATGCCTAAAGGGGTACCTGTAGCTACAGTAGCAATTGGAGCCAGTGGCAGTGCAAATGCGGGGTTACTTTCTGCACAAATATTGGCATTAAATGACAATAAATTACAAAAAAGTTTATCCAAGAAAAGAGAGGAAATAGCTAAAATTATTGAAACAGAAAATAGTCTAAATGATTAATACTTCCAAGAAACTTCCTACTGGATCAGTAATAGGAATAATTGGTGGAGGACAACTTGGAAGAATGTTGTCTCAATCAGCAAAAATATTAGGATATAAAACAGTTATATTAGATCCTGTTCCTCTATGTCCAGCAGGTCAGGTATCTGACCATCAAATTGTAGGAAATTATAATTCACTTTCTGCAGCAAATTCTTTATCAAACATGTGTGATGTAGTAACTTACGAGTTTGAAAATGTAGACTTAAATTGTTTATTGAAAATTTCTGAAAATATTGATGTCTTTCCAAGCCCAGAAATATTAAAAATCTCCAGTAATAGAATTTTAGAAAAAGAAAAACTAAGAAAAATAGGTGCACCTACAGTTGAATTTTTTCCAATTAACTCCATTGACGATTTTAATCAAGCCCAAAAAATAATTGGTTTTCCTATGATTATTAAAACAGCTTCCTCTGGTTATGATGGTAAAGGTCAAAAGTTATTAAAATCTGAGCATGATATAGATGATTACTTAATAAATTCAATCAAAATAAAAAAAGCTTTTATAGCAGAAGATTTTTTAGATTTTAATTGTGAAATATCTGTAATTTGTGCTAGAAATATTGAAGGTGAAATTATAACCTTCTTTCCATCAGAAAATATACATGAAAATCATATCCTTGATATATCAATTGTTCCTCCAAGAGTTTCAAAAAAAATTATTTCTTCAGCTAGAAATCTCGCTAAAAATATTGCTGAATCATTAGACTTAGTGGGACTGTTAGCAGTAGAAATGTTTCTTACAAAAAACAATGAATTACTTATAAATGAATTAGCTCCAAGACCACATAATTCAGGGCATTATACAATGAATGGATGTGAAACTTCGCAGTTTACTCAACTAATCAAAATATTAACTAAACAACCATTAGGGAATTCCAACCTTTCCTGTGCATCTGTAATGATCAATCTCTTAGGAGATTTATGGATTAATAATTCTTCAAAACCAAATTTAGAGAAATTAAATAAATCTAAAAATATTTTTGTTCATTTATACGGAAAAGATGAACCAAGAATTGGAAGAAAAATGGGACATATAAATATAACATCAAATAATATATCTGATGCTTATATAAAAGCTATGGAAATTAAAAGTAAATTATCAAACTAGTTTACCGTCAGAAATTTCTATAACTCTGTCAGAAAGATTTAATAAAGTTCTATCATGAGTAGTAGCTAAAATTGTAATACCTTTATCTTTAACCATTTTTTTAAAGGAACTAAATATTTTTTCAGCATTAACTGAATCAAGTTCACCGGTTGGTTCATCAGCAAGAATTAGATTAGGCTCATTTACTATAGCTCTAGCAATGGCAATTCTTTGCTGTTCTCCTCCTGAAAGCTCATATGGTCTATGTCTAGATCTATGGGATAAACCAACTGTTTCAATAGCTTTATTAGTCATTTTTTTTCTTGTTGTAGATTTAATTCCCGAAATTCGTAAAGGTAATTCAACATTTTCATATGCACTAAGTAAAGGTAATAAAGAGAAAGATTGAAATATTATTCCAATTTTTTTTCGTCTTATCGAAATTATTTCTTTTTGATTTAATTTATCTAGATTATCTCCATCAAAAAGAATTTGACCTTCAGTAGGATAATCAAGACCAGAGATTAAATTTAATAATGTTGTTTTCCCTGAACCAGAACGACCAACAAAAGTTATAAATTCCCCAGATTTTACTTCTAAATTTACATTATTTACTGCTCTAACAGTTTGAGATTCAGTTTGATAATCTTTAGTTAGATTAATTGCTCTAATTATAATTTTATTTTGTAATGTTTCATTCATCAGATTCTAATATTACTTTACCATCTTTATAATTAGAAAATTTAACCTTTCGTCCAAGTCTTTCTATAATTTGATTTGGAATTTGCATATGCCCACTAGAGTCAACTAAATGAAACTCGTTATTATTTTTAATTACTTCTGAACTAGTTTTTCCATCTCTTATTGTTATTGCCCTATCAACAGAAGATGAAATTAATGGATCATGAGTAACTATTACAATAGTTGTATTTAGTTCTTTGTTTACTGAATTGAATAATTCTAAAATCTCTTTAGAAGTATTATCATCAAGTTCTCCAGTTGGCTCATCTGCAAGTAATAATTTAGGAGAATTACTTAAAGCAACAGCAATAGCTACCCTTTGTTGCTCGCCTCCAGATAATTGAAAAGGTTTAAAATCTCTTCTATTTTTAAGTCCAACCATTTCTAATAAATTTTGAGAACGTATTTTTCTTTCGTTTTTTGAAAACTTTGAAACTATCAAAGGTAATTCAATGTTTTCTATAACAGATAAATAAGGAAAAAGATTTTGGGTATTATCTTGCCATATAAAACCTATTTCTTTTCTTCTATAAAAAACAGATTGGTTTTCATTCATATTTAGTAAATCATAATCTCCTACATTTACAATACCTGCGGAAGGAGTGTCATATCCAGCTAAAATATTCAAAAGGGTTGATTTACCACTTCCAGAAGCACCTACTATAGCAATAATTTCACCTAAATTAACAGATAATTCAAGACCTCTCAATGCAACTACTTCAACATCTAAGGTTTTGTAAATCTTAAATAATCCTTGACATAAAATATAAGTGTTGTCTTTATTACTCATTACCCATTCTCATAACTAAATTGATTGATTTTTTATAAACAGAAATAAGTGTATTTATTATTATAAATAAAAATACAAAAAATAAAGTTCCAAATATTAACAAAAATATAGACCAATCTATCACAATTTGCATAGGTAGATTGACACTTGTTTCAGAAGTAGAATTCGCTAAATATGGCATAATGGTAGTTCCTAACTGAACGCCCATAAAAATACCAACCAATAAAGCAATAATTATTACAATAAACTGCTCTATAAAAACAAAAAATATTAGTTGTCTACCCGATAAACCCATTGTTCGTAATAAAGCATTTTCAGATTCTCTTTTACGAAATGAAATTCTAGAGTGAACAATAAATCCTGCCGAAGTTACAGTAAGAACTGTAAAAAATGAAATGCCTAATAATGCTTTCCAACCTGAAACTAAAAGTGGATTAATTGTTATTTCATCAAGTTGTTGATCATTACTAATTATTTTTCCATATTTAATACCAGCAGAATTTAAATTGTTTCTAATTTCATTTAATGTTTCATTAATATCAAACATTAAATTATCTTTTCTATCTAATTTAATCCAAATTTCATCAGGGTTTTTTTCTCCCCAAGGAATTTCCCGATTAAGTATATTATGTAATATATCTTCATCCATTATTATGAATGATTCATCTTCAGATTCAATAGAAGGAAAAAAATCAATTTGATTTTCAACTAAAACATTAACAGGAATCTCATTAATTAATATTTGGAGAGGTATATCATTATTTATCCCAAATATTTCTACGAAAGTTTTATTGGAAATTACAGGTATATTTTTTAATGTTGTATTATATGTGATTCCTCGATAATCTCTAACTCTACCTGATGTCCATCTAAATCTTGATATATCAGAATTAAAAGATGTTAGACTATCACCAACAGAATTTTTTGCTGTTTGGATTAATCGCCAATTATTTAAGTCATTAAATTCCTCTAAGATTTCAATTTGTTTATCCTCGGTATAAACAAAAATTGAATCTAAATCCAAATATCCAGTCGAAAGATCTCTTCTGGGTGATATAACTCCAAATGAGTGAAATCTATATGGTGATTCAAAGTTTATATTAAATAATTTTTTTTCTAAAAAAATAAATTCATTTTTCTCTAAATCATTAGTTTTTTCTTCATAAGATTTAATTATATTATTTGATGCGCGATCTCTTGTTAATTGTAAATCAAAAAAAACACTAAAATAACGATCATTTTTATCTGATAACCTAACAGATACTAAAGTATCTAAAGGAACAAATCCTGGCCTTAATTTAATGCCTAAGTATTCACTGTTTTCAGGCAGTAAGATACCTTGTTCAAAAAACTCTGGTTTCAGAGTAGAAATTGAATTTTTACTTATATTTAGATCATTTCTATTCCATCCAACATTTAAGAATTTTTCGCTATCAATTCCTAAAATTCTTACTAATTGAGTACCATAAGTTTCAGTTGTAAGGCCTCTTTTTCTATAAAGTGTCATAGTATTATCTGGATTAATAGTTTTAGGAATAACATTATCTAATGAATAACTTTTATCGCCCCAATTACCAATAGATTTAACTCTAATATCAGTTCCTGTTTCATAATTAACTTTATCTTCAAAAGATCTAATTAGAGACGCACTAAAAGTTGATGCAAAAACACCCACTCCTGCAGTTAATACAATTAAGAATGATAATTTAGAATAATGTGAAGGATTACGAGCCATTTGCCATAAGGAAATAATTAAAAATGATGGAACTAAATCAGATATAAATTTCCATGACAAAATATTTACAATAAAACTTATAAAAAGTGGAAAAATCCTCAATAGTATTATCCCAATTGAGACCATAAAAAATGCAGGAAAAAAAAGTAATAAATTACTAACATTTTGTTCGCCAAAAAGATCAACTGCCAAAAAAGACCCTTCTTTAGATAATATCCAAAAAATAAAAATCACTAAAATCAATAAACCAACATCTAAATAATACTTACTTATAAAACTTTTAGTTATTGGCCTTGATTTATTAAATCTAGATAAAATAACTGCATTTTTAGTAGCAATATACGAAGGAATTATCATAGGAACAAAACTGAGAAAACCTCCAATTAATCCCATTATAAATACCGTATAATTAAGATTTACAGGTAAAATCATCCCACTATTTAAATCAGAATAAATTAACCCGGTTAGAGAGACTATTGCTAAAGATAAAAAAGGACCAACGATAACAGAAATAAAAATAAAAAAAATAGCTTCCAATATAAAAACCGACAGAATTTGAATCGATGTAGAGCCTCTTATTCGTAGTAACATAATTTCGGGTTTTTGAGAATCTACTAATAAACCACTTAAAACCATTGTGTAATAAAAAACAACCAAAACAATTAACGAAATAACAATTATCATAGGTAACCGACTGAAATATAAATCTTCATCAAATTTTTCTAAAACTTCCTGTAGATCAGTCCTTAAAATAAAACCATCAACAAATGTTTTCATCTCAATCTTCATGCTCTCGATCTGATTTTGTACTAATTCGGAATCGTTCGCATTGATTTTTTTTGGATCAATATCCAGTAGCCAAGCATACTCTGTTCCAATTTCAGGATAAAGACTAGAAATCCCATTCAAAATAGTCTCTTCTGGAACTAAAAAATTAGCAAAAATTAAATTAGGGGACTTATTTGCAAAAGCAGTATCAAAAATGTACCAAACATTATCACTATTTGAAGATCTATTATATATTCCGGAAATTCTAATATTTAATTTATCTTCAGTATTTAACCAATGAGGCTTTAAAAAGTAATTATCTCCGACATTTAAATTTAATTTGTCAGATGTTAATTTATCAATTAGAACTTCTATGGCTGAATTTTCGTTATAGAAATTTTTATAAATTTTCGGGATTGAACCATCGATAATTTCTATAGAATTTATCGAATCAGGAATTAAAATAAAATTAGCTCTTAAACAACTATAATCGTTTCGTAAATTATTACTACAAACATTTTTAGAGGTAATATTTCTATCGTCTACAAAAAATGTCCATGTCTTAATTCCTATATAACTTCCCGTAATAAATCCTTCAAATTTTTTTTGTGTATTATCAACTATTTCTAGTATAGAATCGAAAGTTTGATAATCTGTTTTTTTAACTTTGACTTCCATTAGTAAATCTACCTTCGGTTGATCTAAATTTCCTAATTGATTTTGTAAAGATAAATTTCTTAATGTATCAAAAAATACAATTGATGTTGAAGTGATTGTAGAAGATAACAAGACACCAAGTATTACTGCAAAAAGCATAGATTTATGAGCAAATATTCTAATTGTTATTAATTTAAAAGCATCTATGATCATAAAATTGTAAAATTGGTTTTAAAAATTCTTTAAGAAAATAATCTTGTGACTATTAGTAATCCAATTATATTTATAACTTTGTTGTTCGTAATCTTTTCAATTGTTTCATGTTCAGAAGAAAATGCAAATAACAATAATCCGAAGTTGCAAATTATAGAAGAAAATAATCCTATAACGAAGAGGATAACAATACCAGAAATCGTAGACTTAATTGCTCCTTCAGTAGTAGAAATCGCAACATATGGAAAATCAGAAACGGGTGTAGCAACCGGTCTTATTCTTGATTCAGAGGGGCACATTTTAACCAATAAGCATGTAATAAAATATGCTGAAGCAATTACTGTCGCATTCAATAATGGAAAAACATTAAAAGGCAGTAAATACAGAGAAGATCCTATATTAGATTTAGCAATAATTAAAGTTGATAATAATAATATAAAATTAATCCCTGCTAAATTTGGCAATTCCAATAATTTAAGAGTTGGAGAAGATGTCATTGCTATTGGACATGCATTAGGTTTAGAAGGAGGCCCATCGGTAAGTAAAGGTATAATCAGTGCTTTAAATAGAACTATTAGCGATGGAGTAGAAAATGATATGACAGGTTTAATTCAAACAGATGCGGCTATAAATAGTGGTAATTCTGGAGGTCCATTAGTTAATAATGAAGGAGAAGTGATAGGGATAAATACAATTAGAACGGGAAGCGATGGAATTGGTTTTGCTATTAATATTAATAATTCTTTAGATTCTGCAAAAAAATTAATAGCACTAGGTGATCCTCCTCCTCCAGGCTATCTTGGTATTAGTTTTGACGAAATAACCCCAGCATTAGCATTTTTATTTGATCTCCCAACTAATCATTTATGGATAACATATATTAATCCAGGATCACCAGCCGAAGTTTCTGGTCTTAAAATTGACGACATTATAATAAGTATGAATGATTCTAAAATACAAAATGGAGCAAATTTAACAGAATTTCTAAGAACTCATCAGGCAGGAAATAAAATTAATATTACTTTGCTTAGAGATAGAAGTTATCTTTTAGAAACTGAAGTTATATTAGGTGAAAGACCAAACTAAAAAATTATTTCTTTTGTAAAATTAAATTTCCATAAAGATCTACTTCTACCTGCCAATTTGGCGGAATAATACTTGTAGAATCAGGCTCTTCAACTATTGCAGGCCCACTAAATAATAAACCACTTGAAAATTTAGATCGATCATAGACAGGTGTATTGATTTTTTTATGTTCCTCACTAAAATAAACTGACCTCTGACCTTTGATCGCAATAGATTTATTTTTATAGTTACTTTTTAATTCTTGATTTTTTGGAATGGAAATTTTTCTAACTGCAGTTAATCGTAAATTTACTATTTCTACTGGATCATTATCTACTCTAAAGCCATAAGAGCTCTCATGAGCTAAATGAAACGATTCAAGTAATTCTGTTAACCAATTTTGGTCAATTTTTTTGTCTGGAGCTTGAATATTTAATTCAAAACTCTGTCCCCAATATCTCATTTCTAAAAATTTTTCAAATAATATATTGGGTTTTTGGTCAACATTAACATTATAAGAATGCAAACCCCTTCCTTCGACTTCAAGCGAATCAAATCCTTCTTTTACTTCAGATAAATCCATTGTATCTGTGCGAACTATTAAGGTTTTTGATACATCCATCCTAATATCTGTAACTAAAAGGCCTAAAGCAGAAGCAGTTCCTGGGCCTTTAGGTATAAGTACCTTCTGTATACCCACCTCTTCTGCTAAATTAGCTACATGAGCTGGCCCAGCTCCACCAAAACCCACCATAATAAATTCTCGAGGATCATGTCCTTTTTGAACAGAAACCAGTCTAAGTGCATTTACCATTGCATTATTTGCTATTTCAATTATTGCATTAGCTACTTCCAGAACAGAAAGACCTAATTGTTTAGCACAATTATCAAAGATTGATTTTTCTGCTAAATCAATATCTAAAATTATTTCTTCATTTGCAAAATAATTTGGATCAAGTTTTCCAAGAATTAAATTTGCATCTGTAATTGTAGGTTGTGTACCTCCTAATCCATAACAAGCGGGACCAGGATCTGCACCAGAGGATTGTGGTCCAACACGTAAAGCTCCTCCGGAATCAACCCATGCAATAGAACCACCACCAGCACCTATTTCAACTAAATCTATTACAGGAGTCCTTATAGGATATCCTGAAGAACCTCCAAATGCTCCTGCTCCAGTTTGTGCAAAATTTCCAACACTGTAATCTTTTGTTACTGTAGGTTTACCGTCTCTAATTAATGCGGCTTTAGCAGTTGTTCCTCCCATATCAAAAGAAATAATATTTTTATATCCTAAAGATTTTCCTAAAACTGAAGAAGCTACTACCCCTGCGGCAGGTCCAGATTCTACCATATGAACAGGTGATGTAATTGCAGCGTCTGCTGTGTAAACTCCTCCATTCGATTGCATAACTAAAAGTTCAGCATTAATTTTATATTTAAATAATTTTTTACTAATTGAAGTAATATATTTATTGATTATTGGAGAAATTGATGAATTAATTACTGTAGTTGAAGCTCTTAGGTATTCCCTAAATTCTGGTACAACTTCAGAAGAAGTAGAAATCATTAACTTTGGTAATCGTATTTGTATAGCTTTCTTTAATTGAATTTCATGCTCCGGATTTCTATATGAATGAAGCAAACAAATAGCTACAGCATCTACTTTATTCTTGATAAGTAACTCAATGATTTTATCTATTGATTTTTTATCTATAGGTTTAATTATTTCACCTTTTGAATTCATCCTTTCTATAACTTCGAAACATAATTGTCTAGGAATTAAAGGTTTAGGTTTTTTAAATTGTAAATCATAAAGAGATGGCCTTATTTGTCGGGCGATTTCAAGCATATCTCTGAAGCCTTCTGTAGTAATGAAGGCTGTTTTAGCTGTTTTTCCTTCAATTATTGCATTTGTAGCAACTGTGGTAGCATGAACAACATATTCCATAGATTCGGGTTGGATTTTTTTAAATTTCAAAATCTTTTCAACTGCACTTATAAATCCAATAGATGGATCTAATGGTGTAGTCAAAACTTTTGAAGTGAAAATTTCTCCAGTGTTAGAATTAATTAAAGTAGCATCAGTAAATGTTCCACCAATATCTACTCCAATTCTATAGTTGTTAATTTTTTTTGATGATTTCAAATTTAATTTAGCCTTAAATTTCTTAATTTGTATGTTTTTTTATAATCTACAAGTTTTTGACTTTTATCTATATGTACACCATAAATATTTCTAGCTCTTTCATATGAAATTTTTTGTTGTAAATAATCAGATAACACTTTTATAGGATCTCTTTTAAATGGACTACCAAAACCTCCACCTCCTGAAGTTCGATAACTTATTACATCTCCAGAATATAATTGGATGGTCTTTTTAGAAGATAGAGTGATTTCTTGTTTATTCTTTCTTTTTAAAGCATAGACTGAAACGCTTCCTTTTTTTCCTCCAAATAAACCATGAGGTCCATCTTTATCTCTATCAGCTAAAATAGTAAAAGTAGTTTCGTCAGTAAACATATAATCTCTTCGAAGACCCAATCCACCTCTAAACTTTCCTGGTCCTTCAGAATTTGGAATTAGTTCATATTTTGTTATTTGAACAGGATAATTACTTTCTGTTTCTTCAATTGGCGCATTTTCAGTATTTTGACCGTGAGCTTGTACAGCATCTGGACCATCAGACGTAGATCTAGCCCCATAACCACCTGCCAACGTTTCAAGAAAACAATAATAATCACCAGTGTATTCATTTATTCCTCCAAAACCTGAATGACATTGCATAGATTTAGTGCCTGCACAAATTAAATCTGGCATAGATTTAGATAATGCCAAGAATATTAAATCATTAAGCCTTACATGGGTTTCCCATCCTCCCACTACAGGTGCAGGATGAACACAATTAGTAACAGTGCCTTCAGGAGCAATAACATTTACGTATTTATAAAATCCATGATTAACAGGCAAATCTTTATCCATTAAACATCTAAGAGCATAAGCACAAGCAGAAAAAGTTTGGGCAAAAGTAGAATTTACAGGAGCTTGCCTTTGTAAATCTGATCCTGATGTATTAAAAGTTATTTTGTTTTTATCTATTATAATTTCAACCTTTAAAATAACTTTCTTATCTGTAAATCCATCGTTATCAACAAATCCTTCAGCAAAATATTTTCCTATAGGTAGTTTAGATAATTCATTTTTAGTTCTACGTTCTGTGTATTTAATAATTTCCTCTATATATAAATTAAATTCATCTAATCCATATTTATGTAATATTTCAAGAATTCTTTTTTCTCCGGTCAAATTAGATCCGATTTGAGCTCTAATATCTCCAGAAGTTTCATGCTTTGATCTTATTTGCTCTAAAATAAGATCAAAAATATCTTTGTCTATTTTGCCTTTTTTTACTAATTTCACACGTGGAATAATCACACCCTCTTGAAAAATTTCCTTAAAAGCACCAACAGAAGCAGGTGCCCCCCCTCCTACATCTACATGATGCGCTAAACAAGCAACATATCCAACTAAATATTCTTTAAAATACACAGGTGAGATTAAAGAAATATCATTTAAATGTACCCCACCACCATAAGGGTCATTCGAGAGTATCATATCTCCTTCTAAAATATTTTCTACTCCATATTGATTAACAATTTCAGGGATATGTTTAATAAAAGACCCTAAATGAACCGGCTGGGTAAATGCCTGAGAAATACATCTCAATTCACTATCAAAAAATGCACAAGAAAAATCTTGCCGTGTCTTCACATTTGTTGAGTATGCACTTCTGCGTAATGTAATAGCCATTTCTTCAGTTGCCTGAATAAGTGCATTTCTAATAACTTCAAATTTGATTGCATTTATTGTTTGCATATTTAATTATTTAAAATTGGAATTTTAATACTAGAGGGATAAATATTAGACATAAAAATTGTATTTTTTGTGGATAACATTTTAGTATGCCTTCCCAATGGCTCTCCAGTATTTGGATTTATATCAAATCTAGGAAAATTTGAACTAGATATATCAATTCTAAGTTTATGGCCTTCTTTAAATAAATTAGCTATAGGCCATAAATCTATACTAATTTTATAAATCTCATTTTTTTTCATCATTATTTCTTTGTCATATCCATATCTATACCTCATACGAAAAATAGTATCTGTTAAATTCAAATGATACCCTTCTGAATAATTTTCAAAAGGAGGATAGACATCAATAAGCTTAAATGTAAAATCTGTATCTAATGCCTCTGAAGCAACATATAATTCAATTTTGATTACACCAATAATTTCTATTTTTTCTCTTAAGGGTTTAGTTTCAAATGACACAACATCTTTTCTATCCTTAAGTAATTTATCTGATTTTGAAGACATAAATGATTGATTTGATTCTTTTTGATGAAATCCACCTGCAGGAAGCACTTCACGTATATAATTTTTCATAAAAGACCATTGATCTAAGTGCTCAGGAACAAAGTCTAAGCTAGGGCCTCCTTCATTTGGTTTTAATATTTCAAACATACCTACAATAGGTCCGCCAATAGTAGGAACAGGATCGTTAGGGTTATATATATAACTTAATTTATCTATAGAGTTTTTATTAATTTCTTCATTAAAAATTCCATCAGAATTAAAATACAATATTTTTTCAGTAATTTGACCAATAGGCCAATTATTAGCATATCTCCACTTACCACCATGATTTAAATTGCCAGTAGAAGTTAAACCTCCTTTGCCTGCCCCCATTACAAAAACACTCACCGGTTCAATTTCATCTAATCTAGGTTGTTTTTTTAGCCATCTATCAAAAAAGGCCAATCTGGCAGGGTTATAAAACTCATTTGACCAAACACCTTCTTTTCCGGTATCACAATCTCCTTGTAGCGCCGACGACGCTCTCATTCCACCATGTCACCAGGGACCTAAAATTAAATTTACTGGAGATTTATTTTTTTTCTTAATTTTTAAATAATAATCTAATGTAGCCCCTATAAAATTATCATAAAATCCACAAGCCAAAGTAATTGGAACATCAGCATGATGGTCAATTCTAGAATCTTGGTTAGCTGCCTCCTGATCCCACCATTCATCATATATCCCTCGATAGTAATAATCAAAGGCTGTTTTTTCGAGGTAAGGAGTAACTCTCAGAGCTGTTTCTCCTGGATTTAAAGGAAATTTTTTTATCCATGATCTCATATCTCGCATTGCATCAATTATAATTTTGGCTTTTCCTATATCATCTTTTATTTCGTGTGAATCTAATGCATGTAAATGTAGAGCTGAAAACATTTGAAAACTCATAGCTCCACCTTCACGCGCTTCATGTAAAAAAATATTTGTGGGGCCTGCTTCAATCCACATTGCAGATAAATGAGGAGGTTTTTCTAATGCAAGCTGAGTTTGTGTAATTGCACGATGAGATGATCCCATAGTACCTACTTTTCCATTACACCAATCTTGTTTAGCTAACCATTCGACTGTATCAAATCCATCTTTTCCTTCCCAAGGATTAATTGTATGGTAATATTCTCCATTTCCTTCAGACCTAAATCTGCTACGAAGATCTTGAATAATTACTGCATACCCTCGCCTAGTATAGAAAGGCCAAACATCATCCCATTCATTAGATGTTTTATCATATGAAGTTCTAACTAAAATAGCTGGAACTTTAAAATCAACAGGAGCGCCTTTTCCATTTGAAGGACGATAAATATCCGTAGCAAGTTTAACTCCATCCCTCATCGGAATCATAACATCTTGATCTTTATAAATACCGTGTATAGGAAAAGAGTTCTTTAATAGAGACATGATTTCTTATTTCTTTTTATAAGTTTTTGTAAATTATAAACAACAATTTGATCTATAATACAATCAAATTAACATAAATTTATCAGGTTTAAAAATGAAAAAATTAGAATTAGAAGGAAAGGTTGCTATAGTCACAGGCGCAGGCAGAATGAGGGGAATTGGTAGGGCTAGTGCAAATACTCTCGCAAAAATGGGTGCAGATGTCGTAATCACAGGAACAGGAAGGAACCCAAAATCTTTTCCAGAAGATGAGAAAAAAGTTAACTGGAATGATATTTATTCTACTGCCTCAGAAGTCGAAAGTTACGGAAGAATTTCTTTACCTATAATTACAAATGTAACTGAAATTAATTCTGTAAATAATTTAATTTCAAAAACAATGGAAAAATTTGGCAGGGTAGATATTTTAGTAAATAATGCAGCTGCTCCTTTTGGTGCAGACAGAGTTCCGGTAATAGAACTAGATCAAAAAGTTTTTGAAAAAGTTCTAATGGTAAAAGTAATAGGAACTTTTCTTTGTAGTAAAGCTGCATCTATAGAAATGATCAAACAAGGAGAAGGTGGGAGAATTATAAATTTATCCTCTAGTGCAGGAAAAACAGGTTCTCCCAACATGGCTGCATATAATGCTTCAAATTTTGCTATTGATGGATTTACTCAAGCATTATCAAAAGAACTAGCTTCAAAAAAAATTACCGTCAATTCCGTTTGTCCTGGTCTTACTGAAACGGCTCGTATGGACCCAATGGGCAGAAAAGAAAAATGGGCAAAAAGAATTGAGCAAATACCTCTCGGAAGAGTTGCAGAAGATAATGAAATAGCTGAATTAATAGGATTTTTGAGTACTGACCGTGCATCATATATAACTGGACAATCAATTAATATAAATGGCGGAACAGTTACAGAAAGATAGATCCTATATTTCAGCACCTTTATATTTATATATTTCAATATAATCTTTTTGTTTACTACTCCAAGAGAAAAGCCTAGATTCTACAATTTTTTCTTTGCTAACACCTATAACAAGTTGTTGAACTGGATAATTTGGACCTTCTCCCCAAGGATCTGTAGCTACAACACGATCTGTTTCAGAAAAATATGCCTTTCCGTTAGGATGTGAATGATAAATAACTAACGGAGGAAAAGGTTCGTCAAGTTCACTATTAAGTTCTAAAACATCTTCAGATGAAATTACATATGCTGTTTCTGCAGTTCGATCACTAACAACAGGATGGTTTTTATTGTCGTAAACATTAATTGCAGGCCTAATACTGGTAATATTACCATTATTTGGATCTCCCCTTAACCATCCACATACTTCACTAGGAAAACCATTTCTTGCTAAACTATATATTTCATTCAATATCTCGTTGTTTATAATCACAGGCTTATGCATTACTTAATTATTCCTAAATTCCTAAATTTATCGATATTTCCTTTGGTAAAACCTAATTCAAATAAAATATCATCAGTGTGCTCTCCTAGAGAAGGAGATGATATAAAAGATGAATTATCATCATCTGTAAATTGCAATATTGGCCCCGCAGATTTATATCTAAAACCATTAGAATGTTTTAAATCAATAATATAATCATTATCTAAAGCTTGTTGATCATCAAGTAACTCTTTTATAAATTTTATTGGTTCACAAGGAATATCTCTTTCTCTAAGATTTTTGATTATATCTTTTGTAGTTTTACTTTTGAAAAACGTTTCAAATTTTTCTATCAAAATTTTAGATGTTTTTTTTGCTTCATCAGATTCAAAATTATAATCCTTATCTCTAATCCTAGGGTCACTTATTCCCATATAGTCTACTAATCTTTCTTTTGCATGATCTGCGAGGGTTCCTAAATTTATTCCTCCGTCTTTAGTCATATATGCCCTATAATAACAATGATATAAAGGGTGCCTAGTTTTTTCTTTATAACTTCTCATTATTTCTTCAAAAGAAGCACCTGAAGATTCAAGAACGGGCTTTTCTTCATGCGTCCACTTAAATTGTGGTGTTGGATATTCTTCAACTTCTACTAAATGTAAAGATTGCATAGCCAATGCATTAGATAATAGGCTAGTAGAAATTTTACCGCCTTTTCCAGTTTTATATCTTCGTATAATTCCAGCCATTACACCAGAAGCAGCAGCATATGCTGTAGCAAAATCTATGTATGATGATGATGTAATTACTTCTGGTTGGCCATTAAATAATTTTCCTTCGGTTGCCACAGCCCCAGTATAACCTTGCATAACTAAATCAAATCCAGGATCTTTTGAACGAGGCCCTTTAGGTCCATATCCTGTTATTTCTACATAAATAATGGTAGGATTTTGTTTAGAAATACTTTCATAATCAATAGAAAGTTTTTTGGATGTGTCAGGTCTATTATTTGACACTACTGCATCAGACTTTTTTATTAATTTACTTAAAATTTCCCTTGAATTTGAATTTTTTAAATCTATAGATAAACTTCTGGTTCCTCTATTTAATGTGATAAATCCTCTACCTTCATTTTCCATTATTCTGCTTGAATTTCTCCATGGGTCTCCAGATGGTGGTTCAATTTTAACAACATCAGCACCCATATCTGCAAGTATTTGTCCAGCAAAAGGACCTGCTATAAAACTCCCAAATTCTAGAATTTTTATACCATTTAAAGGACCGATTTTTTCTTGCATTTATTCACACCTAAATCTTCTCTTCAAATGCGTTTGCTACTGTTTCAAGATCTTTATCACCTCTACCACTAAGTAATAAAAGCACTACATCATTCTTGGATAATGTAGGGACCCATGATTCCATATAACCTATTGCATGGGCAGGTTCTAATGCAGGAATAATTCCTTCTAACCTAGATAAAAGTTTAAAACCCGACAAAGCTTCAATATCTGAAGCAGAAACATATTGTGCCTTTTCAATATCTTTAAGATAGCTATGCTCTGGACCTACTCCGGGATAATCGAGACCTGCAGAGATGGAATGAGCTTCCTCAATTTGACCATTTTCATCCTGTAGTAAATAACTCATAGAACCATGTAATACCCCAGGCTTACCTTTGGACATTGTTGCTGCATGTTTTTTCTCTAAACCTTCACCTGCTGCTTCCACACCAATAAGATTTACATTTTCATCTCTCAAAAAACCAGAAAAAATTCCTATGGCATTTGATCCTCCTCCCACACAAGCTATTACATAATTTGGCAAATGACCTATTCTATCAAACATTTGCTGTCTAGATTCTTTTCCAATTACAGATTGAAATTCTCTAACAATTTTAGGATAAGGATGAGGTCCAACTGCACTACCAATTAAATAATGGGTATTTTGAACGTTTGTCACCCAATCTCTTATTGCTTCATTAATTGCGTCTTTTAATGTAGATGTTCCCGACGTTACAGATATTATTTCAGATCCAAGTTCACGCATTCTATAAACATTTGGAGATTGACGTTTAATGTCTTCTTCACCCATATAAACTATGCATTCTAATCCCATTTGTGCACACACTGTGGCAGTAGCAACTCCGTGTTGTCCTGCACCAGTCTCTGCTATTATTCTATTTTTACCTAATTTTTTTGCTAGTAATGCCTGACCCAAAGCATTATTAATTTTATGAGCTCCTGTATGGTTTAAATCTTCTCTTTTTATGTATATTTGAGCACCTAATTTATTGGATAAATTTTTTGCATAATAAATAGGTGAAGGCCTACCTACATAATCGTGAAGAAGAGAATTAAATTCTTTATAAAAGGTTTGGTCATTAATAATACTTTCAAAAGCTTCGGAGAGCTCAGTTAATGCAGCCATCAAAGTTTCAGGAACAAATTGTCCTCCATAATCTCCGTATCTACCTTTTTCGTCTGGTAATTCATTAATTTGAGAATATTCCATTTTAATTAAGTAATTATTGTGTTGATAATATTAAAAAATTTAACTGTAACTATTAAGATAACAATAAGATTAGCTCGAAAACTCGAATATCTTCTTTTTATTTAGTGAAATTTAGGGAATTATGCGTCCAAACATAGATGAATATATGATGACAATTGCAATTACAGTAAGATCCAGGGCAAACTGTAAAGGCAATAAAGTTGGTGCTGTAATTTCAAAAGAAGGGCATATTATTTCAACCGGGTATAATGGCACACCTCATAATATTAAAAATTGTGATGAAGGAGGTTGTAATAGGTGTTCAAACAGAAAAAAATTTCCATCAGGAACCTCTTATGATTTATGTATATGCGTACATGCAGAACAAAATGCTGTTTTATCCGCTGCTAGATTTGGAATAAGTACAGAAGATGCTATTTTATATACAACTATTATGCCTTGCTTTGGGTGTGCAAAAGAAATGTTGCAAGCAGGAATTATAGAAGTTAAATTCTTGAATAGATGGGTTCCTCCGGATCAAGAATTAAATGATGAACATAATAAATTATTGAGTTATTTTCCTAAAGGAGTTAATCTTTTAAAAATTTAATACTAATAAGGAACTTTTATGAATTACACCGATAGCCCTCATGGTAATAACGGAATAACCTATAGACCCCCACATATAGGTTCAAAGGGGGCAGTTGTTGCTAACCATCCTTTAGCAGCACAGGCTGGAATGAAAACTTTAAGTAGAGGTGGAAATGCAGTAGATGCTATGGTTTCTGTCGCTTTTTCTCTCGGGGTAGCAGAACCATCAGGATCAAGTATAGGAGGTGACGGATTCATAATGATACATATGAACAAAATAAATTCTATTGAAATAGCAAATGGAACTGGCGCGGCACCATATGCAGCTACGTCATCAAAATATTCAGATGGGATTCCTTCTTTTGGAATGAAAAGTACATCAACACCAGGAATTTTAGATGCAATATTAAGATCACATGAAAAATATGGAACATTATCACTAAAAGAATGTATAGATCCTGCTATCGAACTTTGTGAAGAAGGAGTTCCTACAACATATTTTCAAGCAGAAGACATGAAAAAAATTAAAGCTTTAATTGAATTTCCTTCTTCCTCTGAAGTATTCGCACCAAATGGTAAATGGCTTAAACCTGGAGAAAAAAGAAGAAATTTAAATCTTTCAAAAACATATCAAAGAATAATTGAAGGAGGAAGAGATGAATTTTACTTAGGTGAAACAGCACAAAAAATGGTTAAATTCAGTGAAGATACTGGCGGTTTACTATCACTTAATGATTTATCAAAACATACTATGATATGGCAAAAACCCATATCAACAAATTACAGAGGAAAAGAAGTTTATGAAGCGCCTCCAAATTCTAGTGGACATGTCTTATTACAGGAATTAAATATTTTAGAAAATTTCGATCTTCAGTCTCACAATTATCTATCGCCTGAAAGTTTACATCTAATGGTAGAAGCAAAAAAACTTTCTTTTGCAGACAGAGAAGCTTTTTTAGCTGATCCTGAATTTATTGATGTTCCAATAGAAGGATTATTGTCAAAAGAATATTCAAAAGAAAGATCATATTTAATTTCATTGGAAAAAGCTATAGAAAAGCCTGAAGAGGGAGACCCATGGAATTATATGAAAAGACATCCAGAAAAAAATAAAAAATATAGATTTAACAAAAGATTACATTTACCTGGAGGAGATACTACACATTATTGTATTGTAGATCAGTGGGGAAATTCATTAAGTGGACTTCAAAGTATTCAAACTGCATATGGTTCAGGAATAATAGCAGGAGATACAGGAATTTTAATGAATAACCGGATGACTTATTGGCACTTGGATCCAGAGCATATAGATTTTTTGAATCCTGGACAGAGAGTTAGACATACAATGAACCCCGTTATGGTTTTTTCAAATCAAATCGAAAAGGGAGGTAAAGTTGAATTAGTTTGTGGTACCCCTGGTGCAGATACACAAGTACAAACTAATTTACAAATCATCACTTCAATTTATGATTATGAGCTCAACGTAGCTGAAGCAATAGAAGGTCCTAGATGGACACATTATCAAGGAAAAACAAATTCAGCTTACCCTCATAAAGAAGAAAATTTTTTGGAGATAGAAAGTAGAATCTCTAAAGAGACATTTGAGAATATGAGAAATAAAGGACATAAAACCATTTCTTCTGGTGCATTTGGAGGAGCAGGATGTGCTGGGGCCATACAAATTTACGGAAAAGAAAAAACTCTTTTTGCGAGTTCTGATCTACGCAAAGATGGCTATTCATCTGTATGGTAAATTTAATAAAAAATATCAACTAACATATTCATAAACTCAAAAAACCCCCATTGATCAAAAAATTTAATACCGTGTAAAATCCATTCATGGAAAATTTTCAATACTCCAGATACAAACAGAGAAATGAAAATTATTTTAGGTTTTAAAATTGTTTTTTCTTTTAGAAAAAGCTTCAATCCACTTATTAAAATAAACCAAAACTCAAAAATGTTAGGAAAAAGTAATAAAAATATTCTTTCCTGAGTAATTTCAAATATTAAAAGTCCGACGAGCCTAAATAAAAAAAGAAAAATAGCTATCTTGGAAAAATTATTTCTCCATTTAATAGCTATAAATAAAAAAATTGACATATAAAATAAATCAAGAATTTTATCGAACACTTGATAATTTCTTATTCCACCCATGTCCAAGTAGTCTTGCCAAAAAAGATCAGACAAATCAATAAAAACAGCAAATACAGCACCAATAAATGCCCACTTTAAAGTAAAAAGAGAACCTGTAATTCGTATTATAGCTATTAATATTTCTTCATTTGTAAGCATAATAAAAGTATATTTTAAAAATAAAATTACTGAAATGAAACATGCAATTCTCTCTATAGATCAAGGAACTACCTCAACAAGGTCTATTATTTTCAATGAAAATGGAAATTTAGTTAAATCTTTCCAAAAAGAATCAAATTTATTCTTCCCAAAAAATGGATGGGTAGAACATAATCCCAAAGAAATTATCCTACAAACTATCCAAACAGCAAAGTCAGCTATCTCAAATATAAAAAATAAGGTGGATGCGATAGGAATAACAAATCAAAGAGAAACTACTTTAATATGGGAAAAAAAAACAGGTAATCCAATAGGCAACGCTATAGGCTGGGAAGACATAAGAACGTCCGAATATTGTACTTATTTAGAATCAAAAAATTTTACTTCAATAATAAAAAATTCCACAGGATTGAATATTAATCCTTATTTTAGTGCTACAAAAATTCGTTGGATTCTCGATTCTATTCCTGATGGACAAATAAAAGCCGAAAATGGAGATTTATGTTTTGGAACTATCGATTCTTGGATAGTTTATAATCTTACCAATAAAAAATTGCATGTAACAGATTTAACTAATGCTTCAAGAACAATGTTATTAAATATCTATAATCTTGAATGGGATAAAGAGATATTAAAGATTTTCAATATTCCATTGGAAATTCTACCAACAATTTTGCCATCTTCATATAATTTTGGATTTACTGATCCGAAAATCTTCGGTTACGAAATACCTATTACAGGTATCGCTGGTGACCAACATTCATCAATGTTTGGTCATGCTTGTTTCGAAAAAGGAACGACAAAGTGTACATATGGAACAGGTGCTTTTGTTTTAACTAATGAAGGAAATGATCCGTCTAAATTGAAGAACACTAAATTACTTAATACTATTGGATTTCAATTAAAACAAAAAACTTTTTACGCTACAGAAGGTTCAGTTTTTTCTACTGGTTCTGCAGTACAGTGGATTAGAGATGGAATAGGAATAATTAAGAATCCTTCTGATACAAACACAATTTCGGAATACACTAAAGATAATGGAGGAATATATTTTGTTCCTGCATTTAATGGGTTAGGTTCTCCTCATTGGAAAACAGATGCTGAAGGAATTATTTCAGGAATTAAACGAAGAACAAATAAATACCACATAATTAGAGCCGCATTAGAATCAACTGCTTTTCAAGTCAAAGATGTTGTTGAAGCATCAATAACTAGTTCAAATTCAAAACTTCCTATAAAAGTTGATGGAGGACAAACAAAAAATTCTTTTCTAATGCAATTCCAAGCTGATATTTTGGATAGGCAAGTTAAAGTGGCAAAAGTTCCTGAAACAACCGCCCTTGGAGTAGCTTTCTTAGCTGGATTAAAAATAGGAATCTGGAATTCTATAAATGAAATAAAACCAATTGTAAGATCAGAAAATATTTATGATCCTAAAATGAAAAGCTCTGAAAGAGATTCATTATATTCTCAATGGTGTGAGGCAATACAAAAAAGTTCTTTGACTGTAAAATAAATTTTGAATAAGAATAAATAAAGGAGGTGATCAATGTATCTTGGAACACAAGTGGCAGCAAGAAATAATACAGACTTAAAACAATGGTCACAATTAGGCGTGATGAATATTTGTGCTGACCCTGACGGAAATCCACATGATTGGACGAAGGAAAAACTTATAAATCATCGTGAAAAAATTAATTCTTATGGAATTACTCTAGATATGGTGCAGCTACCATTATCTTCTACTCCTATAGAAAATTCGCAATCTCCAAATATTATGCTAGGTAAATCCCCTGAAAGAGATAAAGAAATTGAATCTATTCAGAATTTAATTAAGAATGTATCAGAAGCAGGAATTCCCTCAGTTAAATACAACCTAAACATAATCGGAATACCAAGATCAGAAAAAGAAAAAGGAAGGGGCGGATCATTTAACTCAACATTAAGATTCAATAAAATAAAAAATATGTCTGATCCCGGAATAGCTGGTCTAGTCGATGAAGATACTTTTTGGGAAAGAATAGACTATTTTCTAGAAAAAATAGTTCCTGTTGCAGAAGAATATAAAGTACGATTAGCGTGTCACCCTCATGACCCATACACTCCACCAAACTTCAGAGGTGTAACTCGAGTATTAGGAACAATAGAAGGATTGAAAAAATTTGTTCAATTACATGAAAGTCCATATCATGGTTTAAATTTCTGTCAGGGTACTATAACTGAAATGTTAGATAATCCTGGAGAAGAAATATTTGATATTATCAGATGGTTTGGAAAAAAAGAAAAAATATTTAATGTGCATTTTCGAAACATTAAAGGAAAAAAATTAGACTTTATGGAAGTTTTTCCTGATGAAGGGAGTATTAATATGTGGAAAGCATTACAAACATATAAAGAAATTAATTATAAATATATGTTAATGCCAGATCATGTTCCGGAAATTTCTGGTACAGACCCTAAAGCAACTGCTTTTGCATTCTGTTATGGTTATATTACTGCATTACTACAAGTTATTGGCGAACCAAGAGTTCAGCCATGGATAAATTAATATGAACGAAACTAAACCTGTATATATATCGAATATAAAAATCAAACCTGAAAAAGGTGCTGTTAGGCATGCTTTTTTGCCTCCAAATAATAGTGAGGTAATTTTTGGTGTACACAGTGAAATAGCCGAACATTATGGAGCTGATCCTTCAAACATAACAGATCCTATGCCAACTACACTGGATTATATAATTGCTGCAACAGGCGGCTGAATGCTTGGAACATTTAGACGGGCACTTGCTGTTCGTGAAATTCCCACTGGAAGGGGTTATCTTATTGCAGACGTAAAAGGTGAAGTTTTCAATGAAAAAAATAATGTTTTAAAAATCAAAAACATTAAAATTTTATATAATCTTACTATTGAAAAAGATTTGTATGATGAAAAAAAGGAAGCTATAGATCGTGCTCTTAATCATCACTCATCTCAATGTCCAGTACATCTTTCTATAGGTGATTCTATTAACATCACAACAGATATAAAATATAAATTCCTAGATTAGATTATCAATGAAGTTTTCCGATCTATTACTTTTTGACGCTAAAGAAAGAGGAATTGAACATTTTTTTGGCATTCCAGGTAGCGGGTTCCCAATGGATGCAATGGAATCAGGGAAAAAAGTAGATGTTAATTTTATACATGTTGCCCATGAATCTACCGCTGCAATAGCAGCAGCATATTACGGAGATGAAAAAAATTCTCCTGGTTTAGCTCTTACTGTAAAAGGTGTTGGGGCAGGTAATTTAGCTGGAGGTGTAGCTAATACTTATTTTGAAAGAAAACCATTATTATGTGTCTGTGAGGCAGGTCCGGAAAAACAAAAAATTGATTTAGTTCAAGTGATGGATCATTTTAAATTATTTGAATCAATTTCCTCTTTTCAAGCTAATATAAATCATTCAAAAGCTAGAGAACAACTAAAATCTGCAATTCTTTCATCTATTGATGGTAGACCAAGCGCTTCAGTAATTAATATTACTAGTGATTACCAAGATAATGATTGTGGCGAAATACCAGATTACAAAAAAAATAACCTCAAAAATACTTTTATCGACAAATTGACAATTTCGAAGGTATCTAATCGTATTTCATTAAGTAAACGTCCTTTAATTTTGCTAGGCGCTGATGTAGAAAGAGATAAAGCTACTCAAGAATTAATTCTTTTTGTAGAAAAGATTGGTGGATCGGTACTTGTAAATATGGATGCGCGAGGAATTATTCCTGAAAATCATCCTCGTTGGGCGGGTGTTTTTACAGGAAACTATAATTTAGAAACTATTGAAGGTGAGATTGAAGAAAGATCTGATTTAATTATTCTAATTGGAGCAGATTCTATGATGACCCATATACCTTGGTCATTTAATAAACCTACTATAGAAATAGTTGCGAGAGAAGAATATAATTCAACATCAATAAATCCAGAAATTCGGATCAATGGAAATTTAAAAACAATATTAAAAATTCTTAATGATCAAGTCAAACAATCTAATGGCTTTTCTCTAAATGAAATTAATGAAATTAAGACAAAGGTCCTAAGACATTTTGTGCGAGATGAACAAGCAATTTTTACTGTTCAAGATATTATTGAAAGCATTAAAAATATAAAAAATGAAGACACCACAATAATTACTGAAACAGGTGCATTTATAAGATTTTTTGAACATCTTTTACCTGTTAATAAATATGGTTCTTATCTGGGATCTTCAGGTGGCAGAACAATGGGATTAACCATACCGGCTTCAATTGGTTATGGATTAGCCAAACCTGATACACCAAAAATTGCTATTGGTGCTGACGGAAGTACATTAATGAGATTAGGGGAATTAGAAGTTTTTTCAAGGAATAATATAGTTATGCCTATAGTAATCATAAATGATATGGCTTTAGGCACCATGAAAGCTAGACAGAATTCAAGAGGTTTTGATTCACATGGATTAAATTTTGTACCTGTAGATTTTTCAAAAATAGCAGAGGCTGTTGGTTTATATGGAGTAAAAGTAAATACTCCAGAATCATTTTATGATGCATTAAAAAAATCAATGACAGCCGATAAAACAACTATCATTGATGCAAGAGTAGATCAAGAATCATATTGGAGTGGTTTTGCCCCGTCCATAGGTGATATATAGACTCTATGACAAAACTAGCTTTCATAGGAATAGATGTTGGAACTTCAGGCATTAAAGCTCTGGCAGTTGATTTAGAAGGCAATATTTTAGCATCCCATAATGAACATTTAAATATCATTATCCAAAAACCAGGATGGACAGAACAGAATCCTTTAGAGTGGTGGTCAGCGACAGTAAAAAGCTTAAAAGCTATCTCTCAAAGTCTCAAATCACAAAAAGTTAACTTTTTATCTATTGGTCTATCAGGCCAAATGCATTCTTTAGTTATTTTAGATAAAAATGATAACCCGCTTGATAACGCAATTTTATGGAATGATGGAAGAACTACGGAGGAATGTAACTTTATAAAAGAAAGAAGTGGAGAAAATCTTGGAAAAATCACAGGTAATCCAGCTTTAGAAGGTTTCACAGCACCAAAAATAATCTGGCTAAAAAACAATAAGCCCAAATTGTTTTCAAAAATCAAACATATGATGATGCCTAAAGACTATATTAGATTTAAGCTTACAGGAGAAAAATTTTCTGAACCTACTGATGCATCGGGTACACTTCTATACGATATTCATAAAAATAAATGGTCATCTACAATGAGTTCCATTCTTGACATAGATGTCTCTTTATTCCCAAAAATTATTACATCAAATGATATTTCTGGATATTTAAAAAAAGATATTGCAGAACAAACTGGTCTAAAAAATACGATACCTATTGTTGCAGGAAGCGCTGATAATGCATGTGCTTCTCTTGGTGCTGGTGTACTAAATGAAGGGTCCTTAATGTTAACTGTTGGAACTTCTGGGGCAGTCGTAGCTCCATCTACAAAACCTGAATTTGATCCATTATTAAGAGTACATCTAATGAGACATGTTTCTCCGAAAACATGGTATAAAATGGGTGTAATTTTATCAGCTGGAGGAGCATTAGATTGGTGGAGTAAAATTTCTGACGTGAAAAATATTCAAGATTTAATTAATGAAATTCCAGACAATCCAAAAAAGAAAGAGGATATTTTATTTCTACCTTATATCACTGGAGAAAGAACCCCTTATGCAAATCCAAAAGCTAGAGGGGTGTTTTTTGGATTAAATGCAAAAACATCTCGTGCCGATTTAACTTATTCTGTACTACAAGGAATAGCATTAGCTTTAAGAGATTCATTAAATCTAATATCTACTAAAAATAAAATAAATAATGCTGTTTTAGTTGGTGGGGGTGCTAAATCAAAGAAATGGCAGAAAATTATAGCTGATACCTTACAATTAAATATAATGCTTATAGGACAATCCGAAGGAGCATCATTAGGGGCTGCAATGTTGGCCTCTTGTTATTCAAAAGAATATTTCAACTCTATTAATGAAGTGGCCTCAAACTGGATATCAGTTAAAGATAAAATAGAACCAAACCATAATGAATCAGATTATTATTCTGAATTACATTCTCGTTATAGTAATTTATATAACTCAATTAAATCAGAATACGAATAACTTATGCTGTAGATTGAATTAGCTCTATCCTTATATCTCCTGGAGCAGAAATAAAAGCTATAATATTTTTCACTTCAGGATTTTCTTTTGGACCTTCTTTAAGTTCAGCTCCAAGTTCTACTAATCTTTTAATATCAGCATTAATATCATTACTATCAAAACCAAAATGTTCTAAACCGTAATGAGCATTAGAGTCAGCAGGACCTAATATTTCATTTGTTCTTTCACTTGAAATATTAATTTTCATTCCGCCTTCTGCAGTTGTTGTGATAAATCTATCACCAACAGGTCGAACAGTATCTGAAACTATTTTTACATTAAATGCATCAACAAACCATTTAGCTGTTTTTTCAGGATCTTTAGATTTAATATGAATATGATTAACTATATATGGCATTTATTTCTCCTTAGTTAGCTATTTTATCTAATAATTGTTCGTGAATATTTGGCCAGGCAATTATAACTATATGTTTTTCAAGATTATTATTCCAATCAATTGGATTATTTTTTTCATCAGAAACCTTCATGCCTGATTCTTCAGATATTATAGCTCCTGCTGCAATATGCACTGATTCTATTCCATAAAAAACTGCACCTCCTAACCTTCCAAGACAAAGTTGAGCTATCGGATAGGATACAGATGAAAAACTATTTACTTGCCCAACAGATGAAATCCATTGTAATTCTGATTTAATTAATTTTTTCCATGCATCTCCACCATCTATTTCCAAAGCTATAGTAGCTCTAGATAATTCTTTATAAGGAGAAAAACTATTTAATATATTTCCATTTAATTCGACCCCATATCCCTTAGCAGCAAATATGTACTCATTTGACAACGGTAAAGTTACCAACCCCATTAGTAATTCATTTTTACCATGTAAAGCTATATTTGTTCCCCAATGAGACATTCCTAAAGAAAAAGGAACAGTTCCACATAAAGGATCAATAAGCCAGGTTAAATCAGAATTTTTTTCTTTATGTAAACTTTCCTCAGATAATATATTATTATTCGTCTTCGATAATATAGAAATAATGGCATCGTCACTCTCTATATCTGCTTCCGTCACCAAAGCATTTTGGCTTTTCTCCCACTTATTAATTGTCGAAACTTCTGAAAATCTTTTTAATAATATCTCAGAAGAATTCTTACTTGCTTGTATTGCTATGTTTTTGTAATTTAAAATTTCTTGAAAATTCATTTAAATTTCACCTTGCAAAAATTTTCTATGTACAGATTCAACATCAACTACATTTGGGCCATCTAAATCTAAGGATACTGCAACTTTATTTTTTGGTAAAAGTTCAACTTCTCTTTCTCCATCTAAAGCTATAGTGCCTGAATTTAAATCTATTGGATATTTTTTCCCTGATTTCATTTCCTCATATGAAGAAATTTTAATTTCGTGAACTTTTCCAGGAGCTAAAGGAGCAGAAACTCTAAATTTTTCCTTACCATTTAATTTTATATAAAGACCTAAAGGTTCATCAATTGAAATCATTTTTATTCTTGCTCCAATAGAAGCTAAACCAATACATAGTGGCTCTGAACGTGTAAGAAAAATACTATCTATTACTTCTGGATCCCAAACAGCTCTTGATCCTAAAAACATTTGATTAGTTATTGCAACATCTACGAGAGCTATATCAACTAGTTCATCGTTAACAAATATATTGATTTTCTTACTTTTTCTAAAGGATTTAGAAGTAATTTTACGAGTAGCTATTCTGCCTGCAGCTATACCTGCAATAGTTCCTTCAGTCATTTGCGGAAACACATTATTTGTCCCTGTAGAAATTGGTAGAATAGGTGTTTGACCACAGCCTTTTGCAACTACTCGATTTGTTCCATCTCCACCTAAAGTTACAATACATCCAACATTTAGATCATTCATGATACTTGCTGCTTTGGTTGTACCGGTTTGATGAGAAACATTTGGAAGGTCTAAATATTTTATATCTATTTTATTTTTAACATCATTTACTCCAGGAAAAGATAATCCTGAAGCATCTGGCATAATATATAAAGTTCTAGCCCCTGTAGATACAATTCCCGCAAACACACGCCTTAGTATATTAGCTTTCTCTTGATTCGAAACAACTCTTCCATGAGAAACAAGTCTTCTAATATCCTTACCAGCAGAAGGATTAGCGATTATACCTACCGAAGAATTATTCATCCATCCAACTAGGATCAATTAAATATTTAGATACCACATTAAGAAAATTCGCAGATGGAGCCCCATCCCAGGCCCTGTGATCAAAAGTTAGATTTAAGGTTCCAAAAGATCTTGGAATTAGTTCATCATTTACGTAAGTTGGGGCTATTTTTACTGCACCAACACCTAAAATACCAATCTCAGGTGGATTTAGTAAAGGATTAAAAGTTTCAATTTCGTATGACTCAAGTGTAGTAACAGAAAAAGAACTTCCAGACATTTTTTCTATAGGAATAGAATTAGTTCTAGATAATTTTGCTATATCTCTAATTTCTAAAGCTATTTCTAATAATGATTTTTTGTCTGCATTTTTTATAACAGGTACAATTAATCCATCATTAACAGCAACAGCAAAACCAATATTAATATCTTCTAAATATCTAATCTCATCACCTACTAAATGAGCATTTGCTTCTCTTTGTTCCGATAGAGCTTTAGCAACGGCTTTTATGACTAAATCTTGATACTGAGGTCGTAATTTTTTTGATCTCCATTCAGAAACTAATTTTTTTTGAAACTTAACTGTTTCAGTAACATCAACGTTTCTAGTAAGTGTAACGGTAGGAATTTTAGAACTTTCTGTCATTCTTTTAGCGATTACTGATCTAAGGCTGACTAGTTTTTTAACTTCTCTTACAGGAACATTGCTTACGGGCAAAACTTCCTCATCTGTAGATTCATTAGAATAATTTGATATATCTTCTTCTGTAATTCTTCCGCCTGGCCCTGTTCCGTTCACAAGATTAATATCAACATCAAGTTTTTTAGCCAACCTTCTAGCTCTAGGTGTTACAACTTTGCCAGTCTTATTATCCTGTTTTTTGGTTGTAGGTGATTCTTCTGTCGTTGATTCTTTTGTTTCCGTATTATCTAACTTGTTTTCCGGAAGATCACTCTCCGATTCTCCTTCTAGTAAAATATAACCTAATATAGTACCTACATTAACTACTTTACCTTCTTCAACATCAATTCTTCCTAGTTTTCCATCTGTCGTAGCTTCAACTTCAGAATTAACCTTAGAAGATTCTATTTCTACTAATTTATCACTCTTTGAAATCGGATCCCCAATTGATTTTAACCATTTCATTACTTGTCCATCGTTCATTCCCATTCCCCATTGTGGCAAAATTATTGGTGTAGGCATTTTTTCTCCTAATTTATTTACAAAGTGAGATTAATAAAATCAATCTTCAAGTGTTTTCTTAACTGCATTAGATATTTTAATTGCATCAGGGTAAACTAATTTCTCAAGTGCAGGTGTAAAAGGTATATGAACTTGTTCCGATGCAACCTTCTGAATAGGTGCCTGTAAAGACCAAAAACCTTCTTCAGCGACAATTGATGCTATTTCCGAAGCCGCACTACAAACTTTATGTGCAGGATCAACAAGTACCAATCTACCTGTTTTTTCTACTGAATCTAATATTGAAGATTTATCTAATGGTACTAAAGTTCTAGGATCTATAACTTCTACTGAAATTCCTTCTTTAGTTAAACTTTCTGCTGCAGAAATTGCATGGTTTACAGCACCTCCTATAGCTACAATTGTACAATCATTACCTTCTTTTACTATATTAGCTTCACCAAAAGGGGTAAGATATTCTTCATCAGGAACTTCGCCGCGCATCCCACTTATAGTTCCGTCTTCAAAGAAAATAACTGGATCATCATCTCTTATAGAAGTTTTCAATAATCCCTTTGCATCAGCAGGATTTGAAGGAACAGCAATTTTTATTCCAGGCATATTCATAAACATAGGATAAGATCTATCAGAGTGGTGAGCTGCAGCACCACCTCCATACATCATCAAAGCTCTATATACAACCGGCAATGTAGCTTGTCCACCGAACATATATCTCATTTTTGCAGCCTGACTAATCAATTGATCCATTCCTACCCACATAAAACTGGTAAGAGTCTCGACTATTGGTCTAGATCCAACTAACGAAGCCCCTATAGCAGCTCCAAAAAAACCATTTTCTGAAAGAGGAGTATCTAAAACTCTCTCCTCACCAAATTCTGAAAGTAGATTAGCAGTGGCACCGTAAACAGCTCTTCGAATATCCTCCCCCATTATAAAAACACTCTCATCTCTTCTCATTTCTTCGACATGCGCTTGATTTAGTGCTTCAGCAAATACTGTTTGAGTCATTTTATCTCCTAACTACTTTTTATGGTTGTTGAATGGGGTTTGCCCACATATCTTCAAATAATTCTTCAGGTTCTGGAAAAGGACTATTTCTGGCAAAATCAACTGCTTCTTCAACCATTTTTTCTGTTTCTGATGAGATTGCATCACATTCTTGTCGAGAAGCTATTTCATGACTTATTAAATATTCTTCATGAATTACTATAGGATCTCTTTTTCTCCATTCATCTATCTGTTCTTCTGATCTATATTCACCTCTTCTTACTCTACCTAATCCTAAAGAGTGTTCTTCAAATCTATATGTTAATCCTTCTATAAGGGTAGGGCCTTCACCTGACCTAGCCCTATCTACAGCTGCTTTTGTTGCTTCATACATTGCTATTGCATCTTGACCATCAACCAATACTCCGGGCATATTATAAGCAGATGCCCTGTCTGAAATATGGTCAACCGCAACAGTTTCCTCATAAGAAGTAGTAACTGCAAATTGATTATTTTCACATAAAAATATTACTGGTAAATTCCAAACAGAAGCTAAGTTCATTGATTCATGACATGCACCTTGATTGGATGCTCCATCACCAAAAAATACTAAAGAAACAAAATCTTTTCCTTGAATTTTCGATGCTAAAGCTGCGCCTGTAGCAACCGGCACAGAAGAACCAACAATTCCAGATTCACCCAAGATACCTATAGAGAAATCAGCCAAATGCATAGACCCACCTTTTCCTTTACAATACCCATCAACTCTCCCATAAAGTTCTGCCATGGCTTTATTAACTGACCCACCTTTAGCAAGAGGATGCCCATGTGATCTATGATTGCCTGCAATATAATCAGTGTCTCTAAGTGCAGCACAAGCACCAACCGCTACAGCCTCCTCTCCTATGTAAGGGTGAGCTGCACCCGCAAATTCACCTGCTGAATGCACCTCCATAACTTTTACTTCAAAATGTCTTACTATCCACATTCTGCGCAAGATCAACTTCAATGTATCCTGATCGATATTCATAAAAATTTTTCCCTATCTTACTTACTAAATACTTTATTTATATAAATTCAGATTATAACCATTTTCTATCTTTTTTGTAGGTAAATTTCATCTAAAAAAGCACGTAATTTTATTCTTGACAAAAATGATTAAATATTTCCCTACTTGATGATAGAATATCCTAAGAGCAACTTATAGTAAATCAATACACAAATAAATTATACATATTTATACTAAACACTTGTAGATTTTAGGAATTTCAATGGCCAAAAAAACTAATGGAAAAAACACGCATACTGGCGCAGCTGATTATAGTGCTGAACATATAGAAGTAATGGAAGGACTTGAAGCAGTCCGAAAAAGACCTGGAATGTATATTGGTACCACTGGACCAGACGGTGTATTTCATTTAATTAGAGAAATAGTGGACAACTCCGTAGACGAAGCAATGGCAGGTTATGCTACACGCATTGATGTTACTATCCATAAAGATGGTTCTGTAACAGTAGAAGATGATGGGAGAGGTATTCCTGTAGATAAACATAATAAAACGGGCGTTTCTGCATTAGAAACAGTTATGACAACACTACATGCTGGAGGAAAATTCGGAGGAAAAGGATATCAAGTGTCCGGAGGATTACATGGTGTAGGTGCTTCAGTTGTTAATGCACTATCTATCAATACAACAGTTAACGTTAAAAGAGATAATAAATTCTATACACAGAAATACGCAAGAGGAAAAACGGTCGGAGCACAAGAAGAAAGATCATTAAATGAAAATGATATACAGGGAACTGGAACTAAGACAACATGGATGCCTGACAATCAAATTTTTCCGGAAATTTCTTATGATTGGGATACTATCTCTAATAGATTCAAAGAAATGGCGTATCTAAATCAAGGATTATTAATTCATTTAAAATCAGAATGGCATTCAGAAAGATGGCCAAACAATGATGTAACATATTATTTTGATGGAGGTGTACAAAGTTTCGTAAAATCTTTAAATAGATCGAGGGGTGGTGGTATACATGATAATATTTTATACGCAAATGAAACTTCCGATGATATCGTCGTAGAATTAGCACTTCAATATAATGAATCTTTTATTGAAAATTGCTTGTCTTTTGCTAATGTTATCCGAACAGGAGATGGGGGTACTCATGTACATGGTTTTAGGTCTGCTCTAACAAGAGTCCTTAATGATTATGCTAAGAAAAATAATTTGCTTTCTAACGGTAAAGATGACATTAGCACTTTATCAGGAGAAGATACAAGAGAAGGGCTAATGTCTGTAATTAGTGTAAAAGTAAAAGATCCTCAATTTGAAGGACAAACTAAAGGTAGATTAGGAAATCCGGAAGTAAAAGGTGCAGTTGAACAAACTCTAGGGAAGTTTCTTAGAGAATACCTAGAAGACAACCCTCTAGATGCGAGAACTATTATTGATAAATGTTCTACAGCTGCACGTGCAAGAGAAGCTGCTAAAAAAGCTAGAGACCTAGTAATAAGAAAAAATGCTATGGACGGAGGATCTCTTCCGGGAAAATTAGCAGATTGTTCAGAAAAAAACCCTGAAAATTCTGAAATTTACATTGTAGAGGGTGAATCAGCAGGCGGTTCAGCAAAACAAGGTCGCGATCGTCAATTTCAAGCTATATTACCGTTGAGAGGAAAAATTCTGAATGTAGAAAAAGCCAGACTTGAAAAAATGCTTGCACATGAAGAAATTAGTGCATTAATTACCGCGCTAGGTGCTGGGTTAGGAGAAGATTATGACGAAGACAGACTCCGATATCATAGAGTAATTGTTATGACTGATGCAGATGTTGATGGTTCACACATAAGAACCTTATTATTAACTTTTTTCTATAGAAATATGGGAAAATTAATCGGAAATGGACATCTTTATATAGCGCAACCTCCATTATATAAGGTGTCTAAAGGAAGGTCTGCAAAATGGTTATATTCTGATTCAGAATTAGACGAATGGATGGCAGATAAAGTTTATGGAACTATGGAAATATCAAATAAAGATAATTCGCTAGTTATAAAAGGCAAAGGGATTGGAAAACTACTAACCCCTTTAAAAGATTTCATTGATTCTCGTGAAGCAATTAAAATTTTGGGCATACCGGATAAAGTTTTAACTATTTTACTTGAAAATAATAAATTTAAGAATTTAGACTTTTCACCTGAAATAGTTATTAAAGAAGAGAATTCGGAAGAACAACAAAGGTCTTTATTTGATGACGAAAATCAACAAATTGAAGAAGATATAATTTCTGAACCAATATATAAAGAAAAAATATATGAAATTGAAGGATTTAAACTAACACAGCAAATATACGAAAACCCAACCTTACAAAGAGTATTGAGTTTGTATCCAAAAATATCAAATCTTATTAAAGAATCATCTTTTATACTAAAGAAAAATGACGAGATAATATCAGATAAATTATCTTGGAATGAACTTCCTGCAAAGTTAGAAGCAAATTCTGATAAATCTGGTGTTAATGTACAACGTTACAAAGGCTTAGGCGAAATGAACCCTGAACAATTATGGGATACAACTATGGATCCCGAAAATCGAGTGATGCTGAGAGTTACAGCTGAAGATGCTATGAAAGCTGATGAAGTTTTCCGAACTTTAATGGGTGATGAAGTAGCGCCAAGACGAGATTTTATTAGAGCTAATGCATTAGAAGTTAAAAATTTAGACGTATAAAAGACTATAAAATCTTTATTTCACCGTTCATTGATGCTTCCCACAACTTAAATAAAGGTATGTTTTTATCGTTTAATTTTTCTTTTGCACCTTGTTGTCTATCTAGAATTGTTAAAGCTAAAACAACCTTACATCCATAATCTTCTACTGCTTCAATAGAATTTAGTAAACTATCGCCAGTAGATAATGTATCATCAAATACTGCTACATTCATTCCGGGCTTAATAAGACCTTCAATTTGTTGATTTGTTCCGTGTTTTTTTTGCTCTGATCTAACAAAAAATCCAGATAAATCGATATTTTCAAAATGACACTTCAAGGTCAAAGCTCCTATTATTGGAACTGCTGCTACAGAAGGTCCTCCAAACGCATCTGCATTAAATTCAATAATTTTTTTTATAAAAATTTCTGTAATTAAATTAGAAGAAAAAGGATCCATAGATAAAAGTCTGCCATCAAAATAGTAAGAGCTTTTTTGTCCTGATGATAATGTAAATTCACCAAACTTTATGGCATTTAGAATTATCGCACGTTCATATAATTTTTTACTATTTTCTTCAATCATTAGAATTATACAATCCTTTTTTTTTAATTATGTTAATAACTTTTGGATTAACAAATTCACTTATCTTTTTTCCTAAAGAAATATTTCTTCTTATCATCGTAGAAGAAATTTCTATAGAAGGTCCTTTTATTTCAAGAATCTTTATTGAATTCTGTTTTCCTATCAAATTTTTTTCCTCATTTCTTCTATACATAGCTATCCTGCAAATTTTTTTTATTTCTTCTGATTTATGCCAACTTCCAAAAGTAATAAGTGAATCTTCTCCCATAATAAGAAAAATTTCACTAATTGAAGAATTCTCAGCTATAACTTCCTTTAACGTATCGATAGTATAAGTCCTTTTATTTCTTTTTATATCCAAATCACTAACAAGTAAATTACTATATTTTTCAGTCGCTACTTCAAGCATTTCCATTCGATCTTTTGGTTTTGCATATGGACCAGATTTTTTCATCCACTGATCAAATACTGGTACATATAATAATATGTCGAGATCTAACTGTTCTATTGCTAAAAGCCCAATTTCTATATGCCCATTATGTACAGGATCAAAACTTCCTCCAAAAATACCTATTTTTTTCAATCCCACTGAAAATCCCGGTCATTTATTAAAACTGTATCACCTTGCTTAATACCTTTTTCGCGAAGGGAATTATTTACTCCCATTCTCTCTAATCTAGCTTGAAATTGTATAAGAGTAGCCCAATCATCTAGATTGCTAGCTTTGGCTATTCTTATCGCTCTAGGGTGAATTATTCTATAACTCGAATCATTTTCTTGTATCACAGATTGATAATGCATTTTCATTTGAGGAACAATAATATTAGTTCCTTCTATTTTTTTTATTTTAGTAGATTCTATTTTTCTTATTCTATTTATTTCTTCTGTAATCAAGTCAACTAAATTATTTATACCCTCAGATGTAATAGCAGAAATAAATATAGGTTTATGGTTTATATTTGATTCTTCTATCTCATTTATTATTTCCTGTTTTAATATAGAAACTTCTTCTAAATCAATTTTATTTATAACTAATACTTGAGGTGTTTTTTTTAAATTAATATCAAATTTTTCCATCTCATTATTTATACTTATTATTCTTTCAGAGATATTGTTTTCGGATCCATCTACTAAATGAATTAACATTTTGGTTCGTTGTATATGTTTCAGAAAGTCATGTCCTAGCCCAACCCCTTTATGAGCATCTTTTATCAATCCTGGAATATCTACTACAATAAATTCTTCTAGATAATTGTTTATTGTGCCTAATTTCGGTTCCAATGTAGTAAATGGATAATTAGCTGTTTTAGATTTTGCAGAACTTATTACATTTAATAGACTAGATTTACCAGCATTTGGCATCCCTATAATTCCGACATCTGCCAATAATTTAAGTTCCATTTTTATGTAAAATTGTTTTCCTAATTCACCTGATTCAGCTAATAGAGGTTCTTGATTGGTAGCCGATACAAATTTTGAATTCCCTAATCCTCCCTTTCCTCCTCTAATTAATACAATTTGTTTATTTGGAGAATCGAGATCATGAGCTATATGTTTTCCTTCATCGTCAATATAATCAATTACTGTACCTACAGGTACAAGAATAGTTATATCTTTTCCTTTTGACCCTTTTTTCTTGGTTGTTCCACCGTCACCTCCGTCTTCTGCAAAAAAATGTCTTTTATATTTAAATTTTGATAATGTTTTAATTGTTGTACTACTAATAAAAATTACATCTCCTCCATCTCCACCCTTACCTCCTGAAGGACCTCCCATAGGATTATTTGATTCTCTGGTAAAAGAAACAATTCCATTTCCACCATTTCCTGATTTAATTGTTATTTTCACAAAATCTATCATTATATTTAATATTTAATATCTAATTAATATTTAAAGTTAATATTTTTAATAATATATATAATCTTCTGAATTACTTGAATAAATTAGATCAGATCTCATATAAAAATATTGTGAAAAAAGATGATTAAAGTAAAAATTATTTGGAATTAGTGTGAAAATTAATAAATTATAAATGAATAATATAATTTTTAAATGTTAGTTATTCACACTGACACCTTAATTAATTCACGAATAGATGTAATTTTTTCACGTAAGACCAAATCCGTTTTGAGTGTTTTTTCAATCGCTTTTTGAGCATATATTACGGTTGAGTGATCTTTACCTCCAAGTATTTCTCCAACAGCTGAAGATGTCATATGTCCGTCTTCTCTTAATAAATACATAGTGATTCTTCTAGCCATTGTGGATACTTTATCGCGTTTATTACTCTTTATTTTTTCAATTGAAATACCTGTTATTTTTACAACACATTTTATAATCGTGTCTGAATTTATTTTTCTTTCTATCGGATTATTAAAAAGATTTTTTATTGCATATTCAGCTACATCTAAAGATATTTTTTTTCCAATAAGATCAGAATATGCAATAATCCTATTTATGGATCCTTCTAAATCTCTAATATTTCTATAAGGTTTTTCTGATAACATTTCTAAGATGTCGTTATCAATTTCTAGATAACTTGATTTATGTTTTAAGATTGATAATCTTGTTTCAATATCTGGAGGTTGTATATCGAGTTCTAGACCTCCAGATAGTCTAGAGGAAATTCGTTCTTGTAGTCGAATTTTGTTAGAAGGTTCATCTCCACTAATAACAATTTGTTTACCTTTAATATGTAAATCATTAAAGGTATGGAAGAATCCTTCTTGAGTTTGTTCTTTGCGAGAAATAAATTGAATGTCATCAACGAGTAAAACATCAAGATTCCTAAATTTTTTTCTAAATGTTGACGTTTTACCTTGTCTTATAGATTTTATATATTCATTTGTGAATGTTTCAGATGTTAGATAAAGTACTTTTTTTCCTTTATTTATCAATTCATGACCAATAGAATGCATCAGATGAGTTTTTCCTAATCCTACATCTGAGTATATATATAAAGGATTATAAATTTTTCCAGGTTCTTCTGAAACCTTAATTGCCGCTGCTAGAGCTAGCTCATTATTTGTACCTCTAATAAAGTTATTGAAAGTAAAATATTTGTTTAAATTTGATTCTTCTTCATTATTACTAGTTTTGTTATTGGATATATTATTACGAACATTTTTTTTATTATTTAGTAATTTATTTTGAGAATCATTTTTAACTTTAAAAATGATTTCTATATCTTGATCAGAGATTTTATGAACAGCCCGAGATATTGTAGAATGAAGCCTTTTTTCCAACATCTCAGCTGCAAATGGGCTGGTTGTATAAATTATTAATTGATTATCTTTTAGAGAGTCAGCAACGGTATCTTTTAGCCATGTTTCAAAGTTTGGTCTAGGTATTTCTAATTCTAATAACCCTAAAGTCGCGGACCATATGGATTTCGCATTATTTGTCGGTTCCATTTGATCCTTTCTTTGAACAAAGAACACCTATCCGAGTGTATTGTTCGGTTTAAAATTTTATTTATTTATTAAGGGGATATGTTATCAGTGAAACAGTGATAGAGAACTCAAGAACCCTACATTTCAGTAACGGACTCTTACACCAACTGATGTAAAATAAGTTAAATGTTTTTGGCCCTAAAAAGCAACAGATTTTTTGGGAAATCTATAAAATTTTTATATTTTTTTGACACAATTAAATAAATAAAATTATTAAAGTAAGTATGTTTTAGATGGAAAATTTTAAATTGAAATTTAATTTAATCAAACCGCGCATTCCATCGCGTTTTGCTTTAAGGGTCAATTAATGAAATGAAGTTAGTATTTTTTGGATCCTCAATAGAGTCTGTAAATGCTATTGAAATTTTGATAAAAAAAAATTTTGATTTAAAAATGATTGTAACTCGGAGCAAAAAACCTAAAGGTCGCGGTTTGAACATTTCTACAACTCCTGTAGAAGAAATTGCTAAAAAATATAATATTGATCTGTTTAATTCTGATAATTTAGAAGATTTGAATTTTCTAAATTTATTAAAAAATATAAATCCTGATGTGTTTATCGTAATTTCTTATGGAAAATTATTATCCGAAAAAATATTGACCATACCGAAGAGCGGCACAATTAACATTCATCCTTCTTTATTACCTTTATATCGAGGACCTAGTCCTGTAGCTTCAGCAATTTTAGATGGAGCAAAAGAAACAGGAGTCTCCGTAATGTTATTAGATAAAGGTATGGATAGTGGACCCATTTTATTACAGTCTCAACCTATAAAACTTAATGGTGAAGAAAAAAAATCAGAGTTATCCTCGAAATTATTTAATATTGGGTCTAATCTACTAACAGAATCATTAAAGCCATTTTTGAATGGAAATATTATCCCTAAAGAACAACATCATGAAAGCGCTACTTATACTTCTATAATTAGATCATCAGATGGAGAAATTAATTGGCATGATAAAGCTCAAAAAATCTTCAATTTATATAGAGCTTATGATGATTGGCCAGGTATTTATACTTTTTGGAATGGTAAAAGAATTAAATTAATTCAAGTTCAAATCAGCAGTATAAAATTATCTAGAGTTTTACCAGGTGAAGTAAAGTATTTAGACAGTAAACTCTTTATTGGGACCTCTACCGTTCCAATAAAAATTGATTACTTACAGATAGAAGGAAAAAAAATTATGAAAAGTGAAGAGTTTTTTAGAGGTTATTCTTCAATTGTAGATACAAATTTGTCAATATAAATTATGTAGTTTGAATTAATTTAATTTCCCTATGAGAAAGATGGCTCCTTACAAAAGTAACATTTTCTTTCCACCACTTACTTCCGTAGAATGCAGATTCTTTTTTTTCAATGTTATCAATAGAATTTCCGTATGATCTGATCCATATAAATTGGGTCTTTTCATCATTAATCCAATAACTCTCAATTTTAATACCATGTTCTTCCATAAGAGGAATTAGGTTATCTTCAAATACATTTATCCAGCTATCCATTTGTCCGCTATTTATTGTATATGTTCTTAAATGCGCTATTTTCATTTTTTTTCCTTTACTTTCTATTAAACATTTCCATAAGAGATCTTTGTGATTTTCCTTTAGATAATCTTCGCATCATTTTTTGCATCTGTTTAAATTGATTTAATAATTGATTAATTTCTGATGGTGATGTTCCAGATCCATTTGCAATTCTTTTTCGTCTAGAACCGTTAATTATAGATGGATTTTTTCTTTCAGAAGGTGTCATAGATAAAATTATAGCTTCTGTATATTTCAATTTATCATCATTTAATTCAGAATTCTTTATTTTTCCTCTTAGATTATTTAATCCGGGTATCATTCCTACTATATCTGACATTGACCCCATTTTTTTTAAAGTTTTGAACTGTTCTAATAAATCATTTAAGTCAAATTCATCTTTTTTTAATTTATTTTCTAAAATTTCTAAATTTTCTGCATCGTAACTAGATTCTGCTTTTTCAATTAAGGTTTGTATATCCCCCATTCCCAATATTCTTGAAGCCATGCGATCAGGATAAAATTGTTCAAATTGATGAGATTTTTCTCCTAGTCCGATAAATTTTATAGGTAAACCTGTTTTATTTTTCATAGATAAGGCTGCACCACCTCTAGCATCACCATCCATTTTAGTTAAAATTACTCCAGTTACACCTAAAAGATCATTGAAGACCGACCCTGAATTAACGGCATCTTGACCAGTCATCGAATCCAAAACTAATAAAATTTCTGAAGGATCTACAATTTCTTTTATTTTGACCAATTCGTCCATTAATATTTCATCTATAGAAATTCTTCCTGCAGTATCTAAAATAAGAAAATCATAATTTTCTTTGATTGCATAATCTTTTGAATCTTTTGCAATTTTCAATGGTGAAGTTTTATTTTTATCCTGAGAAAAAACAGGAATATTCAATTCTTTTCCCAATTGATTTAGTTGTTCAATTGCACCTGGTCTTTGTAAATCACATGCACTTAATAGGACTGAATTTTTTTGGTTTCTAAGATATAGGGCTAATTTTGCTGCTGTAGTTGTTTTTCCTGTTCCCTGTAGCCCCACTAATAAAATTGTAGAAGGTCGGATTTTAGATTTATTTATATCTGAAGAATTAGTACCTAATATTTCGATAAGTTCATCTTGTACATATTTAATAACGGATTGTCCAGGGGTAAGTGAAGAAAATATATCTGAACGGTCAAGTTTATTTTTTAAATTACCAATAAATTGTTTTGTTACTTTATAATCTACATCAGCTTCTAGTAAAGACATACGGACATCTCGAAGAGATAAGTCTAAATCTTTTTGTGAAATTTTTCCTTTTCGAGTTAATTTACTTAGTGATAGATTTAATTTTTCAGAAAGTGTTTCAAACATTATTTTTCAAATATTTCCGTATTAGTGATTTTTTGTATATCTTCTATTTTCCAATGAGGTGCAGTTTCTCTTAATATTAGTTTAGCATTTATATCAGAGTTGTATTTTACTTCTATTATGGCTACATCAGTAACAATAAGATTAACACAATTTTTTGATGTTAAAGGATATGTACATTTTTCAACAATTTTTGGGATGTTTTTTGTAGTGGTATGCTCCATAGCAATAATTACATTTGGAGTGTTTTCTGCTAAATCCATAGCACCTCCAATTGAGCCTATTCCCCTTGAAGGAATCATCCAATTCGACAAATCTCCATTTCCAGAGACTTGTAATCCACCCAATACTGTAATATCAATATGACCACCTCTAATCATATTAAATGATTCAATTGAGTCAAAAAAAACTAATCTAGGGATATTTACAGGAAAATTTCCACTTGCATCCATTATATTGGGATCACCTTTTCCTTTTGGATAGAGTTCTTTAAATCCTAGTAAACCGGTTTCAGCTTGATAGTAAATATCTATATCGGTAGGTAAATAATTTGCACATAATGAAGGTATTCCTATACCTAGATTAACTATAGAATTATTCGGTAAAAATTTAGCTGCCCTTCTGGCAATGTCTTCTCGGGATAATCTTGGTGCTGGATCATTTTCAAATGAAAGGTCGCTCATGGATAAGGGTCTCCAGGTTTTCTTTTTACTATTCTGTTGACATATACTCCAGGGGTACCAATTTTTTCAGGATCAATTTCTCCAAGCTCAACTATTTCATTAACTTCTGCAATAGTTATTTTTGAAGCTGTTGCCATAGCGGGGTTAAATGCTCTTGATGTTCCGATATATTCTAAATTACCAAATGTGTCGGATTTATTTGCCCTAATTAGAGAAAAATCCGCAGGAAGAGCTTTTTCTAAGATATATTTACGACCATTAAAAATCCGATGTTCTTTATTTTGAGATACAATTGTTCCGACTCCGGTTGAAGTATAAAATGCCGGAATTCCTGATCCGGCACACCTTATTTTTTCAACTAAAGTACCTTGAGGTATAATTTCAACTTCACAATTACCTGTTTTCCAAGATTTTTCTATTTCACTAATAGGTTTTGTGGTTCCGGGCACAGGAAATGAACATATTATTTTTTTTACTTGTCCTGCTTCAAAAAAAATTCCCTGATCTATAGGAGTAATATTTTCTGGCCAGCCGTAGCCAGTTGTTGTGGATATACCTGCAACATTACTAATAATAGTTAAATTTTTAGGTCCAAGATCTCGTAATGCTAACATTAAACGTGTTGGTTGACCGCCAGAGCCTCCGAAACCACCAATCATTATTGAGGATCCGTTTTTAATATCTTTTATCGAGTCTAAAAAAGAATTATAAAGTTTTTCATTTTTCATGTTATTTTTGATTTAAAATAAGTAATAATAAGAATATTATCAGTTTAAATAATACGATCAATAAACAAAAAAATAACTACAAGATTATGAAAATAAAAAATATTAAAATACGACATTTATATGGAACTATTGATACAGATGGTAATTTTTGGGAAGAAAGATTAGTAAGACCAATAGATATTTATACTGAATTTAGAACTAATCAAGATTGGCATGTTATTAATTTTTCAAATCAAATAGATAAAAATAAATTGTCACATGATGCTTATTTTGTACAAATTGAAACGGATAATGGTTTTTATGGAATTGGGGGGCCTTTTGAAGAATCAATTGCTTACATAATAAAAAACGAATTATCTCAATACGTAATGAATCAAGATCCATTAGCTTTAGAATATATTTGGGATTTGATGCATAGAGGATCTGTGCATGGTCGGCAAGGGAATACAATGATAGCCGTTAGTGCAATTGATAATGCTTTGTGGGATCTTAAAGGGAAATATTTTAATGTTCCTGTATATTCATTAATAGGAGGTCCGACAACAATGACAGTTCCTGCCTATGCATCTATGTTAGGTTTCAATGTAGATGATATGGGATTGGTAGCAGAAAGAGCTAAACTTTATCATAGTTATGGCTATAAAGCTCAAAAATGGTTTTTTAGACATGGCCCAATGTCTGGCCCTGAGGGCTTAAGAAAAAATGTTCAGTTAGTTAAAACTCTTCGAGAAGAATTAGGTGAAGATGTCGATATAATGCTTGATTGTTGGCAATCAATGGATGTGAATTATGTTGTGAAATTAATTAAACAAATTGAGGAGTATTCCCCTAGGTGGATAGAAGAAGTTGTAATGCCAGATAAAATTGAGTCCTATAAAAAGATAAAAGAAACTACAAACATTCCTATTTCTGGAGGAGAGCACCATTACACAAGATGGGGACTAAATGAATTTATGAAAATTGGCGCTTTAGATATAATTCAGCCTGATATATATTGGGCAGGCGGTCTTTCTGAAGTATTAAAAATTGCTAGTTTAGCTTCAACATACGACATAATTACAATTCCGCATGGTCACTCTTCAAATGTGGGGATACATTTTTCAGTTTCTCAACCTCCTATATATACCCCTTATCAAGAATATTTAATTAAATGGAACGTTATTCATCAGCATTTTTTAAAGACTCCTGTAAAGCCATTAAATGGATTTATCAATCTACCAAAAGAGATAGGATTAGGAATGGAATTAGATGAAGATAAAATTGAGAAAGAAAAGATTTTTTAATTTTTGTATAAGTTTATTTAAAAAAACCTTTTGGGTGTGACCATTTTTCAGAAACTCTAACAGAAGTGACAGAGCCTTTACAAGTTAATGTTTTTGAATAAGAATATACATCTATATCGAATACAGTTTTTCGATTATTTTTTTCGATTATTTTTCCTTCTAATGTAATTGGTCCTTCCATAGGTGTAGGTTTTTTATAATCTATTTTTAGTGAAGCAGTAGCGTACCATATTTTTTTTCCTTCACCAATCTCTCTATTTTCTTGTTTATAAGCATCTGCAATAGATGAACAAACACCATGACAATCAATTACTGTCGCTATTGTTCCTCCATTCATTACATCTATTGGCATTGCAGCATGATGTTGTTGAGGTTGAAAAATACAAATACTTAAATCATTCTCCCAGAATGATTTAATTTGTAAACCTTTTTCGTTCCATGCTCCACATCCATAACAATTATTACCATATAATTTATCTTGGAAATATTCTTTCATTTTTTTTCCTTAATTATTAAAAAAAGTTAAATAGCTATATTCATCTTCTTTCTTCGTCTATTCCTAAATCTACTTCTTTTTCTAATTTTAATATTTGGTTTCTTTTTTATATTTGTATTTAAAATTTCTGAAAGTTTTTTCTCTGTTTGGACTTCTTTTTTTGGAGAGATTAACATTTTAGTTGTTCCCGATGCCTTTGGGTTTGGTTTTATTGATTTTTGTAGAGCAAGATGTTTTCCAGTTTCACTTTTTTTAACAGAAGAAATATATTCAGGCGTACCTTGCGCTACTACATTCCCGCCTTTATCCCCAGCTCCAGGACCGAGATCAATTATCCAGTCAGAACACTTAATTAAATCTATGTTATGTTCAATCAAAATTATTGTATTGCCTTTGTCTGCCAATTTTTGAATAACAGACAATAATTTATTTACATCATCAAAGGATAAACCTGTGGTAGGTTCATCTAAAACGTACAGTGTGTTCCCTGTTGATCTTTTTGATAATTCTGAAGCTAATTTAATCCTTTGAGCTTCTCCTCCAGATAGAGTAGTGGCTGGCTGACCTAATTTAATATAACCTAAACCTACTTCATTTAATATTTTAAGTTTATTTTTTACGGGAGAGATGTTTTCAAAAATTTTTGAAGCTTCAGAAGCTGTCATATTAAGTACATCAGATATAGATTTATTTTTAAATTTTATTTCTAATGCTTCTCTGTTATATCTGTTTCCTTTACAATATTCACATGGAACTGTAACATCAGGTAAAAATTGCATTTCTATTTCCATATATCCTGCCCCAGAACAGGATTCACATCTTCCTCCTTTGACATTAAATGAAAACCTACCGGGTTTATAACCTCTAGCTTTAGATTCAGGCATACTAGAGAATAGTTCTCTAATATAAGTAAAAAGGCCGGTATAAGTTGCGGGGTTAGATCTTGGTGTTCGCCCGATAGGAGATTGATCAATATTAATTATTTTATCAATATTTTGTATTCCTTCTATAGAGATATGTTTTCCTGGCTGTTCTTTAGATTTATAAAAATAATTAGAAAGTTTTTTTGATAGAATTTCATTAATTAATGTACTTTTACCAGAGCCTGAAACACCTGTAATACTAATAAAACAACCTAGAGGTATATCTACAGATATATTTTGCAAATTATTTTCATTTGCTCCTAAGATTGTGATTTTTTTCTTGTTACCTGATCTTCTGTTTTTTGTAGTAGAAATTTTTTTAATACCGCTTAAGTAGTTTCCTGTTATAGATTCGTTATTTTTTTCAATAGATTTAATGTCCCCTTCTGCAATTATATTACCTCCATATTCTCCAGCCCCAGGCCCTAGGTCAATAATGTGATCCGCGGATCTCATTATTGATTCATCGTGCTCTACAATTAAGACTGTATTTCCAACATCTCTTAGATTTTTTAGAGTTTTTATTAATTTTTCATTATCCGAAGGATGTAATCCTACCGAAGGCTCATCACAAACATAAAGAACTCCCATTAATCCTGATCCAATTTGTGTAGCTAGTCTTATTCTTTGACCTTCTCCACCAGATAATGTTGAAGCTGTTCTGCTCAAGGATAAATAATTTAAACCTACCTGTGATAAAAAATATAATCTCGACTCAATTTCTTTCAAAATTTGTTCTGAAATAGATGATTCCTTGTTGGTTAATAAAAGATCTGAGGACACTGAGAAGGTGTGAGAATTTCCTTCTTTACAAACCTTTAACCAATTTATACAATTTTCTATAGATAAATTTGTAACTTCAATTATATTCATTCCTAATATTTTTACAGATAATGCCTCAGGTTTTAATCTTTGTCCATTACAACTAATACAAGGTTTTTGAAGCATATATTTTTCTATGTCTTGTCTTGCTTTGTCTGACTCAGTGTTAATATATCTCCTTTCCATATTAGGGATAACCCCTTCAAATTCAGACAACCAATTATAATTATGTCCTTTTTTACTAATATGTTCGATATTAATTTTTTCATTTCTTGTGCCGAAAAGGATTAATGAAATATTGTTATGTTCCATATTTTTAATTGGTTCATTAAGAGAAAAATTATAATGTTTACTTAGTGAATCTAATAAAGATTGATAAACAGGAGAATTTTTCCCATTGCGAGCCCAAGGATTTATTGCACCATTATTAATAGTTAATTCTTGATTTGAAATGATTAAATCAGGATCAATTTCAAATTTAAATCCTAGTCCTGTACATCTTTTACATGCACCATATGGGGTGTTGAAAGAAAAATTTCTTGGTTCTAATGGTTCTATTGAAATATCACAATTTAGGCATGCATATTCTTCTGAATAAGGTATATCTTTATAATTTTTTTTACCATTTTCTAGCGAAGAAATTAAAACATAACCTTTAGATATATTTAGAGCAGTTTCTATAGATTCTGACAATCTTTCTTTTTCAAGATTATTATTAATTATTAATCTATCGACTACTGTTTCTATGGTGTGCCATTTATATCTATCTAGTTTTATTTCTTCTGATAAATCATGAATGTTTCCATTGATTCTTACTCTTACAAATCCATCTTTTCTAATTTGTTCTAAAATTTGTATATGTTCACCTCTCATGTGTTTTACTATTGGTGCTAAAACAAGAAATTTGGTATTTACCTTAAATTTTAATATTGAATCTACAATTTGTTGTACTGATTGTTTTTCAACTCTTCTATCACACTTATAACAATGCATTCGCCCTGCTCTGGCAAACATTAATCGAAAATAATCATAAATTTCTGTTACTGTACCAACGGTTGATCTGGGGTTCTTTGAAACCCCTTTTTGGTCTATTGAAATGGAAGGGCTTAATCCTTCAATGCTATCCACATCAGGTTTTTCCATACGACCTAAGAATTGTCTAGCATATGCGGATAATGACTCAACATATCTACGTTGACCTTCGGCGTAAATAGTATCAAACGCTAAACTACTTTTTCCTGAGCCTGAAACACCAGTTATCACAACAAGTTTATTTCTTGGAATTTCTACGTTGATATTTTTAAGATTATGCTCTCTTGCCCCTAATATCAACAAATTTTTTTCCGATGGACTCATAATCTATTTTTTTCTTTTTGTATTATTTCATCCATAAAGTATTCTGACTTAGGTGAATTTCCGAGAGTATAACGAATATAATCTTTAAGTATTCTTTTTGTATTGTCAAGTGTTTTATTGTCAACTTTAACTTTACAAACATTATTCCATTGGTTATTACTTATAAATTTTAAAAGTTTTATTGTATTTATTGGTGCTGGAATAAGAGGGTTTCCATCTGAAGGTTTCGAACTTATATCTACAATACCTCCCTTATCAGAAGAAAAAAGATGGTTTCCGGGATCGATTTTTTTGCCACTTTCTACACATATATTTAATTCAGGGGCAAAACCTGAAATTCTAAGTAATTGAATTTCGTACCATCTAGTAATTAATTCATAATCAGTTGTTTTTTCAAGTAAACTTAAAGATTGAACCAATAAATTAAATAAATTTTTATTTTCACCCCATTCTACGGAAAATTTTTCTGCAATTTCTCCCATATAAATTCCTCTAGACATTTTAGATAAATTATTCTTAAAGCCATTAAAACTATTTAATGTTTCTGCTTGATTAAAGGTACAAAGAGATTTATTTGTTTTCACGGATAATTTAATAAATTTTAATAAATCTATATGCCCTCCTATTCTGGAATTTTGTTTTTTTGCACCTTTAGCTATGCCTCTTACTAAGCCATTTTTTGGAGTAATTAAATTTATTAATCTATCTGATTCACCAAAATTACTTATCCTGACAACTAGAGCTTCTGTATTGAAAATATTTTGACGGAAATTTTTCATTTTGCATAAATTATTTTAATGAAGATCTACTATTTAAAGCATGTACCAATGTTGAATCATCAACATATTCAATATCAGAGCCAGAAGGTAATCCTCTAGCTAATCTAGAAATTTCTACACTTTTGTCTAATTCCAGAACCATATCTCTTATGTAAGAAGCTGTTGCTTCACCCCTTAATGTAGGATTTGTTGCAATGATAATTTCTTTTATTTCATTATTTTTTATTCTTTGTGTTAGTTCTGATATTTTTAAATTATCTGGACCAATAGCATCTACAGGAGAAATAACTCCATAAAGTACGTGATATAAACCTTTAAAAATTTTTGATCTTTCAATTGCTAAAACATTTAATGGTTCTTCAACAACACAAATTATTTGACTATTTCTTTCATTATCACTGCAAATAGAACATTGAGATTTTTCACTTATATTAAAACAAATTTCACAAGTTGTAAGATTATCTTTTATTCCCAAAGCAGCAGATGCTAATTCTGCTGATTCTTCCCGTTTCATCTTGATTAAATGATATGTTAGTCTTTGTGCGCTTTTTGGTCCAATTCCCGGAAGCCTTTGAAAGGCTTCAACTAATCTATCAATGGATGGTAAAGATGAATTAATTTGAGACAATTTATTTAAAACATACCTGGTATATTTAATCCACCTGTAATGGATTTCATTTTTTCCGCAGCGCTTTTTTGATACATTTCCATCCCTTCATTGATTGCAGCAGTAATTAGATCTTCTAGCATTTCTACATCGTCTGGGTCTATTACATTTGGATCTATTGAGATAGATTCAATTTTATTTCCACCTAATATTTTCACTTTAATTACTCCACCTCCAGCTGAAGATTCTGTAATAGTTTTTGCAATTTCGTCTTGCATAGATTTAAGTCTTGCTTGCATCTGTTGAGCTTGTTGTATCATTTTTTTATTCATTTAAAGTATCCATTAGTTTTTGATATTTAATCTATTTTATATCTTACCTAAAAACTATGACAAAAATTTAGGATTTTTTATCTTCGGAAATATTTTTCTCGCTTAGAATTTTTGCTCCTAATGACAACGCTTGTCTTACTATAGGAGTCTCTTTTTTTGATGTATTGTTTGAATCATTTCCTGCTTCTTTAGGAGATCTTAATTCAATTTCTAAAGGTTTAGAATAAACTTTCTCGATAGCTTCTTTGAAAGAACTTTTAGATTTTGGATGTGACATTTCTTCCTTAAATAGGTCTAAGATAGATTTACTTTTAAATCTAATGGATATTTTTCCATTCGAAATTTTTGGAATCTCCGCATTTCTAAGTAAAGATCCAACTGTATATTTATGATTTCTTGTACGTCTCATTATCCATAATATTTCTTCCCAAGCAGGGTCTTTAGGGTTTTTATTTTGAGTTGATGTATTTGTAATAATTTCGTTATTAATTACAGGAGATTGATTTTGACTAATCGTATCAGATATTTGAGGAGTATTTTGTTTGTTTATTTCTTTGTTAGAGTTAGATTTTTTTTCTAAAGATATATTTTGGATGTTTGTGGATTTATCAAAAACGCTATTGTTATTTTCGATTTTATTTTGATTGATATTTGAAGTTTCTTTTTTTAAAGCATTTATTACAGCTAATTCAAATTCTAGCGGAGAAGATAAATTATTTTGAATTTTTGTTTCTGATAAAGTTTGTAGAATATTAAGTAAATTATTGATATTTATATTAGGTAAAATTTTATCTAATTCGTTATTTAGATTTACATTATGTGATTCATCAAGTTTAACATCAGCTTTTTTTAATAAACATAAGCGTAATATATCAATTGATGAATTGAATAATGTCTGTAAATCTGATCCCTTTAGAGACTCTTTGTTAATTAGATTAAGACTATCTTTTAAATTAAATTGCAATAATAATAAACAAAATTTTATAGCTGTGGATTTATCAGACATACCAAAAAGATTCCGCGCTTGATCTTCAGATATTTTTTCATTATTTTGATTACCATATGAGATTGATAATTGTTCTAGCATATTTTCTGCATCTCTTAAGCTTCCCCATGATTGGTTTGCTATTAGTTCAAGTACCGCAGGGTTACAATCAATATTTTCTTCTTCACATATTTCAATTAATCTTCCAATTAAATCTTCATTTGATAATCTTTTAAAGTCATATCTTTGACACCGACTAACTATTGTTGCTGGAATTTTTTGTGCGTCTGTAGTACATAAAATAAATACAACTTGTTCAGGAGGTTCCTCTAGTGTTTTTAAAAGTGCATTAAAGGCAGGTATAGTGAGCATATGGACTTCGTCAATAATATATACTTTGTATTTTCCCAATGAAGGTCGAAATTGAGTGCTATCCCGTAAACTTCTTATATCATCAATACCTCTATTAGATGCTCCGTCTATTTCTATAAGATCTAAAAAATTTCCTGAATCTATAGATAATGAAATTTCAGAGTCTTTTATAGGTTCTCCTTCATTTGAAATTTCTGAATTAAGGGCTTTAGCTAAAATTCTAGCAGTTGAAGTTTTTCCTACTCCTCTTGGTCCGGTAAGTAAATAGGCGTGAGCAATTCTATTTGAAATTATCGCTTTCTGTAATGTTCTAGTTATATGATTTTGCCCGACTACTTCATTAAAAATAGCAGGTCTCCATTTTCTATAAAAAACTTGGGATTCTTTCATTTACAGTTATTAATGTTTTCTAAGATACTATCAGTTTTTGAGAACATTAATATTTTTTCCTTTTTTGTTTTATGATCATATCCTAATAGATGAAGTGTTCCATGGATAGAAATTAAGGCTAATTCATAGTTAATTTCTACATTTTGTTCAATGCTTTGTTTTTTTAATTGAGTAAAACAAATAATAATTTCTCCTAGTAAACTATCATTTTCATTTTTATATTTAGGCCAATTATATTCATTATTAGGATAGTTTTGAAATGATAAAACATCTGTAACTTTGTCAATGCCTCTAAATTGTAAATTAATTCTTTGGATTTCTTTTTCAGTGACAAAAATTACATTTACTTTTTTATTGATTTGTTCTTGTTTGAGAGTAAATTTTATTGATTTTTCTATTATATTTCTTTGATCTATTGTAATATCAAAAAGTTTATCATTTATGATTAAATCGTTAATCAATATTTTTATTTCCTCTTTCAAATGTTATAGATAGTGAATCCGTTATTTCTTTTATTATTCTTAATTTTGAAAATAATGGAGCAAATTTAGGGTCTTTATCAGTTAAGTTACTAGCTGAAAACATAGCTTTATTAATGGAAATATTTATTGTGGGAGCTTCTAAATAACCTAGTTCAATATATGTGCGTGCATCATATAGAGAGGGTATTATTTCTTCGTTAATTTCAATAACAAAAGATTGTCCTTCAATCGGAAGTGTATAATCTTCACATAAACTCAAAGCTTCCTCTATTTGAATAAGAATTTTAGTTTTATTATCATTTATATGATTTTCAAATATTTTCATTAGAACCATTCTGAGTCAAATACAAGTTTTATTGGCATCCACCACATTTCAGGAGATGCTTGAGGTACTTTTCTTTGAAATGTTGACATTAATTCATTCCATTCATCTGCTTTAGGGTTTTTTTTCGTATATTTTTGAAAATCATTTTTCGGATCGAAATTATCTTCTGCCTGGCAATACATAAAGAGTTGATTGGATATCCTAAAAATTTCCATTCTTTTTATTCCAATAGTTTTTAATGATTTGATTACTTCGGGCCAAACATTTTTATGATATTTTTCATATTTTTCTATTATTTTTGGATCATCTACTAGATTAATTGTTTGAGCGAAAGTTTTCATTTTTTATTTTCCTTGGTATTAATTTTTTGTATGTTAGTATGAATGTTTAAACTTTATTAAATAAAATTCAATTATAGAGGTTCAATATGAAACGTGTAGCATTTCAAATGAAAGTTAAAAAAGAACAATTGAAAGAATATGTTAAATGGCATAAAAATGTTTGGCCCGAAATGATTGAAGCGTTAAAAAGAAATGACTGGACAAATTATTCTTTGTTCATGCGTAAGGATGGATTGATTTTTGGGTATGTCGAAGTTCCTGATTCTTTTTCATTTGCTTTAGATAGGATGTCTGAAGAAGAAATTAATGATAAATGGCAAACTTTAATGGCTCCATATTTTGAAATTCCAGATGGAACACATCCGGACGAAAACATGATTGAATTAGAGGAAATTTTTCATATAAATTAAGAGGTAAGTAAAATGTCAGTACCATCATTTATTGATACACATCATCATTTGTGGGATTTAGAAAATAATCCATATCCATGGCTTCAAGAAGGTATAGATCATTTTGTTGGAGATTATTCTCATATTAGGAAATCATATCTTATCGAAGATTTGATATCAGATGCTAATAGTTTAAATTTAATAAAATCTGTTCATGTACAAGCAGAATGGGACCATAATTTGGACCCTGTTGATGAAACTGCCTGGTTGCAAAAAGTTGCAGATAGTAGTGTTTCGAATAATATGCCTAATGCAATTATTAGTTACGCAAATTTTTTAAGTGAAAATGTTGAGGCAACTATTGAAAGACATTCGCAATTTTCAAATTGGAGAGGTATCCGATATATGCTTAATTGGGATGAAGATCCTAAATTTAGATTTGCAGAACAAAATAATTTAATGTCTAATTCTCAATGGTTAAACGGATATAAATTACTCTCAAAATATGAGGGTAGTTTTGATCTTCAAGTATGGCCTTGGCAACTTGAAGAAGCAGCAAATTTAGCTAGAAATTTTCCGGATATCCCAATAATACTTAATCACACCGGAATGCCTATAAAAAGAAAATCAGAAGATATAAAGATTTGGAAAAAAGGGTTGAAATCTTTAAGTAAAGAGCCTAATACTTCAGTTAAGATTTCAGCTTTAGGAATGTTAGATCAAAATTGGACAATAGACTCTATCAAACCTTTTGTTTTAGATACAATTAATATTTGTGGAATTGAAAAATGTATGTTCGCTTCAAACTTTCCTGTTGATTCTATGTTTAGCGATTATAAAACATTATGGGAAGCTTATAACGAAATCACTTCGGAATTTTCTCAAAGCGAAAGATCAGCATTATTTAGTAAAAATGCAGAGTTGTATTATAGAATTTAAAAATGTATAGCTTCGTCAGTCACTGCAGCACCAGCTTCCTTAATTGCTTCTGAAAGTGTTGGATGCGCGTGAGTCATTTTATTTAATTCAAAGTTTGTACCTTCTAAAAATTTAACCATTCCTATTTCAGCAATAAGTTCAGTTGCCTCAGGTCCGATTATATGGGCTCCAATTATTTCTCCGTTATCATCATCTATAATTATTTTTGCAAATCCCAATGGCTCCCCAATGGCTACAGATTTTCCTGCAACTTGAAAAGGAACCTTACCAATTTTATAGTTTATATTTTTTTCTTTTGCTTCTTTTTCTGTAATTCCAATTGATGCTATTTGAGGTTGACAATATGTGCATCTTGGCATGCTAGAGTAATCCTCGATAGGATTTGTTTCATGATTTGCAATTGTTTCTGCTGCAACTATGCCTTGATCAAAAGCTACATGAGCAAGAGGTAATTTACCGGTTACATCTCCAACTGCATAAACTCCAGGAATGTTAGTTTTCATATTTTTATCAATAGTAATAAAATTAGAATTATCTAATATTACACCAACTTCTCTTAATCCTAAATTATCACTATTTGGCTTAACTCCCACTCCTAAAAGAACTTTATCACAAGAGTATTCTTTTTCTTCAGATTCATTTTTATATTTTAAATTAATTTTTCCGTTGTTTTTTTCTAATTTTGTAATAGTAGTATTAGTCGAAAAATTAATACCTTGTGTATTAAATTGTTTTTCTAGTTCAATTGATATATCTTCATCTTCTTTTGGAACTAAATGATTCATTAGTTCAAATAACATTACTTCACTACCATAAGAATTAAAATAGTATGCAAATTCACATCCAATTGCAGATGCTCCTATAATTGCTATTTTTTCAGGTTTTTCTTTTAGTTCTAATGCATGTCTTGCAGATAGTACAGAAACACCATCAATTTCAAATCCAGGCAAGCTTTGTGGTGATGCTCCAGTGGCAAGAACTATATTTTTAGCAGTTATTGTTTCTTTGTTATCTACGATTATTTCAGTGGATGATCTTAATTTACCTTCACCTGTGACAAGATCAATTTTATTTTTTTTAAATAAATAAGAAATACCTTGAGTTAATGTTTTTGAAACCTTCCTAGATCTTTCTACTGCTTTAGATATATCGGCATTCCAAGAACTAATTTCTATACCCCATTCATTAGCATTTTTTATATTATTAACAATTTCAGCATTCTTAAGTAACGATTTGGAAGGGATGCAACCCCAATTCAAACACACGCCTCCAATACCTCCGTTTCCGCTGCCGTCATCTTTTTCAATACAAGCTACAGATAGACCTAACTGAGCAGCTCTAATTGCTGCATGATATCCTCCTGGACCAGCGCCAATTACTACTAGATCATAAATTTTATTCATATTTAGCCTCATTACAATTTGATGTTTTAAAATTTACAATAAAAAGTATACTTTTTGCTTTTAATTCTTAGTACCTGAAACATCAAAAAAGTGATACATTTTTTTTAAAATTATAGAAATCAACATTGTAAATATAACTGTACTTATAAAAATGAAAATTCCGATAAAAAAGAAAGGGAACCAATGTCCAGGACAAGATAAGAGTCCAGAACACAGCCATATTGAGGATGCTATATAACCAACAGAAAAAATCAAACCAAATATGGATCCAATTAAAGCACCTCTTAGCGGAGTATTAAATTTATTTAAACTCTTGAGCATTTGATGATTTTCTTAAATAATTAATTTGTATTATAAATTTAAAGTTATGTAAGGACATAGTATTCATATAGTAAGATAAAATTGCTTAAACATCTTGTATTTACAGAGGAAATTTTTATGACATCAAATGAAATATTAAGACAAAAAGCTTTAGATCATTTATTTATCCAAATGTTCAATACAGTCCAAATGGCAGAAGAAGGTGGACCTATATTAATTGAATCAGGAGATGGAATATATATAAAAGATTTAGAAGGAAATAAATACATAGATGGAATAAGTGGTATGTATTTTAGAAATGTTGGTCATGGCAGAGAACAAATTGCTAAAGCGATTTATGATCAAATTTCAAAAGTTTCAATGGATGTGTATGCAGGTGTTACTCCAGTGACGGTAAGATTAGCTGAAAAATTATCTAAAATCACTCCTGGGGATTTAAATAAAACTTTTTTTTCACAAGGTGGAAGTTTAGCTAATGAGTCTAGTTTAAAATTAGCTCAAGCTTTTCATATGAGAATGGGAGATAAAGGCAGATATAAAGTTATATCAAGAAAAGGAAGCTATCATGGAGCAACTTATCATACGGTTTGGCTGGGTGGGCATCCTGGATTTCCTAGGGAAGATTATCAACCGAAACCATCGCATGTAGTGACAGTTCCTCAACCTAATATTTATAGATGTGAATTCAATTCATCTTCTGAAGAAGAATGTGGAGAATTAAATGCTAAAGCCATTGAAGATGCAATATTATTTGAAGGCCCAGAATCAATTAGCGCTGTTATCGGAGAACCGGTATCTCAACCATTAGGTGGTGTTGTGCCTCCTCCTAATTATTGGCCAAGAGTCAAAGAAATATGTGAAAAGTATGGAGTATTATTAATTTTTGATGAAGTAATTACAGGCTTTGGTCGGCTTGGAAAATGGTTTGGTTCTGAATTCGTTGATACAGTACCAGATATTATGAGTTTTGCAAAAGGTATTACTTCTGGATATTTTCCTGTTGGAGGAACAATTGCCTCAAAAAGAGTGGCACAGGTTTTTTCTGGAGAAGCGGACAAAACTTGGATTCACGCATTCACATTCTCATCTCATCCAGGTGGTGCAGCTGCAGCACTAAAAAATTTAGAAATTATGGAGAATGAAAATCTTGTAGAAAATTCTCGAATTAGAGGAGAGCAACTAAAGGAAAATTTGATAAAAATTAAAAGAGATCATCCAATTATTGGTGACGCTAGAGGCGTGGGTTTAATTCAAGGATTAGAAATTGTTTCTAATAAAAAAACTAAAGAACATTTTTCTTCAAATATAGGTGTAAATAGTATGCTTACTGAAGAATTAAAAAATAGAGGACTGTGGATAAGAGTTCCAGCTTTTATTTTACCTATATCTCCTCCGTTAATAGTTAGTGCAGATGAAATAGAAAAAATAACTACAATAATTGATGAATCATTATCTACAGTTGAAAAAAAATTAGGTGTTTCTTGACAATAGAAAGGAAAACAAAAAAGCATTTAAAAATAAATGGTTTAATGTATGGATTATCGCTTGGTCATGGAGTAAAACATTTTGGTCAAGGGGCATTATTATTAATTTCCCCACATCTAAAAAATTCTCTTGGTTTAACAGAAATAGCTTTAGGTGGAATATTTACAGCTCAATCTATTACATCTGGGATAGCAAATATTCCTTCAGGATTTTTATCTGATATTTATAGAAAGAAAATAGCTTGGATTTTATTTACTTCAATGGTAATTGTTGGTGCTGGATATTTAATGTTAGGTCTTTCTTCGTGGTATTGGATGACAATTAGTGCAGCTGCTATGTTAGGTTTTGGAACAAGTTTATGGCATGCTCCAGCTTTTGGAACTCTTGCAGCTAGATATCCTGATAGAAAAGGATATGCTTTGGCAATGCATTTATCAGGAGCACAAATTGGAAATACTTTGAGCCCTATCATTATCGGATTTTTATTAGGGGGTACTTTTTTAGGTTGGTATTTTGGTGGATGGGATTGGAAATTTATTTCAATTTCACTTTCTATACCTATGGTTATGACTGGTTTTTTAGTTTTGTTTTTTTTTAAAACAGCTGGAGCTGAAGTAAAAAAGAATCCTTCATATAATGAATATATTTTTGGTTTTAAAAAGATAATTAAAAATCCTCAAATTTTAGGAATGATATTTTTAGGTGCATGTAGAGGGGCAATTCATACAGCATTTCAATTATTTTTAGTTCTACATATGAAAGAAGTATTAGATTATTCAAATTTTATTGTTGGATTTCATGTGGCTTTGATAACTTTTGCTGGAATAATTTCAACTCCAATAATGGGTATATTATCAGATAGAATAGGAAGAAAGCCTATCATATCTTTTTCCATGGGTATGATGTCCATATTGATTGTTATGTTTTATTTTTTTGATTCAGGCATAATAATGACTATATTAGTAGCTTTATTAGGAATATTTTTCTTTTCAGTTATGCCGACTATTACAGCTGCGGCAATGGATCAAGTTCCAAATGGCATTGAGGGGACAGGTACGGCATTAATGTTTTCTGGTCTAGCCGTAATAGGCTCATTGTCTCCTATTATTGCTGGAGCTATATATGAAAGGAATTTATTTGAAGGGGTAGTAATATATTGTGCATCTATAGCTGTGATAGCTACTTTTTTGTCTATTATTTTACCAATGAGAAAAAAAATGTGATTATATAATTATATTTTTTATTACGCCTTCTTCTGACGGGGGTCATAAGAAGAAGGCGTAAAGGTTCTCAATTATTTTTTACAGAAACACCCAGAACCCATAGGTTTTCATCAGGTTTGCAAGGAATGTGTGTCCGCACTATACTTGCTGTATTTAAATTATTGAAAGTCACTAATTTTTTATATCTTCATGGTTTTTTCAGTTTTCTTATTTAGATAATGTAAAGTTGACTTTAGTCTTGAGTCTAAAATTCTTAAGCTAGAAATCAATTTAAGTCTTCGATATTCTGGAATATCTTGAAGTTGAATTGCATCTAATTCACCAGCTATCTTTAGAATCGAAGTTTCTAATAAATTAGTATTAGGTACAATATTTTGATTAGGGGGAGGAATTGTAAAAACAGATTCATTATTTTCAACAATTTTTCTTTTTCCTGAGATTACCTCTTCAATTATATCTTGAATAGTCATATGTCTTTCTGATTTCGCTATTCCCACAACTCTTTCAACATGTACACTCGATAAAGTTCCATCGATAAATGGTTGTGCTATTTCTCTTTGACGAGAATGGTTTTCTATATCAGCAATTGAACGAGCTTCCTTAAATGTGAGAATACCTGCGTCAAGTTTTTCAGCTAAATTTGGATCCAAAGTTTTTATTAAACTTTCATAATGATGTATGGTTCCTGGTGTTATACCAGTTCTTCTAGCTAATTCTTGCTGAGTAATTTTATTTGCTTCTCTATATCTAGAAAATGATTTACCTAGCTCCATCGGAGGGATAAGGGCAGAAAAATATTGTTCAGCTAATGATATCTCCCATCTTTCTTGATCTGTAATAGAATCTTTAACTGTGCATTCTATTTCTTTAATTCCTTTAAATTTTGCTTCATTGATGATATTTTCTCCAGATAGAAGCTTATAACCTCTAGAAGTTTTTAAAACAATAGGATCTCTTTTTGATCTTACAGGTCGAGAATAATTCTTTTTTTGTGTTTTTATACTTGGCGGCCTTCCCACATGGGACACGATTTCACTAATAGATATTTTCACGATTACCTCCTCTAATAATGTTAAATTCCAAATTTTACATTTATTATCGCTATTCTAAAAAGTAAATTCCAAAACTGTCCTTTATTAAGGGAAACACATTCTAAAAAATTATTATTTTTGGAATTTTGCTTGTATCATATAATTATCTAATGATGAATATTCACATAAAATAAGTATAAACAGCTGTATAAAACATGTATGATAAAACTCCTCCGTATGTTCCATATAGGACATTCCGAACTTTTTTGGAATTTTTAAAAGAAGGAATTCCAGATAGGATAGATAGAAGTGTTTGGGTAAGTAGGTTTTCAGGAAGTTCTGGAATGCAACTTATGACATCATTAAAAGCTCTTAATTTAATTGATGATCAGGGTACACCTTCAGATGATTTAGAAAAATTAGTTTATGCGCAAGGAAAAGAGCGAAAAGATTTATTAAGAGAAATTCTTCAAAATTTTTATCTTCCAATTTTTCAATTAGATTTATCTAAAGCAACAAAGAATCAGTTTAGAGAGGCTTTTAGGATGTTTGGTGCGAAAGAAGGTGTTTTGACTAAATGTGAAGCTTTTTTTATTAAGGCTGCAAAAGATGCAGGTATAGAGTTATCTCAGTATATTGTTGCTAGAACACATGGAAATTCAAGGTCTAGTAATTTAAAAAACAAATCTTCTATTCCTAAACAAATTGAAAATCCTACAATTAAAAGTGATACATCAGAAATACATTTAGTAATAGTAGAAAGAATTTTAGATAAATATCCAGAATTTGATCCTAATTGGAATCCCGAAGTACAAAGTAAATGGATGGATGGAATGATAAAACTTTATGATAATTTATCTTCTACAAAAAATTCATCCACAGAATAAAAAAAGGGTTGTAAAAATTAACAACCCTTTTTTTATGTACTTAATTTATTAGAAGTCCATTCCACCACCTGGAGGCATTCCGCCGCCTGGCATAGGAGGAGCTGGAGGTTCTGGCTGCTCAGTAATCAAAGCTTCAGTAGTTAGTATCATACCTGATACTGAAACTGCATTTTCGATAGCAGCTCGTGTAACTTTTGCTGGGTCTACTATACCCATCTCAGTCATATCGCCATAAGCTTCTTGATACGCATCAAAACCAAAATTTTTAGCTTTACTTGAAGAAACTTTTTCAAGTATAACAGCGCCTTCAAAACCAGAATTAGCAGCAATAACTTTGATAGGTTCAAGTAATGATTTTCTGAGAATTTCAACTCCAGTTTGTTCATCAGAAACATCTAATGTTAGTTTTTTTAGAGCATCAGATGTTTTTATTAGAACTGTACCACCACCAGGGACAATACCTTCTTCAACAGCTGCTCTAGTTGCTTCGAGAGCATCTTCCATTCTCTGTTTCTTTTCTTTCATTTCAATTTCAGTAGCTGCTCCAACACGTAAAATTGCTACTCCACCAGATAACTTTGCTTGTCTTTCTTGAAGTTTTTCTCTGTCATAATCAGATGTAGTTTCTTCAATTTGTACAGATATTTCACTTAACCTACCTTGGATAGCATCTGCAGAACCAGATCCACCAACAAAAGTAGTGTCGTCTTTTTTTACAAATACTTGACTACATGTCCCTAAATCATCAAGAGTGATTGAATCTAATTTTCTTCCTACTTCTTCTGAAATAACAGTACCACCAGTAAGAATAGCTATATCTTCAAGCATAGCTTTTCTCCTATCTCCAAATCCTGGAGCTTTTACTGCACAGCAATTTAGTGTTCCTCTTAATCGATTTACGACTAAAGTTGCAAGTGCTTCTCCTTCGATATCTTCTGCAATTACAAGAATGTTCTTTTTAGTTTGTAAAACTTTTTCCAAAATTGGTAAAAGATCTGAAACTGCAGAAATCTTTTGACCTGTAATCAAAATATAAGGATTATCTAAAACAGCTTCTTGTCTTTCAGCATTAGTAACAAAATAAGGAGAAAGAAATCCTCTATCTATATTCATTCCTTCTACAAAATCGGTCTCATAACTTAGAGACTTAGATTCATCTACAGTTATTACTCCATCCTTTCCAACTTTATCCATAACATCAGCTATTAGTGTACCCATTTCTTCATCATGAGATGAAAGTACAGCGACATTGGATATTTGAGCTTTATCTTGCACAGGAGTAGATTGGCTTGAAATGGATTTCCTTACTGTATCCATTGCTTTTTCCATTCCTCTTTTAAGTGCCATAGGATCTGCTCCTGCAGCAACATTTTTGAAACCTTCAGCGATGATTGCTTGTGCAAGCACAGTAGATGTTGTAGTACCGTCTCCGGCATCATCATTGGTTTTCTTTGAGGCTTCTTTTAGTAATTGTGCACCCATATTAGCGAAAGAATCTTCAAGATCGATTTCTTTTGCTATAGTTACACCATCAGAATTAACCTGAGGAGGTCCAAATTTTTTATCTACAATCACGTTTCGGCCTTTAGGACCCAATGTAGCCTTGACTGTATTTGCTAATGCGTCAACACCTTCTTTTAGGTGTGATCTTGCATCTTCTCCAAATTTCATATCTTTTGCTGGCATTTTATTTCTCCAATTATTCTAAATATTCCAGAGTTATTTAGTTATCCAACTATAGCGAGGATATCGCTTTCTCGAACGATGAGATATTCAGTACCATTTTCGTTATACTCTGTTCCAGCATATTTTGAATAGATTACTGTATCTCCATTTTTAACGGGCATGTCTACGACATTTCCGTCATCGGTAGTCCTTCCAGGACCAACTGCAACTACATTACCTTGTTGAGGTTTTTCCTTAGCAGTATCAGGTATTATTATTCCTCCAGGACTTGTTGATGACTGATCCTCACTAGGTTCGATCACCACTCTGTCACCAAGAGGTTTTAACTTAAGTGCCACTCTACGAGACTCCTTTTTTCTAATATATTGTAAATATTATGAGTTATACGGCATTTCTAAATTCGCGGACACGACTAGAAATATGAATCCCCGTCAGTATCAATTTCGGATGCTTTCTGCTCCCTAAAAAATTGAGACCGTATATAATTTTAATTTGATAATTCACTATGTCAATAAGGATGACGGAATATAATTAAAAAATAATTTAATTTTCCCATGTAAAAAGGTCTTTTATAGAGTTAAATAAGAAATTTATTTCTTTCAGGTCGTATTTATCTAAGTAAGTTTTTCCTGGAGATCTAACTAATGTGTTACTTATAATTCCTCTTTTATACAGAATTTCTTTAAATACTGGTATACCGTATAAATTTTCAATATTTATTAATGGTAATAATTTATCATAAATTTCTCTGGCTTCATCTTCTTTGTCATTTTCAAGAAGATTCCATATATTTGAGTGAATATCTCCATAGTGAGAACCTGGCATACATCCAGATATTCCTCTTTTGAAGTCATCTATTAAAAATCTTCCACTATACCCACTCATAATTCCATAACAATTAATATTTTTATCTAATTGCAATAAAGAAGAAGATATCTGTCCAGGAAACCTAGATTCTTCTTTAACATAATTTACGCGGTCTAAATTTTCGCATATTTTATAAAGTTGTTCTGAATTCATCACAGCACCTATTGAATGATTTTGAATAAATATTGGTACTGTTAGATTATTTGATAGTAGTTCAAAAAAAGAAAAAATTTCATTAAAATTTGTTGGTGAGCTGAATGGTGCCATAGCAATTACACTGTCTACTCCAATACTTTCAGCAAATAAACCAAGTTCTAAAGAATGTATATTTGACATTCCTGTTATGCCTGCTACGACAGGAATTTTACCATTTACGATTTTGGTTGTTTTTTCAATAATCTTTTTTCTTTCTTCATCTGTAAGGGTTTGGTATTCACTTGCCATTACAGGTATAACTATTCCATTGCAACCATTTTCAACAGTAAAATTTATTACTTTTTCTAAAGAATTATAGTCTATAGATTCATCGTTATTGAATGGTGTAACTGGTATTCCAAAAATACCACGAAATTTTTTATTGTTCATTTTAATTTGTAAATACTGTTCCTTTTAATTCTTTAGCATCTTCAGAAGCCATAAAAGCTATAATATTGGCTACATCATCGGGAGAAATCAATTCATTGATTTGATTTTCCAAAGGAATGGAATTTATATTTTTTTTGTCCATTACCTTTACATTTTTAATTTTCAAAGGAGTTCTGACTGAGCCAGGGGCTATATCATTAACTCTGATACCAAATTTTTTTAAGTTATCTTGAAGAGTTATAGTAAAACCGTGAACACCCCCCTTGGATGCTCCATATGCTAAAGATGAGCTTTTACCTTGTACGCCGGCAGGTGATGAAGCCAAAATGATGATTCCCTTAGATTTTTTTTTCATAATAGGTGAGACGTATTTACAAATTAAATAAGTTCCACGTAAGTTAACATCTAAAATTGAGTCCCAAACATTTTCCGGAAAATTATCTATTTCAACACCTGCACCTTCTAAAATACCTGCCATATGAATTAGTATATCTATTCCACCAAGCCAATTATTTGCTGCTTCTACCCCCCCAGATACAGCAACTTCATCACTTACATCGACATGCCAATACCTTGCATTTCCACCTATTCGGTTAATTTGATTTACAGTTGTTGCTCCATTTTGGGAATTTATATCAAAAACAGCTATGCTAGCTCCACAATTTGACACTTTCAAAGCTACAGATTTTCCTATACCTGTCGCCCCTCCTGTTACAATAATTTTTTTACCTTTTAGATCAACCACTATATTAAGTCTTTATCCTTTCATAATTATGGCCTTAGTCCCATTTTAAACCAATTCTGTTAGCTACTCTGTTTATTCCTTCAAGTGCTAATGGTATTTTATCATCTGGAAGGTGTTCAATTAGAATATGTGCTTTTGGATTTGTCTTTAATAAACCCATTAGAAGTGATTCATTATCAAGTAGACTGTTAGGTGCATCAATAATTGATTCTTCAAAATGAGGTAACAAATTTTCTATAATAGTGAAATCTTTTGCATGGCATCCGAAAATTTTATTCGGAAGAATCCTATAAAATTCTTCGATTAGCTTTTTATTATTGTATGCTATGTTTAGATTACCAATGAAATTAACAGGATCCATATTTAATCCTAAATTTTTTGAACCTACTACATCAATAAAATCCTTGACTTTTTTAGGAGAAGATAGAGGACATGATACACCTCCTTCAACTGCTACTAAGACACCTTCATTTTCAGCTATATTCATTATTTTTTTTGTACTGTCAACTAATCGATCAAATGTTTCTTTTGAATAATTTTCAGGGTGAGGGTGCCAAGCATTTTTATTTAAACTACCTGGTCTTAAATATGTATTTTGACCATTAATTTTAGAAGTGAAAGCTATCATTTTCCCTACAAATTTTATGGCTTTTTTTCTTGTTATTTCATTTTTACTAATCAAGCCACCACCATAGTCACCCACTGTTTGAGGCATAATTAGTCCAAATTCATTATAAAGTGACTTGATTCTATTTATGCTTTTATCATTAATGCTTTCAGTATTTGAAACTCTTATTTGTAAAGTTTTAAAACCTAAACTTTTAACTTTCTTTACCACTGAAACATTAATGTTATCCCAATCACCCTTTACTAATCCTGCTACTCCTAAAATCAAATTAAACTCCGATTAAATTTTTATGTATTCCCAAATTTTTTTGCTATTATTCTTCTTTGTAGTTTTCCTGTAGCTGTTCTAGGAAGAGATTTTGAAATATGTATAATATCTGGAACTTTAAAGTCTGCAAGACTTTCTAGACAGTGTTTCTTTATTGAATCTTCATTTGTATTTCCATTAATTACTACTGCAGCTTGTACAGATTCTCCATATTTTTCATCTGGTACTCCAAATGATACAGCTTCCAAAACATCAGGATGTTTTAGTAATATTGCATCAACTTCTAAAGGAGAAATTTTTTCTCCACCTCTATTTATTAATTCTTTAATTCTTCCAGTTAAAGATAGATAATTATCCTTATCTATTATTCCTTGATCTCCTGTCTTGAACCAACCATTTACAAAAGATTCAGTATTTGCTGATTTATTGTTGTATCCTAAGGTTACATTTTCTCCTTTAATAACAATTTCTCCAATTTGACCATGTTTTAATATCTCATTTTTCCCTTCTGTGTTCATTATTTCTATTTCAACACCTGTTGCTAATCCAACAGTACCGGACTTTCTAATTTTTGGAGGAAGAGGATTTGATGACATTTGATGTGCTGCTTCAGTCATACCATATGCTTCTAAAACTGGAGCTCCAAATCTTTTTTCTAAAGAATCAAAAACCACTGGCGCAAGTGCAGCTGAACAAGATCTTATAAATCTAAATAAACTGTGCGGAGCATTATCCTTATCTGCTCTCGATAAAAGAATTTGATGAATTGTAGGAACCGCAGAATACCAAGTAGCATTATTATTCAATGCTTCTGACCAAAAAGTGCTTGCTGAGAATTTTTTTTGGATTATTATTGTTCCTCCAGTATACAAAGTAGATAGAGCAGCTCCTATTAGTCCGTGTACATGAAACAAAGGCATTACTATAAGAGATTTATCATTAGATGTTAAAGAATAATGTTTAGAAATATTTTCTAAGGATTGAATTAAATTTCTATGAGTTAAAGGTACTCCTTTAGGTCTACTTGTCGTACCTGAGGTATGTAAAAATAAAGCTATATTTTTTTCTGATGGTGTTTCATAATTCCTGATTTTTGTTAGAGTTACATTATCCATAGATAATGAAAATTTATTTTCTTCAAAAGAAGCAAAAATAATTAATATATTCAATTCATTAGCAGCATTAATCGCCTCTGTTTTATCTTCGGAAGTAATCAGTATTTTTGATTTTGAATCTTCCATGAAAAATTTAAATTCCTCTTTTGTGTAAGCAGGATTTAATGGTGCAGCAATACCGGTTGCATTTGTAATGGATAAAAAGGAAATAATAAATTCTATATTGTTGTCTAATGCTATAGAAACAGTATCACCTGAATTCATTTTCAAAAAGCTTAGAAGTTCTGATCCTTTTTCAATGGAATCATTTAGATTTTTATAATTAATTTGAGAAAAATTTGAAATGATTGCAATGTTTTTATCATAAAGTGGATCAATTAAATTATTTAATGTTTTATTTATCATAATTAATTTCTTTTTATGCTCATTATGGCTAGTATAAGTAAAATAAAAGCGAATAGTAATAGAACACCTATTTCTATAATAACTTCTTCAATTTTATATCCTGACATAATATTTCGTAATGCTCTATTGGCGTAAGTTAAAGGTGCTATGGCACTTAAAGGTTTAAAGTACCAAGGTAATTGTTCAACTGAAATGAAAATTCCAGATAAAAATATTTGTGGAGAAATTAAGACAGGTATGAATTGAATAATTTGAAATTCATTTTTAGCAAATGTTGAAATAAATATACCTAAAGAAACTGAAGTAATAGTAAGAATGATTAATATTATATATGCATCAATAATTCTTCCTGAATAATCTATACTAACGACATAAACAGTAAAAAAAAGAATGATAGTTGATTGAATTAATGCAAATAATAAAAATCCAAATAAATAACCAAAAACTAGTTCAATTTTGGTAGTATCCGTTACTAATAATCTATCTAAAGTACCCTCTAAACGTTCTCTTAGGAATGAAACTCCAGTCAGCATAAAAACGAATACTAATGACATAGTTGCAATTATAGCTGGCGCAGTTCGATTTAGAGTTTCCGGTTGATCTTGAAAACTGAATCCAATTAGTGACATTACTATCATCGGCGCTATAAATATTAGAGCAATAGATCTATGGTCTCTCAATAATTGCTTAACAATTATTGATGTTATTCCAATTATTCGATCAAAAAGACTCATTTTTTTATTTAGATAATTTCAAGAAAGCTTGTTCCAAAGAGTAGATGTCTTTATTTTTGTCTAAAAATTTTTCTGGAGACTTGTTTACAATTATTTTTCCGGATTTCATATATGCTAATTTGTTGCAATGTATCGCATCATCCATAGTATGAGTAGTGAGTAAAATAGTTATTCCTTTTGAAGATAAATTTATAAAATTATTCCAAAAGTCGTGTCTTAATTCTGGATCTAAACCAACAGTAGGTTCATCTAATATAAGTATTTTTGGTTCATGTACTAATGATATTGCAAGGCTTACTCGCTGTTTCATCCCTCCACTTAATTTATATACAACTTGATTTTTATATTCAGATAGTTTTACAGTTTCAATAACTTGTGAAACGATTTCGTTTCGTTTTTTTTTATCTGATAAGCCATGCATCCTAGCAAAAAAATCAACATTTTCATAAATATTCAAGTTTGCATAGATAGCATTTTTTTGAGGCATATAGCCTATATTTTTTACAATATTAATATTTAAATCATTACCTAAAATTTTTATATCACCTTGAGTAGGTTTTAATCTTCCAACTAAAATATTTAGTAATGTAGATTTTCCAGCGCCATTTGGACCTATAATTCCTTGTATAGATCCTTGATTAATATCTAAATTGATATCATTCAATATGTTTTTTTTTCCGTAATTAAAATTTAATGAATTTATTTTTATCCCTATTTTATTCATGAAATTTCCAAGCCCAAGATGTAGTTGAAGAGAAAGGATTATTTTTAGAAATATAACATGTACCTGTTTTTTCAACCCCGTTGTTATGAAGTTGAAAAGCGTTAACAGTGGAAGTTTGTGGTTCTAAACAGATTGCTTTATCAGTTGTATAAACCATCATATTAGTTATAGTTGGATCTCCACTTATTCCTAATGTCAATTCTGGCCAGGATATATAACCTGAACCGTTTTCTTTTAGTAAGAAGCATGAATCACTTTCAAAGGGTTCAAGTCTTATACCGGAGCGTATTTTTTTACATAAATTTGAATTAATTATTTTACCTGAGGGTTGCATGTTTGAATTTGATTCCCATTCTCCTAAAGCATCGACTTTTACTAATCCTGATTGCTGATTTAAACTTCTTTTAAACCAAGGATGCCAACCAATTGCAACTGGAAATTCTACCTTATCTTCTGTCTCTATAGTGATAGTTTGCACAAGAGCTAATTCCTTTAATGAACATAAGTATTTAATTTTTCCTGAGAATGGCCAAGGTTTAGATAAATTTGTTTCTAATAAGATCCTATTTTTAGTTAAATTTTTTACATTCCAAGTTTGATTTTTAACTAGTCCATGTATGGCATAATTTGAAGAATTTATTGGTAAATAGTATATTTTGTCCATAACGTTTAATTCACCATTTAAAATTCTATTTACCCACGGAGCCATTATAAATGAACCAGATTCTTGAAGAAAAGAATTATATTTGTTTTGGACTAATAATTCGTATTCTATATTTTTATAAAAAATTTTGAACGATACTAAATGGGCACCTAATTTAGGAACAATTTCAACTGAACTATAATCATTACTAATTATTATTGAGTCAGATTTAATTTCCATATATTTTTATTATTGATCTCTTAATGGGGGGTTACTTAGTTTAAAGCTGGAGCCCGCTCCATTTGAAGGTTTATAACCTAATTTTTGCTTTGCTTTTTCTATATTGAAGATTTTCCAAGTATTATCAGATGTAGCATAAAAAGTGTCATATTTAATATTGTTACTAGCTTTTATACAGAGATCGAATATTTGAACTGTATCACTATGACTCAACCATAATGAAAGCGCGAAAGGAGAAAATGTGGGATCGTCATTTGATATAACCCAACCTATACGTAAATTTAGGCATGATAATTGGTAATAATCTGAATAATAACTACCTATTGATTCTCCATAAGCTTTTGCTACACCATAATATCCATCTGGTCTTATTCTATAGTTTTCATCTATTAGATCATATTGATTTTCTTTCAACTTATAATAATTACCTTCAGCAATAAATTTCCATGGTGGAGAGGTATAAAATCCACCTGTTGCATGATTAGATGATGCAAAAATTACTCTCTGACAATTAGATCTTTTTGCAGCCTCAAAAACGTTATATGTACCAATTAAATTATTTGTAAGTACGGATTCCCATGGAGCATCAGATGATCGGTCTGCTGCTAAATGTATCACTGTATCTATATTTTCAAAAGCTGGTTGAATTTTTTCTAAATTAGATAAATTAGCTATATGTGAATTTATATTTTCAACAGGATTTAGATCTAAGGATGAAAAATCATATTTATGATCCAACCCTTTGATTAATATAGAACCTATTAATCCTGCACCACCTGTAATTAAAATTTTTTTCTTAATTTTAGACATTTGAAATTTACTTGATAGGAATTAATTTTTGTATTGAACATTTATTCCTAATTATATCCCAATTCCATAGCTGTGGAATTGTTTTACCTTTTGCCCAAAGTTCCAGTTGGTTATGATAATTTTTTGATCCTGGGTTACCCGAAGAACCTAATGGAACAATCCATCTACTATTTTCCCAATTATATGGATCATGTGCATATCTATTCACCGATGCGGCTATGATTTGAAAGTTTTTATTATAACTTCCTGCGAAAGGGGTATCGCCATCACCTCCTGCTGATGTTTTAGGCGGATCTAAAATTTCAGAATATTTTTTAAATTGTTCACTTAACGGATGTTTGTGATTTGTTCTATGTAAAAAACCCCATTTCCAGTTATCTATATTGTTGTCGAATCGATCATTTAGGAATTTAACTGCATATTTAAATGAAGAAATGAATACCTTATCCCATTTTATTTTATTTTGTAATAAAAAACTTTTTTGCAAACCTATCTGTTCATTAATAAGCGGAATCAAAAATCTTCTTACATGAAAAACACCAGAAGGGTCATTGTTATTAATTATATTATTAGCTAAATCACCATAATTTATTTTAACTAAATATCTAACTATTTCTTCTTTGCATACAGAATAAATAGATGCAGCAGGACTATTAATATCCATAATAAAATTCCAATTAAATAATTCATCGAGAGCTTTTAATTCAAGATTAGATAAATCACAGTTTTTTATATTGATACTTTTTCCATAAGATATAATTTTTTCTGCTGGGATTGAATATTTTTCATTATGCATTTCAAGCATATTATTTATATTTAATTTTTTTGGATATTTATTTATATAATTTATTAATACCTTTGCTCTAAATTCTGGAGCAAAGGTATTTGATATAAAGAATGGATAATCATGGTCAACAACTCTTTGGTTACAAGTAACAACCCATTTATTTTTTGGATTTCTAATTGAAGGTAATTTATCTCTTGGTATTTCACCTTTTACAAAATACTTTTTTTCCCATCCTTTTACAATTCCCCATTGGTGTTGTGAATTTCTGACCGGAACAGATCCAGCAAATTTATATCCAAAATTTTTTTTAATATCAGCATATGGATAATTATTAGTTCTATCAGTCCAAGCATTAAATGCAGATTCCAAATCATCTGCAGATTCTGATTTCATTGCATTGAAAGCAGAATTAATCCAGTATGTTCCTTTATCTGATCCACCGGGATCAGATAAAGAAATTCCATATTTTTTTTCCGGAGAACCAAAAATTATATTGCCATTTTTTGTTTTAATAATTCTAACTTTTTTAACTTGACCATTTCTAGGAGAAATTTTTGACGTAAAATGGTTGGCATTTATCCATTTACCATCATTATAAAATTGAATCTTTTTATCTTTAATTCTAAGTTTTTCCAAAAATAAATCTTGAGTGTCACCACCACCATGTGTCATTCCCCATGCAACCTTTTGGTTATGAGCAAAATGTAAAATTCCTGGATAGCCAGGTATAGTAAAACCTATACTTTCAAAATCTTCACACTTAAGGTGAATTTGATAGTAAACATTTGGAGTATCTAAAGCTCTATGTGAATCACCTGCCACTAAAGGGAAACCTGAATAGGTTTTTTTTCCAGAAATTGCCCATCCATTTGATTCCCCATCTATATCACCAATAGTTGAATAATTTTTTGCAGCTTCTGTAAGTTCATTTATAGCATTTTCTATTAATCCAGAATAAGTTTTCCCAGGAGGAATAGTTAAAAGCGCACCAGGCAGATAACCAGTAGTTAATTTTGCAGCCTTAATGCCTCCAATGCTTTTTGCCAATTTTGAATAGAATAATTTTGTGTTAAATGTTCCTTCTGCTGAATTTCTAATTTTATAGACTAAAATACTATGTAAATCGTTCCATTCTTCAGGTTCTTTTTTTAGTAGATGGTATTCAATAGGAAGAGTATTTAAATTAGTAATATAATAATTTATTCCTTTAGTAAAATTTTTAAGCATATTTTTTGAATCTGTTGATGCTTTTTCTAAATCTCCTTTAGCTACGGAAATGAAGTCTCTTTTCAAATTTAATTCATCATTTGTTAGGGCTCTTTCTCCTAAATATTCTGAAGATCTTCCTAAACATCTTAATCTATCCAAATCCATTTGGAATAATCGATCTTGAGCAGTTACAAAGCCTTGAGCAAAAAATAAATCATTTTGATTTTTTGCATCTATATGAGGAATACCCCATTCGTCTCTGTAAATTGAAACAGTATCAATTAATTCATTAGTTCTATAATCTAATTCTAGATTTGGAAGATAATTTTTAGGATTTAACAAGATTAGTTTCCTTTTTTTAATATTTTTATTATTCTAATCCAAAAATTTTTAAATATTTAATTATATTGGTGGAGCTGGGGGGGATTGAACCCCCGACCTCTTCGCTGCCAGCGAAGCGCTCTCCCAGCTGAGCTACAGCCCCAAATTATTTTTTAAAAAAAAATATAGGTCTTTTAATTATGTGCCAAAATGAAAATAATAAACCTCCAAAAACTATTACACTAAGCCATGAAATAATTCTATCTATAGTAACTAATGAAACAGCGGCTAAATCAGGCAACCCAAATAAAATAAGCAAGGCTGCCATTCCACTCTCAACAAAACCAAACCCCCCTGGAGTAGGAATTGTAGTGAGAATAGAGGAAGTTAAAGTCGTTAATACTATAATCCATATGGAGATATCTATATTCATTGATTCAGCTACAAAATAGAATCTAAGTATTTCAAGAATCCATCCTATGCAACCTAATAGAAATTGGGTAGGTAAATTTCGGATAGAAAAACCACTCAAAATTGATTTATATATTTTTGAATATAAGGTTCTGATTTTTGGTGGTAGAAGTTTTTCTAAATAAGATCCAGATTTCTTAAGAAATGAAATCCCGGTAATTACTATAATTAAGAGTGTAACACTAACTAAAAAAATCCAGCTTGGGAGATCTATTTCATTAGATCTTTGTATAAAGAAAATGGAAAATAATAATATGAATATTATTACTAAAATATCTTGTACTCTTTCAGCAATAACCGTTCCTATTAATGTAGAGAAACTGGATTTATTAATTTCTTTTGATAATATCCAACCTCTATAAGCATCACCTAAACGCATAAATGCAATAGAATTAGCAAACCAGCCCATAAGTATAATTCCGGAAAAAGATAAAATATTAGGTAAATTTTTATCATTATTGGGGATTGCAGATTTACAAATTAACTTCCACCTATATCCTCTCACAATAAAACTTAGGTAATAAGAAAGAAATGCGAGAAAAAAAAGTTGTAAATTTACTGATTTTAAATTTGTTATAACTTCATACCATCTTACATCAAGAAAATTTTTAAAAATAAAGATTAATAATAATATTCCTCCGATTGAAACGAAGATTGTAGTTCTGGAAAAAAAACTTTTTTGTCTAAGTAATTTTGGGCGATTATTATTTCTAAACATAAAAAAACATCTAAAGTTTATAGGGTCTTTTAGAAGGTATACCAGATTTTCTAGGGAATTTATTTGAAGTTTTTTCTATTTTCATTATATACAATATAATATCTTTTGGAGAAAATCCTGGAGATTCAACAATTTTATATAATGGAGGGGCACACCCTAAAAATTCTATAAATTTTTTTGAATCATTTATTTCTTTTTGTACATTATCTCCTTTTGGAAATATACCTGTACCTCCTATTGAAATAAAAGGGACACATAGTTCGGATAACGTTGTTAAAGGAGCTAAAGCTCTAGCTGTAACTATATCATATTTTTCTCTATGCTTATGATCATGTGCCAGATCTTCAGCTCTAGCATTAATAACATCAATTTTTTTTAGATCTAGGTCCTTAATTACTTCTTCCAAAAAGTAACATTTTTTTTTATTTGAATCTAATAAAGTTATAGATAGTTCAGGAAATATAATCTTAAGTGGAATACCAGGAATTCCTGCGCCGGTTCCAATATCTATTAATTTTTTTTCATTGAACCAATTACCAGGATTTACATTACCTCCAAATTTTTTTGTAATCCTTAATGATCTGATAATTAATTCTTCTGTAATTTGCTTTTGATCTTTAAAGGCAGTTAAATTAAATTTTTTTGAATAATTTAAAATCATTTCAGAATATTTATCAAAACCTTCTAAAATAGAAGCTTTTGGTTCTATACCGGATATTTCAAGTGCTTGGTTAATATATTTCATAATGATTGTTAAAAATAATTATAAATTTAGTTTTATAATATAATTAAAATAATATCTTTTAGAATTATTAAAAATTAATCATATCTTATCTCTAGGTATACTCTTATAATATTAATCACATGACTATAGAAATAGCAGTTTTAGCTAAACAAGTACTAGATAGTGAAACCCCATCTCATTTATTTAAGATAAATGCTGATTCAAATAATTTGGAGATTGAGGATAACAGTGCTCCTATTATTAATGGATTTGATCTTAATGCCACTGAAGCTGCATTAAGACTTAGAGATGAAGGGCATGAAGTGAACATAACTGTTATTATGGCAGGATTTAATTTTGTAAATGAAGTCATAAAAAAAACACTTTCAATGGGCGCTGATAATTTAATTTTGATTGAAAATGAATCACTGATTTCTTGTGATTCATCATTTACTGTTGAGGTATTATCGAAAGCTATAAATAAAATTGGAAATTTTGATATTATTTTGGCTGGACGACATGCTTCTGATTTTGATAATGGACATGTTCCAATTGGTATTGCTGAAAGACTTAGGTTACCTATTATTACCTATGCTAGTGATATTAAAATAATAGATAGTATTTTAAGAATTAAACGAGTTATACCTTCTGGATATCAATTTATTGAATCAAAATCACCCTGTGTAGTCACAGTTTCAAATGAAATTGGAGAGCCAAGATATCCAAATTTGCGAGGGATAATGACTGCTACAAAAAAGCAACCGAAAATAATTACTATTAATGATTTAGAAATTGAACCACCTTCTGAAAAAGAAATAAATTTAACTAAAGTATTTATTCCTAAGATAAATTTGGATACAGAATATATAAAAGGAGATGACGAATCTGAGTTAGGACGAAATTTAGCTATGCGACTTAAAGAAGAAGGTTTAATTTAAAATGATAAATACTTTAGTTGTAGGTGAGATTAAAGATGGAAAACTGAGTGAAAATTCTTTTGATCTATTAAAAATATCTGACAAATTATCTGATCGGACTAGTTTAGTTTTATGTACATCTAGTCAAGATAATGTTCCTTTAGATGATATTAAGATTTTACCCGTTGATTTTATATATTTACTTAAAATTCCTTCTTTAGATATTGACCGCGGAATTTATGATATAGATACTTATGCATTGTCTGTATTTTTGAACTCCAAAGATTTTAATCTAATATTATTTTCCAAATCAGAGTATGGCTCAGTGGTAGCACCTAGAGTTGCATTTAGAAACAAAAAGAAATATCTTTCCGATTGTACAGGTATTTCTTTAAAAGAAGATTTATTTTTAATTGAAAGACCTATATATGGTGGAGTGGCAATTGCTGAGTATCAGGTATCTACAAATATTTCACCTGTTTTTTCAATTAGGTCTGGATTACAGAATTTAGATGATATTAGTAATAATAAAATTGCAGCGATTGAAGAAATAGATATACAATTTAATGAACCGCATCCAGCTAAAATGATAGAAGAATATTCTAATGATAGTTTAGAAGAAATTAAACTTGAGGATGCTAAAATTATTGTCAGTGGTGGTAGAGGTTTAGGAAATGAAATTGCTTTTGAAGAACTTAAGAAGTTAGCAAATTTATTAGGAGGAGCTTTAGGTGCTTCTCGAGCTGCATGTGATGCTGGCTGGATAGATCATTCCTTACAAATAGGATTAACAGGAAAAACCGTAACACCTGATTTATATATATCAGTGGGAATTTCAGGAGCTAGTCAACACTTAGCAGGTTGTTCAATGTCAAAAAATATAGTGGCTATTAATAATGATAAGGATGCCAATATTTTTAATGTTGCAAGATTTGGCGTAATAGGTGATTGGAATCAAATAATTAAATCTTTTATTTCTTCTATAGAAGATTTAAGCTTAAAATAATCTTTATTGGAGGTAAATTATGGAAGTTGGATATGGAGAGGAAATAAATGAAGTATTTAAATATATTAAGAATTCTGATGTAATAACGGTTTTTTTTCCAAAATTAGGAAGATCGTTAGTCATGGATTTACGCACCACATCTAACACGGGACCTATGATTAAAATTATGCCTATGACTAATTCTATTTCAGAAAGAATAGAAACAATAAAAAATTTAAGACCATCTTTTCCTAAAGCTAAAGAGATTGTTGTTGTACCTTGGGTGGGTTATGTACAGGTACTAAAATCTTCCGGCCTATGGAAACATCTGCTTGATGAAATAGTTAAATTAAAAAATCAAACAGCAATTAATGATGTAATTAAGGCATACAAAGAATTAGTACTCATTCAAGAAGAAGATTTACTGGAAATGCTTTTTGGTGATAAATATGAAACTATTTGGGAATCACAAAATAGTAAAAAATAATAAATTATTAATAACCTTTTTATTATTTATATTAACCATCGTAATTGCTTCTGGGCATATATCAGATAGTAAATTTAATGAAACCAACGGTTATAGATTCAATATTTTTTTATGGGAATTAGAACATATACCATCTAAATTAGTATATGAAATTACTAGTGGAAATTTATTCAGAAAAAGAAATGAAACTTATATAAAAAATACAAAGAGTTTAGTGTATGAATTAGAGACTATATCAAAAAAAATTAATGAAACAGAATTTAAATTGTCTGTAGCTAGATCGAATGATTTCAAAAATAATATTGAAATAAATAATTATGAGAAAGAATTAGAAAATTTAATCAAACAAAAAAATTTAATACGCAACAGAGTAGAGGGCTATATTGAATCGTTGTTAACAGAACAGATAAGAATTCAAAAATTATCAATTAAAGATATTTTTGTTTGGCCGCCTGTAGATTTTAGGATAGATTCTCCACCAAAATTATTAGTAGTTTCACCTAGAGATAAAATTCTTAGATTGGATGAAGAGTTGATAAATTCTTCAATTTTAACTGAAGAGATGTCTTTAATCGAAGATTCAATTACTAAAAACAAAAATTTATCTGCAGTAGTATTACAAACAGGTGGATTGGCCACTTATCCATCTATTGTACCTTCCAATGTTAGTTTGTTAAATTTACTGGAAACTGTTTCGCATGAATGGTTACATTCTTACTTGATTTTTTTTCCTCTTGGACGTGCATATTTTTCAGATGGCCAAATGCTAACTATTAATGAAACATTGGCAAATATGTTTGGTAAAGAATTAGCCTTAGAGATGTATCTAAAAATTACTGATAAAGATAATAATACAGATAATATAACTTCTGAAGGAAATGATGATCAAGAAAAAAAAGAACCTGTATTTTCTTACAATAAACATATGCAAAAAACAAGAATTAAAACTGAAGAATTACTTTTAGAAGGTAAAATCATTGAAGCAGAAAAATATATGGAGGATCGAAGATTAGATTTAAATAAAAATGGGTACAATATTAGAAAAATTAATCAAGCTTATTTTGCTTTTTATGGATCATACGCAGATTCTCCTCAATCTATTAGTCCTATTTATCAACAATTACAAGATCTTAGAAAAAAGAGATTGAATATAGGTGAATTAGTTAATGAAATAAAAAACATTTCAACTTATGAAGAGTTTAAGTTATTATTAAATCATTGAAGATTAAGACCATATTTAGTTAATTTTTAACTATAAAATTTAGTATATTATAGTTACTATAGATATTGAATAATATAAAATATTTATTAGATTTCGTCATGTATCGACCACCTAAACAAAATAACGAAGAACAAGTTAATATCGATGAGGTATTAGATAAACTTAAGGGGTCGATGCCCAAAATTCCTGGATTAGGTAAAGGCTCACCAATATTTTTTCTTTTTATATTAGTTATTTTAGCGATTTTTTGGGCTGCTACAGGTTTTTTTACAGTTGGACCCGATGAGCAAGCAGCAAAACGTGTATTTGGTAAATATATTGGAACAGTTAATGAAGGTTTTCATTGGCATTATCCTTCCCCTGTTGGTAAAAGAGACGTAGTTTCTGTAACTACTACTAGAAGGCTAGAGTTAGGTTTTAGATCAGGTCCAGATGGATTTACAATTGCCCAGTCTATACCTGTAGAATCACTCATGATAACTGGAGACGAAAATATAGTGGATGTACAGGCAGTGGTTCAGTATCGTATTTCAAGTTTAAAGGATTATTTGTTTTCTGTTGATGACCCAGGTGATATAGAGAGAGGTATAACGCCAGGTTCTCCAGATGGAAAAACTTTGAGAGACATTACTGAAACAGCATTAAGGCAAGTTGTTGGTTCTAGAAATATTGATGATGTATTAACGACAGAAAAAGAACAGGTACAGGCGGAAGTTTTAGTTAAAATGCAACAATTGACAATGGAATATCTTACTGGTTTACAGATACAGCAGTTATTACTACAAAATGTTAACCCACCTCAAGAGGTTCAATCGGCTTTTGAAGATGTAGTTAAAGCTAGAGAAGATAGAGATAGAATTGTTAATCAAGCTCAAGCTTATCAAGCAGATCGTATACCAAGAGCAGTAGGTGAAGCAGCAAAAATTACTGAGGCTGCACAGGGTTTTAGGGATGGTAGGATAGCTAAAGCTAGAGGTGAGGCGGATGGTTTTAAAGCTATTTTAGAAGGATATGAATCTTCTCCAGAGGTGACTAGGAATAGATTATATTTAGAAGCAATGGAAGAAATTTTACCTGGAGTTAAGAAATTTATTTTAGATGATTCTGGTGTTCTTCCATTTTTACCTTTAGATAATAACAACGAGATTGGAGGAAATTAAATGGGTAAACTTTTATTTCCAATAATTATCGTGGTCGCTGCTATTTTTGTATTGATTTCACAAGTATTTTTTACAGTTGACGAAACAGAAACAGCTATTGTAATTAGATTAGGAGCATATCAAAGAAGTCATACATCTCCTGGGTTACAAATGAAGACTCCATTCATAGAATCTGTTACGAAATTTAATAAAAAATTATTACGGGTTGACGTTCAGGTTGCTTCTTTGCTTACTTCCGATAAACGGAATTTATTAATTGATTCATATGCAAGATACAGAATTACAGATCCTTTAAAATTTTATCGAACATTAAGGGATCAGTTACAGGCAGATGCAAGAGTGGGTGATATAGTTAATGCCCAATTAAGAGGTGAAGTTGCTTTAGATTTACAAGAAGAAGTTATTTCTCAAAAACGAGAAGATATTATGCTTCAAGTAACTTTAGGAAGTAATAGGTCAGAGGTATCCAGAGCAGAAGCTATCAATGAATATGGTGGAATTGTTTCTGATATGGTCACTATTGTTATTACGGAAAAAAATGAAGAAGGTAGATCTATTAGAGGAAGAGCGGCTACACAGGAAGAAATAAGAGAATTAGAAGTTTCGCCTAGTCCTGAAATTTTACAAAATACAGAGATAGATTATTATATTCCATTAAAAGAGAAATATGGAATTGAAATAGTTGATGTTAGGATCAAGCGTGCAGATTTCCCTTCTGATATTTCTCAAAGTGTTTTTGCACGTATGGAAGCAGAAAGAGAAAGAATAGCAAAAGGATTACGTGCTGAAGGCGCTCAAAGAGATGCAGAAATACGAGCAGATGTAGATAAGCAGGTACAAATTATACTAGAGACTGCAAATGGTGAAGCGGAGGAGACTAGAGGAAATGCTGAAAAAGAAGCAATTAATATTTTAGCTGAAGCACTTAATACGAATCCCGAATTCTATAATTTCAGGCGATCTTTAGAAGCATACAGGGTAATAGTGGATTCAGAAACATCATTAATACTTGATCCAAATAGTTCGTTATTTCAATATCTTGAGAAACCAGATTTACCTGTAGAGTAACAAATAAAAAATTCAGATAATTTTCAATCACCTTTATTTTTATTATATTTTCTGATAAATATGTTAGTGAACGTTAACTAACATATTTAATTTTATGACTAAAAAAAGATTAAAACATATAGATAGACAAAAACAAATTATTGAAATAGCAAAGGAATTAGTTTCGGAGGGTGGTGTTCATAATTTAACTATTCGTAAGCTTACAAAAAAGGCTGGAATAACTGAAGCTGCACTTTATAGACATTTTAATTCTAGGGATGATGTAGTTATAAATTTAATTAAAGAAGTTAATGAAAAGTTAATTGAAACAATCAAATCTTCAATAAATTCTGATGGAAATTCTATTGATGATTTAGAAAAAATACTAAATCTTCATTATTCTTCAATTGAATTGAGAAAAGGATTATCATTTATAGTTATTTTGCAAGCATCAGAATTTGAAAGTCAGGAAATAAGACAAGCAGGAAACAATCTGGTTAGGTCATATCTTAAGATAATAGAGGATTTAATTTATTTGGGGATAAAAAAAGGTGAAATTGACAGAACTGTAGAACCCGAATCTGCTTCAATGATGTTTTTCGGGATAGTTCAGGTTAGCGTAACAAGATGGATCTTTGATCCTGAGCATCATCCTCTAAATGAAAAATCAAAATCTTTATGGAATCTTTTTAGAACATCATTAGAATTTATGGATGAAGATTTAGAGCTTCATAGAGTACCTTTTCAATCTAATACTAATAGAGAAAAATAATATGACGATAATTAGTATTGATGGACATATTGGCGCAGGAGGTTATGAATTAGGTAAAAATTTATCAAAAATGTTTAATTTGAATTATATTGACCGTATGGTTCTACCTGCAAATAAAATTGAAATAGATAATGAGTATAATGGAAATCTCAAACAAAATATTATTAATTTTTTTGAAAAATTCTTAAATGAAATTACATTAGGAAATATTGCTGCAGATCCTAATTATTATTCTGCTGACGAATTAATGGCATTTTTAACTTGGGATGAGAATGGTCCAAAAGATTTTAGATATTCTCATAAAAATCATTCTGATATTTTAAAAAAACGTAATACTGTTATAGTTCATAGAGCCGCTTTAATTACCCTAGATTCACATGTTGATATTAAGGTTGGTATTTTCGCTAATTGGATGGATAGATTGAATAGGATAAGAAAAATTGAAGGTATAAAAAACATAAAACAAGCAAGTGAATCTATTAGAAGACAAGAAAAATTACAATACGAATTTTTTATGGATTCAATAGGGGTAAATCCAACAGATCCGTCAATATATGATATCACGTTCAATTCAAGTCTGGAATCTTTAGAGATGATTTTAATTAAAATTCGTAGACATATAAAAAACGACCTAGAAAGTAATATTTCCAGATTGTAATTTTTTTTCAACCTCATCCAATTCTTTATGAGATTCTATACTTGTCCAGAATGATTTAGATATATAACCAGAAATTTTGTTTCTTTTAACTAAATCTGGAAAAGTTAGAATTTCATGGTCTCCTATTTTTGGTAAAGAATTGTGAATAGATTTTTCAAAATAATAAATTCCACTATTTATATAAAAAGGAATTTTAGTTTTTTCATTAAACGAATGAATGGTACCATTTTTTTCTATTTCAACTAAACCATATTGATTAGGATAGGGCACAGTCATTACTGTTGCTAACGAAGCACTATTATTATGTAGATTCAATATTGGTTTTAACGATTGTGTAGTTAAGACATCTCCATTAGTTACGAGAAATTGGTTTATTTCTTTTGGTATTTTATTAATTGCATTTTTTATTGCTCCTCCGCGACCAAGGGGCTTTTCTTCAAAAGAATAATGAGCATTTATTCCAAATTTTCTTCCATTTCCAAAATAATCTGAAATTAATTTTCCTTTATACCCACATAAAAATAACACATCAGTGATTCCTTGAGATTTCATCCAATTAATTTGATGTTCAACAATTGGTTTTCCGTTAATTTTTATAAGTGGTTTTGGTTTTTTTTCAGTTAGAGGCATAAGGCGTTTACCTTTACCACCTACTATAGTGAGTGCAAAAAATCTATCTTTCATAATTTTAATTGGTTAAATAATAATCAAACTTAATAATTCTATGAAATACAAGATCTAATATTTTTAAAGAATTGTGAATGGATTTCATCCTTAAGTTTTTCAGGTTGAATTGTTGTGGTAAGAAAAGCTACTGAAATTTCATTATCGATATCTTTCCATGCAGTTGCAATACCCATCCCACCGTGTCCAATAGTTTTATTATTTCTTGGAGCTCCATATTTATTATTTATTCCTGTAGGTAACATAATTCCTAGTCCTATACGATGATATTTACCAAAAATATCAATGCCTTCAGCATGAGATAAACAAAGACTAGAAATAAATTTTTTTGGAAGCCATTCTTCAGAGTTATTGTTTAATGATAGTGAAGAGAAAAATTTACAGATATCTTTAGAGGTACTTAATGCAGAAGCAGCAGGAAGTATTATTTTATATTTTTGTATGTCTGAAATTTGTTCAATTAGTAAAAGGTCTTCAAAATTTTCTCCAGCCTGTAAAGGTAAGATATTTTTAATTTTTTTATCTGGAATCACAAACATAGTATCACGTAAATTTAAAGGTTTAGCAACTTCTTCATCGAAAACTTCTTCAAAACTCTTCCCAGAGATTCTATTAATTATTTCTCCAATTACCCATCCATAAGTAAGTGAATGATATTGTATTCTTTCTCCTGGTTTATATTCTGGTTCTAGATCTTCAATCCATTCTGAAATTCTTCCCCAATCTGCATAATCTTTTTCATTTAAAGTATTATGATAAGGTATTCCGGCAGTATGAGAAAGTATTTGTTTGATAGTGGTTTTGTCTTTTCCTTTTCTTCCAAATTCGGGCCAAAACTTAATTATAGGATCACTCCATTTTAGATAGCCTTTAATATAATACCTCCATAGTATTGAGGCTGTTAAAGTTTTGCTAATGGACATAATTGGAAATAATGGATTAACGACTTCTTCTGAGATATATTCTATGTTAATTTGCGGTGTATTTTTAATTTTTATTGATAAACTAGCGGAATTAAAAAAACCTTGTTGTTTTAGGTCGTAAAATAATTTTTCTATATTATTGATTTGCATTCGAAATTAGATATTTGGATTGTTTTTTTCTCGTCGAATACTAACTCCAACTGATTTAGTGTTTCTTACGGCTCCAGGTTTGTATACCGATATTTGAACAGCAAAAATATTTTTTTCTTCAAAACAAATTTCACAAATTTTTCCTGCGATAGATTCTATTAATTTGTATTCAGAATTTCCAATTATTTGTATAATTTTTTTTACAATAGTTCTATAGTTTACAGTTTTTGAAATATCATCAGTTTTAATAGATGAATTTAAGTTTGTTTCAATTTTTAAGTCTATAATTATTTTTTGTGGTGTTATTCTTTCCCAATCATTAATTCCGACTATACAAAATAACTCTAAGTTATCAATTAATATTTTGTCATTTAGGGTATTCATTTTTTTGTATTATTGTAAATGTAATCCGCCGTCAAGGAGTATTTTTTCTCCAGTAATAAAGTCATTAGTTATGAGACTAATTACAGTAGAATATACTTCATCTAATGTACCTGGTCTATTAGACGGACCAAGATTAATTTTTACCTTAGTTTTTGAATCTGATGGAGATAATATTGCACCTAGTGCAATTTCATTTACTTGAATATTTGGAGCCATAGAAATGGCTAATGATTTAGTAAGACCAGATAATGCTGATTTACTAACTCCATACGAAAATCTCTTTTTTCTTGCTGTTCTCCAATCTCCAATATTTATTATTTTTCCGATATTTTTTTTATTGAAATTTTTATACATTAAATGTGCAAGTATAAAAGGGGCTTTAAAATTTATGGCCATCATTTTATCCCATTCAGTGATTTCAATATTTTCAACAGTATCTTTATTAAATTTAGATGCATTATTAATTATGATGTCTAAACTACCATATTTTTTTTTAATAGAATCTACCATCATAAAGATTTCATTACTATACTCTAGATTTGCTTTAATTGGATAAGCTGATCCACCGTTAGAATTTATAATTTCTACAGTCTCCAATGCTTCTTCTTCTGATTCATTATAATGAATAATGATTTTTGATCCTGTTTTGGCTAATGATATTGCTATGTGCTTACCAATTCTTTTTCCTGATCCTGTTACAAGAGTAACTTTATTTTTTGGATTCAATATATACTAACCCTTATAATCAACCACCTGATACTGCTGGAACAAAATGAACTTCAATATCTGGTTCTAGTTTTTGTCTTAACCCTTGTCTTGTAGCAACGTAACCGACAACAGCAGATAATCCAGGCTTAATTTTTTCTTCTTCAACTAACTTATCTTTAATTCCAGGGAACATTTCATCTAATTTATCAATTAATTCACCCAAAGTATTAGCGGAAACTTCTACTTCAGATTTTCCTTCAGCTAATTTTCGAAGTTGAAATGGTATAAATACTCTTGCCAAAATTCACCTTAGATTTTATGTTAATTTTTGATATTTAATCACGTATAGCTTTTAATATTCTGCTAGGTTTGATTGGCTGTTCGAGAATTCTTTTATTTGTAGCATCTTTTACAGCATTAGACGCGGCTGCTATTGGAGGAGCTAATGTTACTTCTCCTACACCTCTGACCCCATAAGGATGATTAGGATTAGGCACTTCAACCATTATTGTTTCTATCATAGGCATGTCTAAACAAGTAGGCATACGATAATCAAGAAAAGAATGATTTGCCATAGATCCATCTGGATGTAGATAATATTCTTCATTTAAAGCCCAACCTATACCTTGAACAACTCCACCTTGAATTTGTCCTTCTGCATAAGATGGATGGATTGCCTTTCCTACATCTTGAATAGCAGTATATCTAACCACATCAGTTTTTCCAGTTTCTGGATCAATTTCAAGATCGCAAATGTGCACGGCATATCCGTTTCCTCCAGCAGCCATGTTTACAGATGCTGTAGATGAGACTGGACCACCAGTGCTTTCTAATTTACCTGATAATTCTTTTATAGAAATTTTCAACTCTTGATCATTAGAAGTAAAAAATCCTTCATTAAAATCTATATCATCTTCATTTAGTTCCCAAAGTATAGCTACTCGAGATTTAAGTTGATCAACCATAGATTGAGCTGCTAAATATGCAGCATAACCAGTTGCAAATGTTGTTCTAGATCCTCCAGTCATACCTGTATATCCAATTGAATCAGTATCAGGAATGGTTGGTTTTATATCTTCCGCAGATAATCCTAGAACTTCTGCAGCTTGCATAGCAATAGAAGCTCTCGTTCCACCAATATCAGCAGAACCTTCATTCATCATTACTGTTCCATCGTCAGTTAACATAAGATCACAGGTAGAAAGACCACCACCATTCATCCAATACCCACAAGCTAAACCTCTTCCTCTTAATTTACCTTCTTTTGATTTTCCTATATCTGAATTCCAATGTTCTGATTTTTGAGCAGCTTGAAGAGATTCCTCAAAACCGATCTTTTCTAACAATACACCATCACCTCTTCGGGTGCCTTTTTTAGCTGCGTTATCTAAACGAAACTGAATTTTATCCCATCCTTTTTGATCGCATATTTCATCAATTACTGTTTCTATAGCGAAGGCTGCTTGAGGAGATCCAGGAGCTCGATATGCAGCCGATTTAGGTTTATTTACGACTATGTCATAACCATCTATTCTAGATGCAGGCATTTCATAACAAGCAAAGATACATATCGCTCCAGCATTTACTGCACTACCAGGGTATGCACCAGCTTCATAACGAATAGTTGCATGAGCAGCTGTAATTTTTCCTTCGTTTGTTACACCCATTTTAACTCTGACTTTACCACCAGGGGCTGGACCCGTAGCTTGAAAAACTGATGGGCGATCCATGACAATTTTCACAGGACGACCGTTGGATTTTTTTGAAAGAATTGCAGCTATTGGAGATAAATATACTTTTGTTTTGCCTCCAAATCCACCTCCAATTTCACTATAATTTACCCTAACACTACTAGGGGGTAAACCGATAAATTTAGCTGTTTGATCTCTCACACCAAATGAACCTTGAGTACTAGACCAAACTGTAACCTTGTTGTCTTCATTCCAAATAGCTGTAGCATTGTGTGGTTCTATGTATCCTTGATGTACCATTTGTAGAGTAACTTCTTTATCTACGATTAAATCTGCAGATTCGAATCCTTCTTCTACATTTCCAAATTCATGTCTAAAATGTGTAGCAATATTTGTATTTTTTACATCTTCTCCTAAGTGATCTCCAATTAAATCATCTAATAAGATTGGAGCATTTTTTGCAACTGCATCATCTACATTGGTTACAGGTTGTAGTTTTTCATACTCAACTTTAATTTTTCTTACAGCTTCTTGAGCGGTATTTCTATCAATTGCAGCAACTGCGGCTATTACGTGCCCTTTATACATTACTTTATCTTTTGCCATAATATTAAAAAATTCTCTGTCTACATCATTCAAGCCGTTTCTAGTAGTGTCCCTACCAGGAGTAGCTAAATCATCGTGAGTCATTACAGCAATAACACCAGGAAATTTTTCCGCTGCAGAGGTGTCTATTGATTTAATTTTTGCATGAACTTCAGTGCTTCTTAAAACTTCCCCCCAGATTAGACCTGGAACTTTTACATCGGCACCGTATACAGCTCTACCTGTAACTTTATCTACTCCATCATGCCTTACTGGACGTGTACCAATTACTTTATAATTTGCTTTATTTTCAAATAATTCAACCAATTTTTTGCCTTTCGCTAATTAGCTTGTATTAATATTATTCTTAAATAGTTAAGTAAGATTTAAAAATATCATATATTTATTTTTTTGTTAGGGCCTTCACAATCTTTGCTGGATTCATAGGCAAGTCTGTAAATCTTATATCCAATGCATCTTTTAAAGCATTACCTATAGCTGCTAAAGGCGGGCAAATAGGAACTTCTCCGACCCCCCTAACACCATATGGGTGTAAAGGTGTTGGCACTTCGACAAGAATAGTTTCAATATTTGGTAAATCCAGAGATGTGGGCATTCTATAATCCAAGAAACTTGAATTGACCATACCTCCTTCTTCCTTCATATAATATTCTTCATTTAAGGCCCAGCCAATACCTTGTGCTGACCCTCCTTGCATTTGTCCTTCTACATATGAAGGGTGAATAGCTTTACCTACATCTTGAACTGCAGTATATCTAATTACGTCAGTTTTGCCCGTAGATAAATCAATTTCAACATCAGCTATATGCATACCAAATCCATCTCCTGCAGATTCTAAATCAACACTACCAACGGAATTGACAGGACCACAAAAATCATAAAGTTTTTCTGCTAATTCTTTAAACGAAATTGTCTTTTCAGGTTTTTCGTTTACCGTATCAGTTTTTACAGTAAAAACTCCAGAATCAAAACTTACGTCTTCTAGTTTACGATCAAAATATAAAGCTACTTGATTTTTTAGCTCTGAAACAAGATTATTTGCAGCTTTCCAAGCAGCAAATCCTGTAGCGTAAGTTGTTCTTGACCCTCCTGTTACGTCGGTATATCCAACAGAATCAGTATCAACTATAGAAGGTCTAACATCTTCTGCAGGAATTCCTAAGACTTCTGCAGCCTGCATACTAATTGAGGACCTTGATCCCCCTATGTCTGTTGAACCCTCAATTAAAGTTACAGTTCCATCTTTATTTACATTTAGATTCACTGAAGATTTCAGACCAATATTAAACCAATAACCATGCGAGATACCCCTACCTCTTACCTTACCTTCTTCAGGTTGTCCTATATCAGAATTCCAGTGTTCAGAATTTTTAGTAGCATTAATTACTTCTTTTGTTCCTATGACTGAAAACCTAACACCGTCACCCCTTCTAGTACCTTGATCTGATGCGTTATTCATTCTGAATTCCATAGAATCCCATCCGGCTTTTTCACAAAGATCGTTGACTGCAGACTCCATAGCAAAAGCAACTTGAGGAGAGCCAGGTGCCCTATATGCAGCAACTTTTGGCTTATTTACAATTACGTCATATGTATCGATTCTAGTGTTCGGGATATCATAAGGAGCATAAATACATTGTGCAGCAGGCCCAATCATCGAACCAGGATTACATCCTGCTTCAAACCATATTTTAGATTCAGCTGCAATTAACTTACCGTTTTTATCAGCACCAATTTTTACCCAAACTTTTCCACCTGGAGTGGGACCTGTTGTTTCAAATACAGCTGTTCTTTCCATCACCATTTTAACTGGTCTTCCGGTTTTTTTTGAAAGTAAAGCTGCTATAGGTTCTAGGTAAACAGGAATTTTTCCTCCAAAACCACCACCAATTTCACATGGAGTAACTTTAATTCTAGAAACATCTAATTTTAGTAATCCTGAAAGGGCTGTTCTGGCTGTAAATGCACCTTGTGTACCAGTCCAAATTTTTACCCTATCTTCCTCATCCCAAAAAGCTGTAGCCATATGAGGTTCAATATATCCTTGATGGACCATTTGCATAGTATATGTATTTTCTTCAATAAATGCAGCTTCAGTGAAAGCTTTATCAACATCTCCAAAATCATGTTTTTCATGAGTTGCCATATTAGTATTTTTAACTTCTTCACCTAAGTCATCACCAACTAAAGTTTCTAATATTATAGTGGCATCTTTTTCTAAAGCTGAATCGACATCATTATGAGCTTCTAAAATCTCATATTCGACTTTAATTTTTGTAGCAGCTTGCTCTGCAGTGTACCTGTCAACGGCAGCAATTGCAGCAACTGGATGACCTTTATATAAAGCTTTATCACCTGCCATTAGTTTATTACTAGTCCAACGTGGATTTTCATCACCTTCACCTAAATCTATCATTTTATCTTCTGTTTCAGGCATATCTTTACTAGTAATTATGGCAAGGACACCATCTATTTTTTCTGCTACTGAAGTATCTATGGATTTAATCTTGGCATGAGCATGAGGGCTTCGTGCTAAAGCACCCCAAATTAATCCAGGAAGTTTAACATCTCCTGCATATATTGCTCTACCTGTTACCTTATCAAATCCATCATGTCTTACAGGTCTAGTACCAATAACTTTAAAATTAGATTGTTGCTTAAATGTTTGAACCATTAAACTTCTCCCTTTTTTTAGATTTAACTTTCTGAAGCTGCTTTTTGAACAGCTTTAACAATTTTGTCGTAACCTGTACATCTGCAAAGATTACCTGCTAACCAATGGCGAATTCTGTGTTCAGATGGATTCGGTTCGTTATCCAATAATCCTTTAGCCGCAACCAAAAATCCTGGAGTACAAATTCCACATTGAAGAGCAGCCTCTTCAAGAAAAGCTTTTTGAAGAGGATGTAGTCCTTCAGATGTTGCCAAACCTTCAACTGTCTGTACGTCACATCCATCAATTTCCGCAGCAAGTACTAAACAAGAATCAACAATTCTTCCATCAATATTTACTGTACATGCTCCGCAGTTACCATCTAAACAACCTTCTTTAGTTCCTGTAAGCCCCACTATTTCTCTTAGGGCATCTAGTAGACTCATGTAAGATGGAGCTAAAAATTCATACGGTTGATTATTTATTTTAGTAGTTATATGTATATTTGTAGTCATTTCTTATCCTCTAGCTCGTTTTACGGATTCTTTTATCATCCTATTTGTTATAACTTCAATAAGGTGTTTTCTATGTTCAATTGTTCCTCGCATATCCGATATAGGTGAAGCTTCATCTTTTGCAATTGAAGCTGCTTCGGAAATAGATGCATCATTGATCGGTTTACCTGCTAGGTAGTCAGATGCTTTTCTAGCTACAATTGGTGTTGGTCCTACTGAAGCAAGTGCAATATTTACAGATTCAAAATTTTCTCCGGTATTGTCAATTACTACTGAAACTGCAACTGCAGCTACAGCAATATCCATTTCATTTCTAGGTATAAATCTTTCATAGGCTGCACCAGATCGTTTTGCTGGTTTAGGGACCGAAATACTTACTAATAATTCACCATTTTTAATGACGGTTTTACCTGGTCCAATGCAAAAATCTTCTACAGCAATTTTTCTTTCTCCATTAGGTCCAGCAATATTTGCTGTTGCTCCATATACAATTAAAGGACATATAGCGTCGCCAGAAGGGGCGGCATTACATAAATTACCACCTATTGCTGCTCTAGACTGAATTTGAATTCCTCCTATAATAAAAGCTCCATCTACAATGCCTGCGTAATGCTTTTTTACTTCTTCATTTTCATAAATTTGATAACAAGGAACTCCAGAACCTATTATCAAACCGTCATCTGAAGCTTCTAATTTCATAGCTTCAGGTATTTTTTTTACATCCACAACTGCTTCCAAATCCCATTTATTTCCTCTAGCTTGTACTAGTAGATCGGTACCTCCGGCTAATGGCCTAGCTTTATCTCCATGTTTCTCAAGAACATTTACAGCTTCTTCAACAGTTTTAGGTGCGACATAATTAAAAGGGTGCAAGAGTATTCTCCTTTTTTATATTTAAATTCTATGCTTCTAAAAAGACATAAAAATAATTTTAATAGTAAATTTATATCTTTCATTGGTTAAGCTAACATAGTAAAAGTCAGTTTGCATCAATTTCACTTATGATTAGTAAATTTAATTTGAAGAATTTACTTATTTTTTAAAAATTTTAATAACAAAGAACCTATAAATATAGCTGAAAAAATTATAAGTATCCCAGAAAGAATTAAAGTTTTTTGTGCCCCATAATTTTGAGCCAAAAACCCAGTAAAAATACCACCTAATGCTGCTGATCCCCATGCCCATTGTTGCATACTCATTGTTCTGCCTCTGAAGTTTTCTTCAACTAATGTTTGGACCATTGTTGTATTAATTGTTCCTTTCCAAACAGAAGCCATTCCTATAAATGGAATTATCAATATAGCAAATGACAAATCATTAGTATTTGAAAATATTATGAGTAGAAAACCAAATAAAATTGTTGAAAAAATTAAAAATATTAATTTATTAAAATATGCTCCTGAAAGACTTAATGCAAATGTTCCAAATAATCCTCCAAGGCCTAAAAACAACAACAGCCTACTATATGTACTTGAATCTCCATAAAAAATTTCATCTGTAAAAACTGGTAGAAGAATCTCAAATGATGAACTAAATAAACCTACTACAATACCTAAAATAATTATAAAAAGTATGTTTTTATTACTTCCAAGATATCTAAATCCTTCATAAAGACTTTGTATATAACTAATATCTTTTATCTGATTAGTTACATGTAAAGAGGAATCCATTTTATATAAAGTTATTACAGTAAAAATATAACTTAATGCAATCATATAAAATAAATATTCTAATCCCATTATTGAAACAATAGGAGCAAAAATTAGTGGACCTAAAACAGCTGAACCACCAAAAATTATTGAATATAAAACTATTCCACCTGGTAGATCTTTTTTGGGAATTAACTTTGCAATCATAGCTGATCTTGCAGGTATATCAATAGCTAGAAAAGTTCCCGTGAAAATGGATAATAAAATAACATGCCAGGGTTCTATCCATTTTTGTTGGATAAGAATTCCTGTTATTAATGTTACTAAAGCAAAAAGTAATCTTGTTGAACGAACAATTTGCAATCTATTATGTTTATCAGATATTATTCCTCCAAAAAGCGAAAATAGTAATATTGGAGCTAAATTTGCTGTTATTATTAAACCTAGCATTATCTCTGAATCCGTTAATGTTCTCATTAGCCAGAGTCTTCCGTATACTAATGACCACATTCCAATATTTGAAAATAATGCAGCTATCCAAAAAAATCTATATTCTTGGTACTTAAAACAGTGATATGCAGTTTTTGAGAAAAATGTATTCAAAAGATTTTTCTATTTTAAAGATGACAACTTATTACCACCAATTAAATGGCAATGTAAATGTTCTATTTCTTGTCCGGCGTCATTACCTTGATTGATTACTAATCGATACCCTGAAGATGAAATCTTTAATTTTTTGGCTAATTGGCTTGCGGTATTTATCATTTGTCCTAATATTTCGTAATTTTTTAAATCAGATAACTTTATAAGATGTTCTTTCGGAATTACAAGAATATGAGTTTTAGCAACAGGATTAATATCGTAGAAAGCATAAATACTATCATCTGAATATATTTTTTGGGAAGGAATTTCTTCAGAAACAATGGAACAAAATAGACAAGATTCATTAATTTTTTTCATGATAAATGTTATCTAATTTACATAGGGAATTCTTTAAATGTTACTGACCTTTGTCTGCTAGGCTGTTTTATTGTTTTCCACCAAAGGTTGTCATTATTTTCAAATTTTTTCTTTATTTCAGAATGTTCCTTATTATTTTGACTTCCTTTTACAAAGATATTAATAGAGTTGTTATTATTTTCAGAAATTGCTCTGAAATCATATCCAAAATCTACCGCTATCATATTTAACATCTTAACAGAAGCACCTCTTGGTCTATATGTTTCTGTTTCCCATTCACTAATAGTTTGTTGTCTTACCCCTACTCTTTTTGCTAGATCTGTCTGAGACATATCTGCATATACTCTGAGGGATTTTATTGTTGATGAGTTCCAAATAAAATTGGATGGAATGTTATTTAAAGTTGACATGAGGTATAGGTTACAAGAATTTAATATCAAGAAACAATAACCATTTTTTACAAGATTAAACCATTTTAAAAAAATACAGGAGTTTATCTTAGTAATGAATAAATTTCTTCCTCATTGCATTTTGGACCTATAATAGATAAAACCATACTTTTGGTGTTGATTATGTCATTGGAAATTTTTTTAATATCATTTAGAGAAACTGACTTTATTTTTTTTATAATTTCATCTGGAGTTTCTATATGATTTTTTAATAATTCTTGTGTTCCTAGATAGTTACTTATAGATCTACTATTTTCCATACGAAGCATCATTCTTCCTAAAGAAAGAGTTATAGAGTCATCTACTTCCTTTTGTGTAATGTCATGGCTTATTTTTGAAACTTCTGAAATTATAATTTTTATAGTTTCATATAATTTTTCAGGGGCTATTCCAGCTTCAATTGAAAATATTCCACAATCTGAAAAATATTGACAGGAACTATGAATATCATATGCAAGAGCTCTTTTTTCTCTGAGTTCAGTGAATAACCTACTGCTCATTGATTCACCAAGTATTACTGATAATAGAGATAATGCAAATCTATTTTTATTATGATAAGAAATTCCCTGAAAACCTAAAGAGATATTTGTTTGTTGAGTATCTCTTTTTTCATATATTATTTCGGGACCTTTAAAATTATTAATAAAAGGGAACATTTTTTGGATATTATTTTTTTGAAAATCTCGCATGTTTTTTTCGATTAAATCCACTACATCTTCATGAATAATATTCCCAGCGATTGATATTACTGTATTTGAAGATACGTATTGACTTTTTAAATATTCGAACATTTCTTTTTTAGAAATTTTTGATACGCTTTCAACGGTCCCAGCTATATCTCTACCCATGGGCTGATTAGGCCAAATTTTCGATTCAAGATTCATTTGCACTTTACTAGCAGGGGAATCTATTGAGGCTTTAATTTCCTCATATATGACTTTTTTCTCATTATCTATATCTTCATTCTTTAGTAAAGAATTTTGTATCATATCTGCAATTACTTCTATACCTGATTTATAATGCAAAAAAGGCATTAAACTCCAATAGCCAGTTATTTCTCTATCAGTGAAAGCATTTATAATTCCTCCAACATTTTCTATTTCCGAGGATATCTTTTTTGGGTCAGGACGATTTTTAGTTCCTTTAAATAATACGTGTTCAAAAAGATGTGAAGCTCCTGATAAAAATTCTTGCTCATATCTAGATCCAGCTCCAAATAAGAAATTTATGGAAACACCATTCGTGTTAGTGAGTTCATTTGATAAAATTCTTAATCCATTTGGGAGAACAGATTTTTTGTAATTTATAGGGATTAAGATATTAGTCAATTTTCACAATTTTTTATTTTAGTATCTATATTCAAATAAATTTTATACTCAAATAATCATTTTAATTGAATAAATAAATAGTTTTATAAGTAAAATTTATTCATAAGTTTCAGATTAGTATAAGTTTTTAAATTTTTGTATAAATTAGATAAAAAAATTTTTTTTAGCGGATATACGTTTTTTATTTTAATTACCTTTGTTGCTTTTTTCCTAAGATTATATGGTTTGAATTGGGATAATAGAACCTTATTTCATCCAGATGAACGTGCTTTGCTAATGCAGGTAAATAATATTCATTTTCCTGAGTTGTCAAAATTCACAGATATTTTCAATCCTAATTTAAGTCCTCTGCACCCGGGCTCTTTTAATTGGGGTAGTTTACCTCATTATTTACTAAAAATTGTGGCGTATATAATATCTCCGTTTAATGGGTTAGATATTTATGAATTAAGATATCCTGGTCGTATTATTATGGCTATTTCTGATGTAGTCACAATTGGATTTATTTACTTAATATGTCGAGAATATTTTTCTAGAAGAATAGCAATTATAGCCTCTATTTTTTCTACTTTTTCAGTAATAAATATACAATTAAGTCATTTTTTTGCAGTGGATATTCTAATGACAACTTTATCTGTTGTTACTATATATTTTTGTCTTAGGGTAATTAAATATTCTAGAGTAATTGATTCTGTTATGGTTGGTGTTTTTTTTGGATTAGCAATTGCCACCAAATTTTCTGTCTCTCCTTTAATAATTCCTATTATCTTATCTCATGTGATATCAGGTAATTCTTTTGGGGTAAGAAATTTATCATTTAAAAATATACCTAATTACATTGAAATATTAAAAAAATTAATAATTTTTGCGATTTCTACCTTTTTGGTTTTACTTTTTGTCCAACCTTACATGTTTCTTGATATTAGAGGATATTTTTCAGATATTTTTACACAATCTTCCATGGTTCGAATGAATGTTGACTGGCCCTTTACGCGCCAATATATAGATACACCAAGATACTGGTATCAAATTATCCAATCAATAAAATGGGGATTAGGTCCTATTTTAGGTATATTATGTTGGCTTTCCTTAATTCACATAATTTTTAATGCTTTTAAGACTAAAAGAAAAGTTGAAATAATTATTTTATCTTGGGTTATTCCATATTTTCTGATCACAGGATGGTTTGATGTTAAGTTTATAAGATATATGTTACCTATAGTGCCCTTTCTACTTATTTTTGCTAGTAGATCTTTAGTTATTTTTAGTGAAAAATTTTTTTCTTATAACCGAATTATAAAAATAACTCCATTATTATTTGTTTTACTATTTACTATTCATTATTCATTATCATTTATAAACATATATTCCTCCCCTCATCCGTCTGTAGTAGCATCTGATTGGCTTAAAGAAAATTCAAAAAAAGGAGATATAGTTATACAAGAACATTGGGATGAAGGATTTCCACCAGTAAATGGATTAATACTAAATGAGCGTTTAGAAATGTATAATCCGGATTCAATAAAAAAATTTTCAAAAATCACAAATCAACTTGAAGAATCAGATTTTTTAGTATTAATTACCAATAGATTATATGGAACTATTCCTAGATTAGAAGATAGGTATCCAATAAGTTCACATTATTACAGATTATTATTTGAAGAAAAACTAGGATATGAATTAGTTTTTCAACATTATAAAAATCCTAACTTTTTAGGAATTACCTACATAGAAGATCCTTTAGCTAGAGTTAATTTTGTTATACCAGAAACTAATAATGATCAGGAAGGTATCATTATTTCTGGTTTAGGATGGGCAGATGAAAGTTTCAATGTTTATGATCATCCACATGTATTAATTTTCCAAAATACTAGCAATTTTAGTAGCGAAAAGCTACTTGAATTATTAGAGGTTGGTAAGTTTCATGAGCAAATTAAAAATAAAAACATTTTTGATCCTAATGCGAATTGGTTAAATGAAATGCAAGGAAAAAAAATTTTTTTTAGTGAAAATTTTCCAATATTATTATTAATTTTGTTTTGGTATTTAGCTATACAAATTTTAGCTTTATCAGTTCTTCCTTTTGTCATGATATTATTTTGGAAATTACCAGATAAAGGCTACCTACTATCAAAAATTTTAGGTTTATTATTAGTATCAGCATTTACTTGGCTAGTTGTTAGTTTAGATATAATACAATTTAGTTTAATTTCAATCAGTCTATCAATTTTATTTTTTACGCTAGTATCTTTGTTTTTTTTACGTATTCGTTTTTATGAAACTATCAGGTGGTTATATGAATCGAGAAAAAAAATTCTAATATGGGAAAGTATCTTTTTAGTTACATTTATATTGTTTTTATTAATTAGATTTTTTAATCCTGATTTATGGCATCCATATAGAGGTGGAGAAAAACCGATGGATTTTGCTTATTTAAATGCAATTATAAAAACCACTTCATTACCTCCGTATGATCCTTGGTTTTCAGGTGGTTATATGAATTATTATTATTTTGGTCAATTTATGGTAGCCAATTTAGTTATCTTAACTGGTATTATTCCTTCAATTTCTTATAACCTTGCTGTTGCAATCTTTTTTTCTTTTTCTGCAATTATGGTATTTTCGATACTTTCAAATTTTCATTTTCTATTTTTAAGATCGATTGGACGTCCTTTATGGTATAAAAAATTTCCATGGTTTATATCCATATTTGGAATTTTTGTTGTATTGATTTTTGGGAATATTGATGGGTTATTTCAATTTGGAGGTATTGTATCTGATTATATTTTTGGAGAAAAAATAAGAGGTTTTGATTATTGGAGAAGTTCTAGAATGATGGATCATTCTTCAATGGGATTTGAAATAACAGAATTTCCATTTTTCACTTTTTTATTTGCAGATTTGCATGCTCATTTACTCGTAATTCCAATTACTTTAGCAGGAATATTGATGATTTTTTCTCATTTTTTATCTATTGGAACTCTAGAGCATAGATATATAAAAATTTTTAGATTATTAACATTAGGTATATTGTTTGGGGTTATTTGGATAACTAATACTTGGAGTTACCCGACAATAATTATTCTTTCTATCATTGTGATCTTAGGGGGAGAATTATTGTTTGGTTATGGTCATATATTAAAAAGATTTATGAAAAGTATCATAGATTTATCTGTTATTACATCTATAAGTTATCTTTTCTTTTTACCATTTCATAATAATTTTGAACTGTTCAACAATGGGATAGTTATAAGTAAATATCAAACAGATTTATGGAGATTTATTGGGATACATTTTTTCTTTATTTTTAGTATTTTATCTTGGATAGTGGTTAATCATATAGTCTATGCCCCAAAAAATTTAAATAGAAGTATATCAATTGATTTTGTATTTAAATTTATTACAAAATATTTGCTTATAATATCTTTTATCGTAATTTCATTACTTTTAGTTTTTACTTTCATATTCTCCAATTGGATTACACTAATATTTTTATTATTTTTTGGATTAATTTTCGTGATGATATCTGTTCTAAGTTATATTAGACAACCAGGCAGGAATAGATATTTATTCCTTTTTGTTTCATTAACTTTTTTAGCTTTATGTATATCAATAGGTGTTGAAATAATTACCATTAAAGGTGATATAGGTAGAATGAATACGGTATTTAAGTTTTATCTACAATCATGGATTTTATTTGGATTATCATCTGTTTATTTTTTAGGGGATATTTTTTATAAAAGAGATCTTTTAAAGCAGTTTAAGTTTTATGATATTTTTAAGTATATTTGGATTAGCTTATTTTTATTTTTTATATTTTCAGGTGTAATTTATTCATTTTATGCAATACCAACCAGGAATTCAGATCGTTTTATCAATATTAATCCTAGTCTAAATGGAAACGAATATATGAATGAAGCTTTATGTACTAACCATTGTTATCCCGGGCAAACGGATTCTTTGAGCCTTTATCATGATTTAAATACAATAAATTGGTTCCGTCAAAATGTTTCTGGGGCACCTGTTATTGTTGAAGGTGTTACAGATCTATATATGTGGGGGAATAGAATTTCAATTAACACTGGATTACCAGCAGTGATAGGTTGGGATTGGCATCAAAAACAACAAAGAGCAAATTATACTAGATCTATTGAGTCTAGAATATTTGATGTTAAGAATTTTTATCTGACTGGTTCAACAGAAAAGGCAATAGAATTCTTAGATAAATATAGAGTTAAATATGTTGTAGTTGGAGAATTAGAAAGAAGAATTTATACTAAAGTAGGTATATTGAAATTTGAAACAATGGAATCTTTAGGATTAAAAAAAGTTTATTCTTCTGAAGCTGCATCTACCGAAACTACAATAATTTATGAATATAAATAAAAGTTATAAAAAGTTAATTATTTTTGATCTATACGGAACTTTAGCATGTTTCTCACCATCTAGAGATGTTATTCAAAAGAATGTTGTTTCTAAATTTGGATATAAATTGACTACGGAAGGAATTAATCGAGGTTATTTTGAAGCACAAAAATTTTTTGATTTGGTAAATTCCACTACTCCGATTAGTAGACTAAATTCAAAAAAAAGGAACATTTTTTTTCTAAATATGAGCAGATCATATTAAAAGGTGATGGCATTGAAGTTAAGTTAAAAGAAGCGAGTGATATTTGGAAAATTATTAGTTTGCAACCATATGATATGGTTTTATATCCGAATGTGGTAGAAGTTTTATTGAAATTAAAAAAAGATAAATTTCTTCTTGGATTGGCTACAAATATTGACCAGACTTCAAAAGAAATTTCAAAAAAATTTAATTTAGAAGGAATTATGGATTTTGTATTTACATCAAAAGATCTAAAATTTAGAAAACCAGATATAAATTTTTTCAAAAAAATTATATCTATATCTAAAGTACCTTTTAATGATGTTGTTTTTGTAGGTGATCAAATTGAAAATGATATTCAACCAGCTATTTCACTAGGAATTAGTACTATACTTATAGATAGATATAGTCAGTATGATAAAAAAAATATTTGTCCAGTAATTAGAGATATACAAGATATAATTAAATTAGTTTAGAAAGAAAAAATATGAGCACAAAATCTTATAACCTTAGTGAAAATATAATTCCTTCTCATTATAAATTATTATTAAAACCTAATTTAGAATCCGGGGAATTTATTGGTACTGTGGATATTGATATATCCGTTAAAAATGAAACATATTACGTAGAATTAAACGCCTTAGAACTAGACATAAAAAATTGTGAAATTATAAGTACGCAAGAAGATAACAATCATCCAAAGAGGTTTACTTTAGACAATGAAAAAGAACGACTGAATATTGAATTTATGAACCCTTTGAAAGGTTCTTACAAATTACACATAGAATTTTCGGGTAAATTAAATGATCTACTTCATGGATTTTACAGATCAAAATTTAAGGATGATTCAGGTGTTGAACATACAATTGCAACGACTCAATTTGAAAGTACTGATGCTAGAAGAGCATTTCCATGTTGGGACGAACCTTCATTTAAAGCCACATTTCAAATAAATATGGAGGTTGAAAAAGATCAATTTGTTGTTTCAAATGCACCAATTAAAAATGAAAAGAATATTTCTACAGATATTCGCAGGATAGAATTTGAAAATACTATTAAAATGTCAACATACTTAGTAGCTTTTATTGTTGGCCCTTTTGAAGCAACAGATCCCTTAGATGTTGATGGTGTCCCATTAAGAATTATTTATCCAAAAGGTAAAGGTCATTTAACTAAATATGCTCTTGATGCTGGAGCCCATGCTTTACGATTATTTACATCGTATTATGATATTAATTATCCTGGTCAAAAATTAGACATGGTTGCTATCCCAGATTTTGCTTTTGGTGCAATGGAAAATCTAGGATGTATAACCTACAGAGAAGTTTTGTTGCTTGTTGATAAAAACAAAGCAACAGAGTCAGAATTATTACGTATAGCGGATGTTATCGCACATGAAATTGCACATATGTGGTTTGGAGATTTAGTTACCATGAAATGGTGGAATGGAATTTGGTTGAATGAAGCATTTGCTACTTTTATGGCTACATATTGTTCTGAAAGATTCAATCCTGATTGGCATAGATGGGACCAATTTAGTTTAGAAAGATCAATGGCGTTTGATGTTGATTCTTTGGAAAATTCACGTCCAATTGAATATCCTGTTATTTCACCAAAAGATGCGGATGGAATGTTCGATCTTTTAACCTATGAAAAAGGAGGATCAGTATTAAGGATGCTTGAGCAATTTATTGGTCCAGATAAATTTAGAGATGGTGTTCGACATTATTTAAAAAAACATAGTTTTTCTAATACTGATACGAAAGATTTATGGGATTCTATTGAACATGTTACCAATCTTCCTATTTCTAAAATTATGCAATCGTGGATTTTTAGTAAAGGATATCCTTTGATTGAAATGGATTTAAACTCTAAACAAAACGAAATTATTCTATCTCAAAAAAAATTTTCATATTTGCAATCTACGGATAATACTTTATGGGATATACCAATACTGATAAAAAATATTCAAGGGGAAGAAAGTAAGATTCTTTTATCTAATGCTTCAGAAAAATATCAGATTAGGAAAGATTTAAATCCATTAATGTTCAATTCAGGAGGTAGTGGTTTTTACAGAGTTACATATACTAAAGAACAACTGAATTATTTAAGATCTATTATGTTTAAAGATCTATCACCTATAGAACGTTATAGTGTTTTAGACGATACATGGGCTTCTTTATTATCTAATAATACAACAGTTAGTAATTTTTATGAATTTTTATTAAATTTTAGTGAAGAATCCGATATGGATGTATGGACTTTAGTTAGTGCTTGTTTGTATAAATTAGAAAAAATTACTGATAACAAAGCGAAAAGCACTTTTCAAAAACAAATTATAAAACTCGTGGAACCTAAATTTTCTGAATTAGGATGGAAAGTTAATAATAAAGATAATTCTAGGAATAAAGAATTAAGAGGAGTACTTATACGTTTATTAGGTCTTATTGGGAATGATAAAGAAGTAATAAAAATCTCAAAGGAAATTCATAAATCATTTATTTTAAAAGAAAATTCATATGATCCTAATATTTTGGCGGCTATCACATCTATAGTGGCAGCAAATGGACAAAAATCTGATTATAAAATATTTTTTGATTGTTATTTAAATGCAGAAAACCCTCAAATTGAACGTAGATATTTAAATTCCCTTAGTTTATTCCCGGGGCAAGAAGAAATATCCTTAACATTAGAAAAAACTATAAATGGTGATATTAGAACCCAAGATTCTCCATATATATTAGCTGGGTGCCTTAGAAATCAAAATAATGGATGGATGGCATGGAATTTTATTAAGAATAACTGGAGTATAATTAACGAAAAATTTCCTTCTAATTCTATTGTGAGAATGATATCTCCTGTTTCAACTTTAGATGAAGAAGATCAGGCAAACGATATAGAAAATTTCTTCTCTGAAAATGATGTTCCTCAAGGTGAAAAGACATTAAATCAAACATTAGAGAAACTAAAAGTTAATGTTGAATTTAAAAAAAGAGAATCTATAAACTTTACTGAATTAATTCAAGAATTATAGTAATTACCAGGAGCATATTTTTCGTATACTCCTGGTAAATTTATTTACGCATCAAAAGATAGATAAAATTCATAAGGATGAGGCCTTAACTGAATTGGGACAACATCATTTTCTCTTTTATAGTCAATCCATGACTCAATAACATCTTTAGTAAAAACATTACCTTCAAGTAAGTAATCATGATCATTTTCTAAGCTATTTAGAGCTTCGTCTAAAGATCCAGGAACTTGAGGAAATTTAGATAATTCTTCAGAAGAAAGTTCAAATAAATCTTCTTCTAGAGGCTCTCCTGGAAGATAACCATTCTTTATACCATCTAATCCGGCCATTAGCATTGCAGAAAAAGTCAAGTATGGGTTACATGTAGCATCTGCAGATCTAAATTCAACTCTTTTAGCTTTTGGGTTGTCAAAATAAACTGGGATTCTACATGCAGCAGATCTATTTCTAGCAGATAATGCTAATATTGTTGGTGCTTCAAATCCTGGAGTTAATCTTTTGTATGAATTGGTTGTTGGAGCAGCTAGTGCCATAAGTGATTTACCGTGTTTAATCAAACCTCCAATGTAGTTAAGGGCTAATTTAGATAAACCTGCATATTCGTTTCCTGCCATTAAAGTTTTTCCATTTTTCCAAATAGATTGATGTGTATGCATACCAGTTCCATTATCATTAAAAATCGGTTTTGGCATAAATGTAGCTACTTTACCATGTCTCTTAGCTACATTTTTGACTATATATTTGTATGCCATAACACTATCAGCTGTTTTTAATAACTCATCGAAAACTATATCTATTTCACCTTGACCTGCTGTGGCAACTTCATGGTGGTGTTTCTCGACAGGAATACCAAAATCATTTACTAAAATTCTTACCATTTCACTTCTCATATCATGTAAGGTATCAACTGGAGATACTGGAAAGTAACCTTCCTTATGTCGTGGTCGCATTCCTGTATTTAATGTGAATCCATCTAACATAGAATCTTCTCCAGAATTCCAAATTCCTTCATCTGAATCTACTTCATGATAACCATGGTTTGCTCCATAGCTGAATTTAATAGAATCAAAAATAAAAAATTCTACTTCAGGTCCCCAGTAAGATATATCTCCTACACCAGAGGATTTTAGGTGCGCAGCTGCTTTTTTTGCAATATTTCTTGGGTCCCTAGAATAATCTTCTCCTGTTTTAGGGTCTCTAATATCTGCAATTACTGTAACGGTTCCATCTTGGAAAGGATCTACAGCAATTGTTTTAGCATCAGGGACTAGTAACATATCCGATTCTTCAATCGATTGAAAACCTCTTATACTAGATCCATCAAATCCTGTTCCTTTTGTAAATAAATCATCAGTTACTTCACTAGTTGGAACTGCTACATGCTGCCATGTTCCAGGTAGATCAGTGAATTTTATATCTAAAATATCACAACCGTTTTCTTTCATTAATTTAATCACGGAAGCAGATTCATTAGCCATACTATTTCTCCTTATAAAGTTTTTGATTTAAAATAAAAATTTTTTAAAAAGTTTTTAGAAACTTACACTTATTTATAAATCTACATTATGATTGTTTCAATTGTATTTCGCAATAACATTACAATACTTTATTTACAAATGGATGATACTGAAATAAAAAAAATAATTAAATCTGGTAAAAAAGGTATGGATATTTGGCAAATGAAACACCCTTCCGAAAGATTAGATTTATCAAATTTAGATTTATCAAGGAATAATTTTTCTGGATGGGACTTTTCTAGAGTGATACTTAATGGTTCAGATTTATCAGATAGTATTTTAGAAGGGACTATTTTTACTCAAGCTTCGCTAATAAAAACAAATTTGACTCGATCAATTATGATTTCATCTATTCTTTATAGAGCTAATTGTCGTGATGCTATTTTAGTAGATACAAATTTAAATAGATCTAATATGTATAGATGTATATTAAGAGGTGCGAATATTTCTAAAGCATCATTCAAAGGAGCTAATGTATTAAAAGTGTCTTGGCCAAATTCAGCAGACTTAAAGGAATTACGAGAACAAGGTATTGTTAATCCTGTCGTAGATTTTTAATTTTTCCTGTAGCTCTGAGTAAAGTTTCTTGAACAATCAATTCATGCTCATAATTTCGTAGAGGTTTAGTTTTGCCTTTTATATTTTGTATGAAGGAATTAAATGTATCTACGTATCTTGGAGTATTGTTGACGTTTATATAAGAAACCCCTTTTTTATAATTCTCATTAGAATTTTTTAGTGATAAACGGATATTTTTTACAGGTTCAAATGGTTCCATTATGGCTGAACCTTCAGTGCCATAAACTTCGAATCTCCTTGCAAGAGGAGGAATTTCTAACGCAGATATTTCAACTGTAGCTATTGCTCCTGGATATTCACATACAGATAAAGTATTGTCGCTAAAGTTTTTATTTATTGAATTTGTATTTTGTAAAAAACTTGTAATTTTATTTGGCCTTCCAAGAATCCAAACAATTTGATCGAACATATGACCGGCCAGATCAAATAAAATACCTCCTTGATGAATAGAAATTCCATCACGCGAAGTATTTTCGTTTTCTGGGTTATAATCAGGGATCCAAGTTGACATATGTGCTCTAATTTGAAAAATTTTACCTAAAAGACCAGACTTACACCATTCAGAAATCTTTTTAAAACCTTCATGTTTTCGAAACATATATCCCATTTGTAAATGTAAGTCTTTTTTTTCAGCTAGTTTTAAAACTTTTTTAAATCTACTAAAATCTTCTCCACCAGGTTTATCATAAAAAACATGTTTATTATTTTGGATTAACATTTCAGTATGAGAGAGGCTTTCAGCATTAGATCCTTCTGACGCTACGGCAAGTATTTTTTTATTATTTAAAATATTTTTATTATTATCAAACCACTTTATTTGAGTCCAAATTTTTTCATTAGATCTTATTAGATATTCTTTTCTATTTTTATCTGGTTCCCATACTCCAACAACATTAACTTCTGGATGGGAGTTCATTACCTCTAAGACACCTTGAGCGTGTCCATGTTTTGTTCCAAATTGTGCTACATTTATTTTTTCAGACATAGAAATTTATAGAAATTTAACTTTTTTTATAAATGAACTAATTAAATTAATGTTTTTTTCTCCTTTATATTCAACTCCAGTTGATACATCTACTCCCCATGGAGTAAAGTTTTTAATGGCTTTTTCTATATTGTTTATATTTAGACCACCACCTAAAAATGTATTTTCTTTACTTGCTATTCCTGAAATTAAGTTCCAGTCAAAACTCTCTCCTGTTCCTCCAGGAGATCCTTTTTTATAGGTATCTAATATAACACCTAAATTCATATCTAAATGATTATTAATTTTTGATTCAATTTCTATTTTTTTATCTGTATTTTTTACTCTGATTTGTTTGAAAATCTTCACATTTAAACTACTGATAAAATCTTCATTTTCATTTCCACATAGTTGGACACAATCTAAATTTATATTCTTGATAATATCCAATACATAATTAAGATGTTGGTTTTGAAATAAACCAACAATTTTAGGAGCAACTCGTAAACTATTTATGTAATTTGAAATTTCAATTGCTTTATTTATAGATATTTTTCTTCTGACACCGTCAACAAATACCAAACCTATATAATCCGCACCTTCATTAGCTGCAATTTTAGAGGCTTCGATCGTTTTTATTCCGCAAATTTTGATTTTAGTCATGTTTTTTTGTAATTTTTGAAATCATTTCAAATTTTGAATCAGATTTCATTAAAGCTTCACCCACAAGAACAGCATCTGCTCCTATATCTGACATTTTTTTTATATCTTCAAAAGATTTCATTCCACTTTCAGCTACCTTTAAAATAGATGAAGGTATTTTTGTTGATAAATGTTCAAATACTGATAAGTTTGTTTCTAAGGTTTTTAAATTCCTGTTATTTACTCCAATTAATTTTGGGGATAATTTTAGAGCTTTTTCTAATTCGGAATCATCAAATACTTCTACCAGTACATCCATTTGTAAATCATGAGATAAATTATAGAACAATTGATAAGACTCTTCATCTAAAATCCCAATAATAAGTAGAATTGCGTCTGCTCCAGAAGCTCTTGCCTCATATATTTGATATTCATCAATAATAAAATCTTTTCTAAGGACAGGAATATTATATGAATGTGCAATTTTTGAAGCTATTTTTAAGTCATTTATTGAACCTTTAAAATAATCTTGTTCAGTTAATACTGATATTGCACTTGCACCAGCTTTACAATATGTTTCAGTTCTTTCTGAAGGGTCTAATTGTGAATCTAAAACTCCCGCTGAAGGAGAAGATCTTTTCATTTCAGCAATTAAGGCAGTTTGACTAGAGTTTCTAATCTTTTTGTATAAGCTAATTGTTTCAGGTAAATGTTGACACTTTTTTGAAAGATTTTTTAATGAGATCTTTGAGCGTGCTATATCTACAGATTTTATTCTTTTAGCTACTATCTGTTCTAGGATATTATTACTCATTATTTCATTTTAGTAGTTATATCAATTAGATTATTGAGTTTAAGTTTTGCTGAACCGGAATCAATTGAATCTGTAGCAACCAAAGCTGCATCTTGAAATGAATCAGAAAGTCCAGAAACAAAAATAGCTGCTGCAGAATTAATGATCACACAATTTCTTCTAGATATCTCTTCTGCTGAACTATTAATATCTGAACCTGAGCCATCGAAGATATCTGAAATAATTTTTGCACTTTCCTTTGAGGTATTTGATATAAGATGAGTATTTTTACCTTCAGGTAATCCAAAATCTGCAGGTCTAGTTCTTCTTCTCTTTAATGTATTTTTAGTAACTTGAAAAATAGTGGTATTACCCTCAATATCTATTTCATCAGCTCCTGAATTAGAATTTAATACTATTGAATTTTCTGTATTCAATATTTTTAACGCTTTTGCTATTTTTTCAGCATTAGTAGCGTTAACAGTACCAATAATTTGCTTTTTTGCATTTGCAGGATTAGTTAAAGGTCCAAGTAAATTGAATATAGTTCTAATCCCAATTTCTGGTCTAAGTGGACCTGCAAATTTCATAGCAGGATGGAATTTTTGAGCAAACATAAATCCTATTCCAATTTCTTCTAAACATTTCTTTACATTGGATGGATCTAGCATAATATTTACTCCTAAAACTTCAAGAACATCTGCACTTCCGCTGGATCCAGACATTGCTCTATTCCCATGTTTCGCTACAGGTATTCCTGCCCCTGCGACTACGAAAGATACTGCGGTAGAAATATTGAACCAATTTTTTCCATCTCCACCTGTTCCACATGTGTCAATTACTGGTAGCTTTGTAATAATTTTTTCAGAAAATTCTCTCATAGCTTCAGCCATTCCAGCTATTTCTTCTGGGGTTTCACCTTTAATTCTTAAAGCTGTAACAAATGATCCAAATTGAGCTGGGGTTATATTACCTTGCATTATTTCTCTCATTATCATATTAATATCATTTTTTGAAATGTCTTTATTTTCTACAAGTTCTGATATTCCCAACTTTATATTCATTTAATTTCCTTTATTTCTAAAAAGTTTTTTAGTATTTTTTTACCAGGTAAAGTAAGTATTGATTCAGGATGGAATTGAACTCCTTCAATAGGTAATTTATTATGCCTAATGCCCATAATAATTCCATTATCAGTCCAGGAAGAAACTATAAAATCTTTCGGGACATGATTTTTTTTAACAGACAAAGAATGATATCTTACAGCTTTGAAAGGATTTGTTATTCCTTTATAAACTCCATTTCCATCATGATGAATCAATGAAGTTTTACCATGTCTTATTTCGCCTGCATTAGAAATTATTCCACCATATGCTTGTGCGATACATTGATGCCCTAGACAGACTCCTAGAATTGGTATTTTTTCACCAAAAAACTTTGCCACTTTTACAGAAATTCCCGCATTATCTGGATTTGATGGTCCTGGAGAAATAACTATTTTTTCTGGATTTATATCAGAAATTTCTTCTAAAGATAATTCGTCATTTCTTATCACTTTAACTTCTGAACCTAGTTCAGATAAATACTGAAATAGGTTGTATGTAAAGCTATCATAGTTATCGATTAATAGTAGCATGACTAGATTTTTTTTAATTCCTAGATATATTATTTGCAATATTTATTGCTTGAATACAAGCTAGAATTTTATTCTCCGTTTCTTTATATTCTTTTTTTGGGGAGGATTCTGATACGATTCCAGCACCACCATTTATAAATGCTTTTTGCTTTTTTATAATTATAGACCTGATCAATGTTCCTGTATCTATATTGTATAGACTTTCAAACCATCCTATTGCTCCACAATAAGGGCCTCTACCTTCTGGTTCTAAGTCATTAGCTAATTCTATGGCTCTGATTTTTGGGGCTCCAGAAAGAGTACCTATAGGGAACCCTGACTTAAGAGCATCTATTCCGGAAAAATTTTCCCCTAATAAACCTGTAACCTTTGATACTAAGTGCATTACATGTGAATATTTTTCAACAGACATAAATTTTTCTACTTTTACAGATCCAATTTCACATATTTTCCCAAGATCATTTCGAGCTAAATCTACTAACATTAAATGTTCTGCTTTTTCTTTTTCAGATAATAACATATTTTTTTCATTACATTTATCATTATTTTTATTAGTATCTCTAGGGTATGTACCTGCAATAGGATGAATTTCAGTTATATTGCTTTTTGTTCTAGACATTAGCTCTGGAGAAGCACCTATAATTTGGAAATCTACAAAATTCACATAATAAGTGTAAGGAGAAAAATTTATTTTTTTTAATTCTCTGTAAATTGAACTTGGATCACACATAATTTTCATTTCAGCTTTTCTAGACAAGACTACTTGTATTAATTCCCCGTTATTTATTTCATAAATTGCATTTTCAACCATTTGAATATATTTTTTAATTCCAATATTAGATTTGTATTTTATTTTGGATTCATTTGAACTACTATTTTTTTTATTTAAATTTTTTGATAAATATATAATTTTTTCTTGTATTTCTTTTTGCCTTTTTTTTATTTCTTTTTTTAATCGGTTTTGTTTTAGACAAACAATATATATATATAGTTTTTTATTATCAAAAATTAATAGTTCCTTAGGAAAAATAAATCCGGATTCTGGAGTATATGTTTTTGTATCTTTTATATTATTGATTGTTGGTTCAATATACTTAAAACATTCATAACTAATGTACCCAAATCCTCCAGAATAAAAAGCTTCATTTAAATCTTTATATGCTGGGATAAGTTTATGTTTTATACGTTCATTTAGTTCTTTGGAAATAATTTTGAAAGGATCTGTTTCTCCAAGCAATTCTTTTTTTCCTGTACGAATTACTTTTTCAGCAGAAATACAAACATATCCTAATTTATTGTCTGAAATATTTTTTTGTTTGTAATTTTGTTCGAAGATGAAGCTGGCAGATTTTGGATTAGCAAGTAAATTATGAACATCTACTGCAGATACTCCTGGATTTATAAATCTCTTCACGTAATAAATATGACGTTTCATTTATGAATTTTCAGTATGTTCAATTGCTCTCATCAATGGAGCCATTTTATGTAAAGTTTCCTCGAATTCTTTCTCTGGATTGGAATCAGCAACAATTCCTCCACCTGCTTGTAAATAAGCTATACCATCTTTTAAAATCATAGTTCTTAAAGAGATAGCAGTATCCATATTGCCAGTATAGCTAAAATAGCCTATCGCACCGCTATATGGACCACGTTTATTAGGTTCATGTTCAGCTATTAACTGCATAGCTCGTATTTTTGGTGCCCCTGATACTGTTCCGGCTGGAAATCCTGATTTTAATGCATCAAAAGAATCAAATTGCTCTGATAATTCCCCTGTAACATGTGACACTATGTGCATTACATGAGAGTATTTTTCTATTTCTAACTTTTGAGTTATTTCAACTGTTCCAGGTTTTGAAACTTTTCCAATGTCATTTCTTCCTAGATCTAGTAACATTACATGCTCTGCTAGTTCTTTTTCATCATTTAGTAATTCTTTTTCTAAGAAGTCATCTTCCTCTTTGGTTTTTCCTCTTGGTCTAGTTCCTGCAATTGGATGAACAGCTATTTTATTATCTATTACTTGTACTAATAATTCAGGGGAAGCACCTACAATTTCAAATGTATCCATCTGTAAATAGAACATATACGGTGAAGGATTTATCATTCTTAGTGATCTGTAAAGGTCAAAAGATTTAGCAGAAGTCTTTCTTTTTAGTCTTTGAGATAATACTACTTGGATTATCTCACCTTCATTGATAGATTTTTTACAAGATTCAACCATTAAATTATATGATTCTTTTGACATATTTGGACTGTATGCTTTATTCGTAGATAAATCTATATTTGAATTTTTAGATTTATTTATAGGTATAATTTTCTTGTTTTTTGAAATTTTTGGTAAATCTGAATTTAATTTATTAATTAAATTTTCGATTTTATCTGTTGTTTTTGAATAGATATCTAAATCATTTTTAGTAATATCTGCGTGTGCTACTACAAAAATACTATTTCGCACATGATCAAAAATTAGTAAAGAATCTGTAAGCATAAAAGTAGATTCAGGAAGATCTAATCCTGAAGATTCATTACTAATCGGAGGAACTTTAGGTTCAAAGTATGAGATTGTATCATAAGCTAAGTAGCCTACTAAACCTCCGTGAAATTTTGGTAGACCCTCTACGTTTGCATATTTTATTTTTGACATTCTATTCTTTAAAAATTCTAGAGGGTCAATGCAACCATAATTAGTTTTTTGTCCAGTTGTTATTACTTCAGATGGATTTGTTCCAATGAAAGAATACCTAGCAACATTTTCACCTCCTTGAACAGATTCCAATAAAAAAGAATATTGTTTTTCAGCTGTTTTTAAGTATGCTGAAACTGGAGTTTCCAAATCAGCAGAAATTTCTCTGTAAATTGGAATTAGATTGTAAGGTTTCTTTAATTTTTCGAATGTATTTAAATTTGGTGTATATTCAATCATTTTGTGTAAGTTGAAATTTTCATCTTTTCTCTGACCATCATTATAGTTTCCGCTGCTATTATTCTTGTTCTTTCGATTCCAGACATAAGGGCTTCTTCTACCATTGGCATGTTAGATTTTAATTTCTCTCTTTTTTCTCTAATGGGATTTAAGAATTCATTTATAGAATTTGCGAGAGCAATTTTAACTTCAACATCTCCAATTTTACCCTGTTTATATCTTTTTTTAAAATCTTCAATTTGAGCTTTATCTGGGTTAAATGCGTCATGATATTGAAATACAGGATTTCCTTCTACTTTACCAGGAATATCTGATCTAATCCTATTTGGATCAGTAAACATCCCGCGGACTTTTTTATTTACGATTTCTTCTCCATCTGAAAGCATAATTACATTCCCGCTTGATTTACTCATTTTTCCTTTACCATCAGTACCTAATAAACGTCCTACTTTACCAATTAATGTATCTGGTTCAGGAAATACTTCTCCAAACATTCTATTGAATTTTCTAGCTATTTCTCTTGTCATTTCTATATGTGGGGCTTGATCTTCCCCAACAGGAACAAGATGTGCTCTAGGGAGTAATATGTCTGCTACTTGACTCATTGGGTAATTATAGAATCCAACAGTTCTCCTTTCTATAGGGAGAGAATCCAATTCATTTTTTAAAGTAGGATTCCTTTCAAGCATTCCTATTGGTGTGATAAAACTTAACAACATTGAAAGTTCAGCAAATTCTGGGACATAACTTTGTATTACGAAAGATGATTTATCAGGATCCAACCCCACTGCCATCCAGTCTAATGTAACATCTAATACTGAACCTCTGATTAAGTCAATATCATTAAAATGGTCTCCTAAAGCTTGATAATCAGCAATTAGAAAGTAACAGTCGAATTGATTTTGTAAATCGATCCAATTTTTTAGTGCACCTACATAATGACCTAGGTGTAACGCTCCAGTTGGGCGAATCCCAGTTAAAATACGTTTTTTATGAGTTGAATCAGACAAAATTTTTAAAAATTTAATTGAATTTATATCAAAGGATATCATTATATTAAAATTTTTTATTTATATATTTCTATTTTGATGATATCTTCATAAATGATTATGAAGAAGAAAAATTCTCAATATGGTTCTTGGCTGTCTCCTTTATCAGCTAAATTAGTAACGTCCGCAAGCTTAAAATTATCTGAAATTGTGATTGATGGTGACGATATATATTGGCTCGAGTGTAGGGCAAATGAAGGAGGAAGATATGTCATAGTTAAAAAGAATAAAAATGGGAAATTACTTGATGTGTCAAGTTCTTCTTTTAATGTAAGAAATTCAGTTCATGAGTATGGTGGTGGTTCTTATGATGTTAAAGATGGAGTCGTATACTTTTGTAATTGGGACGATCAAAGAATTTATAAAGCTTTACCTAATAAATCACCTATCCCAATAACATCAGTATCTCAAAAAAATTACAAAGATAGATATGCTGATTTAAGAATTTCAAATGATTCAAAATGGATTATTTGTGTAAGAGAAAGACACCAAAATAATAGGGAACCAGAGAATCAATTAGTTGCTATTAGTACAGATGGAGTATCTGAAATTAATGTTATTTCAAAAGGGTATGATTTTTATTCTTCTCCAAGATTAAATAATCGAGATGAACAAATTTGTTGGTTGTCTTGGAATCACCCTAATATGCCATGGGATGGATGTGAATTATGGTCAGGGATATTTGATTCAAAAAATGGGAGAATAATTCAGCCTAACAAAATTACCGGAGATCAAGATATAAGCATCGTCCAACCTGAATGGTCTCCAAAAGGCGAATTGTTTTTTATTTCAGATGAATCAGGTTGGTGGAATTTAACAAAATGGACAGGTTTTTCAACTGTAAATATAATTTCTGAAAAGTTAGATCATGGTGGCCCATCCTGGCAATTTGGGTTTAAGACTTTTTGTTTTAACGATCAAAACGAGATTATTTTATCTGAAAAAGGATTATTAAACGGCAGTGTACGTAAGTTTGAATCAACCGGTAAATTTCTTAATAAAATAACCATACCTCATAATTCAATATCATATATTGTGAATTATAACCATTCTGTAATATATGTAGGATCATCTCCTAATTCGTTGCCTGAAATCTCAAAATTTTCACTAATTGATTCACAGATAGAAACCATTAAATCTTCAAATGAAATTCAATTACATGAAGAAGATATTTCTTATCCGAAAAAAATAAAATTTCCTACCACAAATAATGAAGAATCATATGCTTTTTATTACGCTCCGAAAAATAGTAAATATCAACCTATAAAATCCGAAAAACCGCCATTATTAGTTATATCTCATGGAGGACCTACGAGTTCAACTAGTACTGATTTAAATTTATCTATTCAATATTGGACTACGAGGGGATTTAGTGTTGTTGATGTTGATTATAGAGGTTCTACTGGATATGGGAAAAAATATAGAAATTCTCTAAAAGGTAATTGGGGAATTTTTGATACAGATGATTGTGTTTCTGTTGTTAAATACTTATCAAAAAAATCTTTAATAGATATAAATAAGGTAGCAATTAAAGGTGGGTCGGCTGGAGGATATACAACTATCAATGCTCTTACTTTTCATGATGTATTTGCAGTTGGAGCCTCATATTATGGGATAGCAGACTTAAGTGTATTTATCAACGATACCCACAAATTTGAATCTAAATATTTGGATAGTTTAATTGGTCCATATCCTGAAAAAAAACAAGAATATTATGACAGATCAGCAATTAACTTTACCGAAAGACTATCTTGTCCAATGATTATTCTGCAAGGTACTGAAGATAAAATTGTTCCTCCTTCTCAGGCAGAAATAATGGCAAAAGCTTTAAGGGAAAAGAAAATTCCTTTTACATTAATGATGTTTAAAGGAGAGCAACATGGATTTAGAGATTCTAAAAATATAATAGCTTCTCTTGAGGCGGAGTTATATTTTTATAGTAAAGTTATGAAATTTATTCCATCAGGAGAGATTAAACCAATTGTGATAGAAAATTCTGATTTTCTATAAATATCATTTAATTCTTTAATTCTTTAAATTTTTTTGCGTTCATTATTCTTTTAGATATAGAGGGATGAGAATAAAAAATAAATTCAATAATGGCATTTGGATTTTTTTTAGATAGATTTTGATCTGCTAATTTATTCATAGCAGATATGAATTCATCATGCATATCGGTTGTTTTTAGGGCAAACAGGTCTGCTGACATTTCAGCTTTTCGAGAAATCCAATTTGAAAAAGGTAAAGCCAATAAAGAAATAATTGCTGTTATAAAAATTATTAGAGGTAATCCTGCAATATCTGAAATAGATTTCAAATTAAATAAATCAATTAAATGAGAAAGACTTATATGAATTAAATAAAAACTTAATGAAATAAGAAATATGTTTATTAGTATCATTTTCCAGATATCTTTTTTAACTTGATGTCCTAATTCATGCGCCATTACAACTTCTATTTCTTTTTCTGTACTTGTTTGAATTAATGTATCTGAAATAATAATTCTTCTAGTTTTTCCCCACCCTGTAACAGCGGCATTTGACTTTGATGTTTTTTTTCCTAAATGCCATACATATACTGCTTCTATATTAGTACCTACTTTTTTAGCAAGTTTTAATAATCGAGTTTTTAATTCACCTTCTTCTAAAAGTTCGAATTTATAAAATAAGGGTAAAAAAAATATTGGCACCAATGCACTAAAAATTATAATAAGTACACTTAATGATATTGATGCCCATATCCACCAGAAGGATTGTTGATTTTCTAATAACCAATATATACCTAATACTATTAAGATAATGAAAGAATTGGACATTAATGAAGCTTTAATCCAATCCCATATCCAACTTTTTAGTGATTGTTTATTTAGTTTAAATTTTTTCTCTATTATAAATCCCGAAAGAAATTCTATAGGAAATTGAATAACTAATAATAATAAACAAAAAAAGACTAAATAAATTAATACGGTTATTTCAAAAATATTATAAATTCCATTAGAAAAATCTCTTAATTTTTCTGAAGCTCCACTGATAAAAAATATAATAGGTACGAAAAGATTGAGTGAGATCGAAATTATTGAAAAAAGTAATTGGATTTTTTGATATGAAGCAGCATCTTTGTGATCTTTTGTCACTATAGAATTAGTATTCATCTTATTAGAATATCAGGTTAACTGCTTCCAGTTATCATCTAACTGATCAAATCTATTATAAAGTTCATTGAGAGTTGATTGATCTAATGGTTCAAGAGAATTAACTATATTAATATTACTAAGTAGATGATTAGGATTTTTAGTCCCTATTATAGCCACAGATATATGTGGATTACTTAGAGTGAAAGCTATAGATGTTAGTATCCCATCACTATGTTCCCCTTTTACAGATCCTAAAGACTGCATTTTTATCGATCTTTCTAAATAAGTATTATCATATGCACGTAATTGGTTGTTTTTATCTTTTGCTTTTGCCCATGCACTTCCAGCTATAGGTCTTTTGATTATGATCCCTAATTTTGCTTTTGCAGCTTTATCTAGTAATTTAGTACTCCTTGCTCTTTGTTCGGCAATATTATAGCTAGTTTGTAAAGTTGAAAAAAGACCAGAATCAACCGCCCAATGAGCATCTTTATTATCTCCAGAATAACCTATAAATCGTGTTTTACCTTCTTGTTTAGCATCTTGTATTGCGGTTATAACCTCTCCTTTTTCCAGAACATCTATACCGCAGGAATGTAGTTGAACTAGATCGACATATTCTGTTTGTAATTTTCTTAAACTGTCTTCTATGGAACTTTTTATTGCATTGTATGACCAATCTTTATATTTTGTGTTTTGTGAATGACCAGCTTTTGTTGCTAAAAAGTATTCTTCCCTACGCCGAGAAACACTTTTACCTATAAGTTCCTCTGATATACCGTAACAAGCAGCTGTATCTAAAAAGTTAATTCCGTTATCGATGGCTGAATTTAGTAATTTAGATGCAACATCTAATTCTTTATGATCTAATTCATAACCTATTTCAGCTAGTCCAACACCAATTCTACTGACATTAAAACCTGTATTTCCAAATTTATTTTTTTTCATTTTTATAATTATTTTTAACAAAAAAAGGCCCGTATATACGAGCCTTTTTCCTTAATACAGAATCAGATCACGATTTCCCTATTTTGAACATTTTCGTTCCGCAAACAGGACACTTTCCTTGAGTTGCGGGCCGACCATTTTTCATGGTGATCTGCTCGGCAGCCTGCATTTCCCGCTTTGCCTTGCACTTCATACAGTAGGCTTCCATGTTGCCTCCTATGGCACTTAACACAACAATTAAGTTGTGTATATTATAAGCACAGTCATACTGCACCAAAATTACAACTGACGAAATTCGTTTTATCAGTATTCATATTACACACTACTACAAAATTATTAATTTGTCTCAGGTGTTTTAGATGAATTAGGTTGAAATTGGTAATTTTACAATATATTAGACTTTTTTAATATAGTTATATTTAACAAGTAGTGTCCGAATATCGTAATATTAGTATATAAAATTGCTTATTTAGTATAAATTATTGATAAATTAGTTGAAATTGGTAATTACAAACATATTTTACTAAAATTATTAAATATTCTCTTAAAAATTTCAAGGTTTAGTAAAATTTGTCTGTTTCCCATAAATTTCCTAGAGATAATAATTATATAAATTTATGTTTTGTATGTATATTTTAAATGAATTTTGTTTTATTTCAGTAAAATTTTATTAATCTATTTATATATGGAAGTTTTTTTTGATAGAAGAATTAAAAAATAAATCTTTAACTGAATTAGAATCAGTTAAATCTGTAGATTCACTTGAACAATGGAGAGTTAAATACTTAGGTCGTAAAGGTGAACTTACTAGTATTTTAAGAGGTATTGGTTCTTTACCTGATAATGAACGTAGATTAATTGGATCTCAATCTAATTCTCTAAGAGGTTTATTAGAAGAACAATATAAAAAAATAAAACCTACTTTAGAAAAAAACTTAACTCATGATTCTGTTGATATAACTTTACCTGGTAGAACTAGAACTAAAGGTAGGTTACATCCTATAACATCTATTATACGAGAAATTTCTGAGGCTTTTTCTGATATGGGTTTTTCAATAGTAGAGGGTAATGAGTCCGAATTAGAGCATTATAATTTTGATTTATTAAATATACCCAAAGATCATCCTGCAAGAGACCAATGGGATACCATATGGCTTGATAGGCCTAATAGAGATGATAATTTATTAAGAACTCATACTTCTCCAATGCAAGCCAGAATTATGGAAAATTCTAAACCACCAATAAGAGTTATTATTCCTGGTAAATGTTATAGGTATGAAGCTACTGATGCTACTCACGAATGGCATTTTCACCAGATAGAGGGTTTAGTAGTAGGAAAAAATATTTCTTTTTCTGACTTAAAGGGAACTTTATATGAATTAGCTCGAAGGATATTTGGGCCATCAAGAAAAGTTAGGTTTAGATGTGACTTTTTCCCATTTGTTGAACCAGGAGTAGATATGTCAATTGATTGGAAAGGCGAATGGATTGAAATCTTAGGTGCAGGTATGGTGCATCCTAAAGTTTTTGAAGGAGTTGGGTATGATCCAAATGTCTATTCTGGTTTCGCATTTGGAATGGGTCCAGAAAGAATAGCAATGTTAAGATATGATATAGAAGATATCAGACAATTTTTTTCCAATGATTTGAGATTTTTATCTCAATTTTAATTTACAGGAACGATTATGAAGATTCCATTATCTTGGCTTAAGGACTATGTAAAATTTGATTTATCTCTAGATGAGGTCGCTCATGCTTTAACTATGTCTGGAAATGAAGTAGAGAACATTAGAAGTATCGGAAATATTGACAAAGTTCTTGTAGCTAAAGTTATAGAAATTAATCCTCATCCAAATGCAGATAAGTTACAATTAGTTGTTGTTGATAACGGTACTTCTAAATTAGAGGTAGTGTGTGGAGCTAACAATTTATTTATTGGTCAAAAAGTCGCTTTAGCCTCTATTGGGGCGAAATTATTTAATCCTCATAGTGAAGATTCTGAAGAAGTATTTACACTTAAAAAATCAAAAATAAGAGGTGTAGTTTCTGAAGGAATGATATGTTCAGAGAAAGAATTAGGAATAGGTTTAGATCATACAGGTATATTGAATTTAGATTCAAATACTGTAGTAGGCACTAAGATTGAAGATATAATAGGAGATTCAATCTTAGAATTTTCATTAACTCCAAATAGGTCTGATTGTTTAGGGATAATAGGAATAGCAAGAGAAGTTTCAGCAATTCTAGATGCTAAATTAAAATTACCTGAAACTAACTATATTTCTCAAAAACAGAAAGTGAATTCTGCCATATCTGTGAATATAGAGGCAACTGATTTATGTGATAGATATATGGGTTCAATTATTACTGATGTCAGTATTAAGCCTTCACCTAAATGGCTTCAAGATAGGTTGACTGCAATTGGAGAAAGACCAATAAATAATATTGTTGATATCACTAATTATATTATGTTTGAGACGGGACAACCTTTACATGCTTTTGATTATGAAAAAATCAAGAATAAAAAAATTGTTGTTAGAAGAGCAAAAAATAAAGAAAAGATCATTTCTATTGACAATACAGTAAGAGAATTAAATTCAAATATTTTGGTTATTTCTGACTCTGAAAAATCTATTGGTATAGCAGGTGTAATGGGAGGTAAAAATAGCGAAATTACCTCAAAAACAAACAGTATTTTTTTAGAAGCTGCTACATTCGATTCTTCAAATAATAGAAAAACCTCTAAACAATTAAATTTAAAAAGTGAAGCTAATTTAAGATTTGAAAAAGGATTAAATCCTCAATTGGCTGAATTTGCTATAAAAAGAGCAATTAGAATGATATTAGAGATTTGTGGAGGTGAAAGTTATAGCGGTTTGATTGATGAACCCAAAGAAAAAATTATCAGTAAAAAAATTATTTCCGTGGATAAAAATTATCTTAGCAATATTTTGGGACTTAAATTAGATGATTTTATTATTGAAAATACATTAACAAAACTAGGGTTTGAAGTAGTTGATAATAATGAAAAATGGGATATAACAGTTCCTTACTGGCGAGAAGATGTAAATATTCCAGAGGATATAGTAGAAGAAATTGCGAGAGTTGTAGGTTATGACATTTTTCCTAGTAAAACAATTAGTGATAATCTCCCTATTTGGTCACCAACAGAAGATTTAGATTTAAAAAGAAAAATCACCGATTATCTTGTTGAATCAGGCATGCAGGAAATTATTTCATATTCTGCTACTAATATGGAATCAGAATCTAGGATGGATTTTCCTAAAGATTATCCATCCCCTGTATTTATTAGAAATCCTATTTCTAATGACTTTAATATTATGAGAAGGTCACTAAGAGAGTCTATTTTGAACTGTATTTCATACAATGTACGTTCCTGGAAAGATCCTATAGCGATTTTTGAATTAGGTAGAATATTTTTAGAAACAAATGATGATTTACCTAAAGAAAAAATTATGATAAATGGTGCTTTTGCCGGACCTAGAAATGCTATACATTGGGAACGAAAATCAAATGATCTATTTGATTTTTTTGACGCTAAAGGATCCGTAGAATACGTACTAAAAAAATTGAGAATTCCAATGAAATTCAGTAAATTTTCTGATGATCCTACTTTTATTTCTGGAAGATGCGCAAAAATATTATCTGGAAAAAATTTAGATATAGAAATTGGTGTTTTAGGTCAAATATCTAATAAGATTATTTCAAAATTTGGTTCTAATATTCCCGATATTTTTATGTTTGAAATTGATTTTGAATCCTTATTAAATATTTATATAGATGCTGATAAGTATAATTTTTATTCTCGTTTTTCAAGACATCAAAATTCCCAAAGAGATATTTCGTTAATTGTCGATGATTTTCAAGAAGTTCAAGAAATTATAGATATAGTGAATAAACATAACATAGTTTCACGTTCAGAAATCACCGATATTTATACTGGTGGAGATATAGTAGATGGGAAGAAGGTAATTACTGTGAGGATAGAATATCAATCATTTGATAAAACTTTAAAAGCTAGCGAAATTTCAATAATTGAAAAAAAAATTTTGTTGGATTTAAAAAAATTCATTGGTGCAGATTTAAGATCTTAGGTATGTAAATGTCATCTAATAATCATTATCATGAAGATATGTTAAGTGTTGAGGAAGCAAGGGACGCAATATTGAAAGAATTTTCTGTATTAGAAACTGAAAATATTTCTTTATTAAATTGTATGGAAATGGTTCTAGCTGAAGATATTACTTCTACTATAAATATTCCTCCATTAAACAATTCAGCTATGGATGGATATGCAGTTTTAGCTGAAGATTTAAAAAATCCTGAACTTAATCATGTAGAGCTAGATATAATAGATTCTGTTTCTGCTGGAGAGATTCCTCAAAAGACAATTACAACAGGAAAAACTATAAGAATAATGACAGGTGCACCTATTCCAGATGGAGCTAATGCAGTTGTACCTTTTGAAGAAACAGATGAATTAGAAAGAAGAGAAAAAGGGAAAGATACAAATAAAATATCAATTAAATCTAAAATTTTACACTTTCAAAATATTCGTAAAAAAGGTGAGGATATTTTGAAAGATTCAAAAGTACTAAGAAAAGGTATATTAATAAAACCTGCACACATAGGAGTTGCCGCGTCATTAGGTCATGCACATCTTCCTGTTATTAGAAGACCCATTGTTACTATTATTTCCACTGGTAATGAATTACAGCAACCAGGAACTAAATTATCTGAAGGAAAAATTTACAATTCTAACGCATATTCTATAGCTTCTTTAGTTCAGTTATATGGAGGAATACCAAAAATAATTGGTATATCAAGAGATGATCTGTATGAATTAAAAAATATTTTAATTTTAGCAATGGAAGGATCTGATTTGGTGGTTACTTCGGCAGGAGTTTCTAAAGGGGATTATGATGTTGTTAAGGATGCTTTAAAGGACATGGGAAAAATGTCACTTTGGTCAGTAAGAATGAGACCAGCTAAACCGTTAGCTTTTGGAACTTTAGAATTCAAATCTAATAAAGTCCCTCATTTAGGTTTACCTGGGAATCCTGTTAGTGCAATGGTAGCATTTATACAGTTTGGTAGACCAGCTATCCAAATTATGATGGGTAAAGAATTATCTCCAATACCTAGAATAAAAGCTATACTAGATAATGAGATTGAAAATTTTGATAAAAGAAGAGTATATTCTAGGGTACTTGTATATAAAGATGAAAATAATTTATATCATGCTAAAACAACAGGAAATCAGAGCTCAGGAGTCCTAACTTCGATGTCAATGGCTAATGGTTTAGCCATTTGTCCCGAATATACTGATAGAATTGATAAAGGGGAATTTGTAAATGTAGAAATGTTTGATTGGCCAGAGGTAATTTAATAATAATATTGGAAAAGTAGATGAATGACGTAGACAACAATAATAGTAACGAAAAATTATATAATATTAAAATAGAAGATTTTGAATCTAAAGGATATTCTTTTTCTTATTCTCTATATAACAGAATGTCAGAAGAAGGTAAGAATGAAGCAGATAATTTATTTGATGGTATACCAACAGATATATCTTTAGCCTCGAAGTTTATGAAAATAATATCCGAAAAATGTTCTAAAAATGACCAATATGTTTTACCCGGAACAGCTATTTCAGAAGCTATATTTAGGATTTTAATTGAGAATGAAAATCGACCCATGTCAATTCTAGAAATACACTCAAAATTAACAAATGTTTGGTCTAGTGTGATTTATTTAAAAAATCTCTCTGAAACTGTAGTTACAAGAGTTTTGGAAGGTGATAATCAGTATGGATTTAGTTCAGAATCGTAAATTTCATTTCATTTTTTTTTCTTCAGAAAAAAACCATTGAAAAAATATTATGGTTATACAAATAAGATAAATCATATTTCCTGGAAGCCACATTAACAAACCTCCTATTCTTTGATCATCAAACGCGTTTATACCAAAGTGATTAGGTGTATCAATATATCCTGTATAAATCACAGAACTAGATAAAGTAATAATTGCTGCTAATGCCGCATTTGGTGTAAGTATGATCAATAAATATAGTAATTTTTGAGGATGAGAAAGAGAAGTCCTTACGGGAGGAGGACCTAATATTGGCCACCAAAAAAATATTGAGGAAAGTATCATTGTAAAATGCATAGCAAAATGTATATATTCATTAAATAGAGAAGAATTATATGCTTGAGGAATATGCCAACCCCATAAAATAATTATAAACATTGGTAGAGCTATTTTTGGATTAGAAAGCAAAACAACTAATTTTCTTACATATCCAGTCTTATTCAGGCTTATACCTATTCCATATCTTACGTACTTTGGGAAAGCCCAAAGTAAAATTGGAAGAGGATTAGAAAGCATTAATATTGGAATAGATATCATAGCTATAAATATATGCTGTAACATATGAACCCAAAAAATCTCAGTAGAATAATAATCTAGTGGACCACATAAAGAAATTGCCAATAATAAATAACCTAATAATGATAGGATAATGTTTTTTAGTGAATAAAAACTTAATTTTTTAGCTAGAAGAAATTTTATTAAACCCATGAAGAATAGAAATAAAAAAAACAAATAGATTATTGATTGAACCCCTGAAAAATTCCATCCAGTTATAAATTCAGAAAAAGAATTTATCATAAAGTTCTTTTATGGTTTTAATCCTGCAAAAGACCATAAAAGTAATAATGATATAAATACTAAAATACCTAAAATCATACATGAAGAAAATATAATAGTAAAATATTTATTATCAAATCTTAAATGCATAAAAAAAGCTACGACCCCAATAAATTTAAGTGCTGAGAGTATGAATAACAAAGGATTTAACCATCCTCCAAGAGTTTCAACAGTAAAAATCCAAAGTTCTATCAAAGTAACAATAGCTAAAAATATGGCTACTATTGTATAAAACCCAGGTCCGGCATGTTCAACATTTCCATGTGAAATTATATTCCAAATCTTTTTTAGCCAAGGAATGCTAATTGGACCTTCATTTTTCGGATTTATTTCAGATTGAGTAGTTTCAGGTAAATTCCACCATCCATTCCCTTTATGGGATGTTATATCTTTCCAAAAATTAGACATTTTTTCTCCTAAAATTTTATATACCTGGAGGTGCTCCATCACTAGCTGATACTAAATAAATAACTGTAAAAATAACAATCCAAACAATATCCACAAAATGCCAATATAAACCAGCTAGTTCTAAATCTTCAGAATTATCCGAACGCAGCGCACCTTTTTTGTGGGCATATCCCATTATTGCTAACCAAATTATTCCAATGGTAACGTGCCCGCCATGTAAACCTGTAAGAATGAAGAATGTTGTACCAAATAAATTTGTTCTCGGTGTTAGTCCATGAATTGCAAATTCAGTAAATTCTACTACTTGAAATCCCATAAAAATAATACCTAAAAAAACTACAGACCAAATCCAAAATTGAGTAAGACCTTTTCTGTTTTCATTAAGATAGTTAAGTGCTAACACCATAGCAAAAGAGCTCATAAGTAACACAAAAGTACTAATTGATGTGATTGGTATGTTCAATATCTCATTTGGATAAGGACCATTTAAACTTTTACCCCGGTAAACGAGATATGTTGCAATAAATGCTCCAAAAAACATGACATCAGAACCTAAAAAAGTCCACATTAGTAATTTTCTATTACTAAGACCGGTAGATGTTATATGTTCTTCTGTATGATGATTATTAACTATTGTCTGGCTCAATTAGTATTTTCTCCTAATGTGATTCTGGGTCGTTTACTGGTTCAAGGGACCACCCTATAGCACCCCAGAAAATTCCAATACCACCAAGTACTATAACTGAAAAATGAGTCATCATTCCCACAGCTAGAATTGTTACACCTGCTGCAAGAATCAATGGGTAATAAGATAAATCTGGCAGATGTATACCATGATTTTTTCCTAGATCTTTTTCATCAGGTTTTATTGGTTTCATATTCTTAATTTCATCATCGTCATAGTCGTGATAGTATTCTTTTATTGTTTGAGGATACTTTTTGAACCAAAAATCATCTCTAAACTTTACTTCTGGTACATCCTTAAAGTTATATACAGGCACCGGAGAAGGGATTGACCATTCTAGAGTTCTTCCATCCCAAGGATCAGCAGAAGAAATGACATTTTGTTTTTTGCTAACAAAAATGTTAATCACAAATACTAAAATACCTAAAGCTAAAATAAATCCACCCAATGTAGCATATAAATTAGAAACCTCCCAACCCATATTATCTGCATAAGTATAAACTCTTCTTGGCATACCATTCATACCTAGCCAATGCATAGGTCCAAATTGTATATTCATTCCTATAAACATTAACCAAAAATTTATTTTTCCTAGTTTTTCATTTAAGAAATGTCCATATGCTTTAGGCCACCAAAAATATATACCACTAAAAATTCCCATTAGAGCTCCACCAACTAATACATAATGAAAATGTGCAACAATAAAATAGGTATCTTGTTGTTGTGCATCAGTAGGGACTGATGCATGCATTACACCACTTAATCCACCAATAGTAAATAAAGCTATAAAAGCAATAGAAAACCACATTGCTGTTGTAAATTTTATAGCTCCACCCCACATAGTAGCCATCCAGTTGAAAATCTTTACTCCTGTGGGTAATCCAATAAGCATCGTCGATATAGCAAATGCTGAATTAGCGGCAGGCCCTAATCCAACAGTAAACATGTGATGACTCCAAACAAACCAACCTAAAAATCCAATAACTATTCCAGCGAAAACCACAAATGCATATCCAAAGAGAGGTTTTCTAGAAAAAGTTGGAAGAACTTCAGAAACTATTCCCATGGCTGGCAAAATTAATATATAAACTTCTGGGTGACCAAAAAGCCAAAACATATGTTGCCATAACACCGGATCTCCACCAGCTAATGAATTATAAAAATGAGTACCGAACAATCTATCAGATTGCAATTGAATACCAGCTACAGCTAAAACGGGTAATGCAAGAACTATTAATATAGATGTAACCAATGTCATCCAAGTGAAAATTGGAAGTTTAAAGAAAGTCATCCCGGGGGCTCTCATATTTACAATTGTGACTACAAAATTAAGTCCAGCAGCAATTGAAGCTATACCTAAGATATTTAATCCAACTATCCAAAATGTCATACCTGCACCTGGGCTAAAAGTGGCAGAGGAATTTGGAGCATATCCGAACCAACCACCATCAGGAGCTTGACCTATAAGCCAACTAAAATTCATTAACAAAGAACCAAATAGAAAAATCCAATAACTTAAAGCATTTAATCGAGGGAAAGCAACATCTCTGGCTCCAATTTGAAGTGGTATCAACCAGTTAAAAAATGCTGCGGATAGAGGCATTATTACTAAAAATACCATAGAAGTTCCATGCATTGTAAATAATTGATTATAAAAATCTGGAGATATAAATTCAGCTTCTGCATGTGATAGCTGAACTCTAATTAAAAGTGCTTCAATACCAGCTATTAAAAACCATATAAATGAGGTAATACCATACAAAGTCCCTATTCTTTTATGGTCCACTGTTCCTACCCATCCCCAAATTCCTTTTGCAGATGGTCTAGAGAAAATTCTAGGTAATGTTAGAGATTTCGTTGTCATAATTTTATTCTTTTTATATTATTACTCCATATTTGGCTTAAGGGAAAGTAAATAATTTGATACATCTTGAATTTCTTTAGCACTTAATTTATTTTCTTCGTTTGTATATATGGAAGCATGTTTGTGCATTCTATTTCCAATTTTTATTGAAGAAGGATCTTTGATCCAATTAATTAAATTTTCTGGATTTTCTTTTGAAAACTCTTTTATTCCAGCTCCAATAGTATTTCTAAGGCCAAAGTGAGTTAAGTTTGGTGCAGATACTTGAGGTGCATTTTCAGTATCATTTAGCCAAATTTCCCATCTACTTTTTTGTGTTTTTATTTCTCTAGCATAACTTCCTGAAGAATATGAATCTTTAGTGTGGCACATACTACACTTACCCATAAAAACTTGCATTCCATTTTTTTCAGAATCTGTTATAGGAGGTTTTGGTTCTGTTCTCATGCCATCAACCCATTTATCAAAATCTTCCTCGGTTTCTGCAATTGCACGAAATCTCATTAATGCGTGTGCTACTCCACAAAATTCTGCACACTGCCCATAATACATACCGGGTTCATCAGCCATCAACCACATATAATTTTCATTGAGAGGTATCATATCGAGCTTTCCTGCTAATTTAGGAATCCAAAAAGAGTGTATTACATCATTAGAACCTAATTTAATACTTACAGGTCGATCAGTAGGGATATGAAGTTCATTAGCTGTAACAATTTCTAAGTCAGGATATCTGAATTCGAACCACCATTGATGCCCTATTGCTTCAACTCTTAAAGGTTCCCCCATATCATCTGGAACTCCATTTTGTTGGTCCCAAATTACTTGTATAGTTGGCACAGCTATAACCGCTAAAATTATTGCAGGAATTATAGTCCATATAACTTCCAATTTTGTATTTCCGTGGCTCTGATATGGGAGTTTATCATCTTTATATCTGTATTTAAACAATAAAAATATTAAAACACCTTCTACAGCTATGAAAACAAAAGCAGCAACCCAGAAAATTAAAATGAACAAATCTTTTTGCTGTTTTGCTATAGGTCCCTTATCTCCAAAAGTAGATTGAGGGTCTTCGGGATTACAACCAACAAGAAAAAGTAAGGATGTTATGGATAAGAGAGTAATCGAAATTACTGTATTAGCTGATAATTTTCCAGCAAAAATCTTCATATATTTTTATTTGAAACTTTGATTTTATCTTATTGATGTTACTTTTGAATTTCATATTTATTTATATAAATTTGAAATCTCATAAAGAAAGAATAGCATTTTATATTCATCTTCTGCAATTTAAAAAACAAACTTTATTTCGAAAATTTTTTCAATTAATAAAAAGTTCATAAGTTCATTTTTGCCTAAGATAAATATTTTATAAATTTTTAAAATATAATCATATATAGATTTATTCTTTATTGTGATAAATTTTTTATGAATACATTATTAGTAGCAACACATAATATTGGAAAGATAAAAGAGATTAAATTATTTTTATCGGATTTAAATTTAAAAATCATTTCTTTATCAGATTTAAATATAACTAAAGTTGTGGAAGAAAAAGATGATACTTTCTTATCAAACTCATTACTAAAATCGAAGGAATACCATAGATTATCTGGTGTAATAACATTAGCGGAAGATTCAGGTTTAGAGGTTGAAGCTCTTAATGGTAGACCAGGAGTATTATCAGCAAGATATGGAGGTGAAAATTTAAGTGATTCAGATAGAAATGATTTATTATTATCTGAAATGAAAGATGTTAAAGGTTTAGAACGTTCAGCAAGATATGTTTCAGTCGTAACATTAGTTTCTAATAATGAAATAAGTTCAAGTTGTGGATATTTAAACGGATATATTACACATCAAAGAATTGGGATAAAAGGATTTGGATATGATCCCATATTTTGGGTTCCGTCAAAATCTAATACTACTGCAAATTTATCGGTAAGACAAAAAAATGAAATAAGTCATAGAGGAAAGGCTTTAGAAGGAATTAAGCCTGTTCTTAAGAGATTATATAAAATAGTATGAAAGTCTATTTAAATATATTATGAAAAAAACACACACTCAATTAAAAGATAAATTTTCTAGATACCTAAGAGATATTAGGATTTCAGTTACGGACCGATGCAATTATAGATGTCCATATTGTATGCCAGAAGAAATATATGGAGAAAAATATTCTTTTTTAAATAGGAAAGAAATATTAAATTTTGAAGAAATACTAAGATTATTGAGAATATTTGTTCAATTTGGAGTTGATAAGGTAAGAATAACAGGAGGAGAACCTTTAGTTAGACAGGATATAGATAAATTAGTAGCTGGAATTAGAGAAATAAATGATGAATTAGATATTGCACTAACAACTAATGGTTATTTATTAAAACAAAAAGCGTTGAAATTAAAACAAGCAGGTTTATCTAGAATTACTGTTTCTTTAGATTCAATTGATGATTTTACTTATACTAAAATGAATGGCGGAAAATATGGTCCAGCCAAAACTTTATCAGCTATACAAGAATTGGATAAAATTGGTTTTAAAAAAACTAAAATAAATGTTGTTGTACAAAAAGGTTTTAATGACCAAAACTTTATAGATGTTGCAGAATATTTTAGAGATACAAATAAAATTGTGAGATTTATTGAATTTATGGATGTAGGGAATAAAAACAATTGGGAAAAAGATAAAGTAATTCCTGCTTCAAAAATATTTGAAATTATTAATGAAAAATATCCGATATCTCCTATTAGTAACAATTATTTAGGTGAAGTGGCTAATAGATATAAATATGATGATGGAAAAGGTGAGATAGGTATAATTTCATCAATATCTCAACCTTTTTGTCAAAATTGTACAAGAGGAAGATTATCAACAGACGGAAAATTTATCACATGTTTATTTGCTTCCGGTGGTGTCGATATAAAGTCTCCTTTAAGATCTGGAGCAACAGATGAAGAGTTAATTGAAATAATTAAATCCTCATGGACTTCTAGAATAGATAAATATTCAGAAGATAGATTAATTACATCAGCAAAAAATAAAAAAAAGGTGGAGATGTACTATATTGGTGGATAATAATTTAGTTTATATCTACTCTGATGGTTCAGCTCTGGGTAATCCAGGGCCAGGTGGTTATGGAGTAATATTGCAATATGGTAGCGAAGAGAAGGAACTACAAAAAGGTTTTAAGTACACAACAAATAATCGAATGGAATTATTAGGTGCAATTGTAGGGCTGGAATTACTAAAAAAAAGTTATAAAGTAATTCTTTCAACAGATTCTCGTTATGTAGTTGATGGAATAAACCTTGGATGGGCAAAGAAGTGGGAATTAAATGGTTGGATGAGAAATAAAAAAGAGAAAGCAAAAAACCAAGATTTATGGGAGAGATTGTTATATCAAAATAGTAGACATGATATAACTTTTAGATGGATTAGAGGACATGATGGACATAAGGAAAATGAACGATGTGATGAGCTTGCAAATACTGCAGCATCAAGCTCATCTTTAAATGAGGATTCAGGTTTTGAAGAATGAAAAAAAATTATCTCATTTAAATAAACAAGGTGAGGCAAAAATGGTAAATATCAATAAAAAAATTATTTCAAACAGAGAAGCTGTAGCAATTTGTGAAGTAAAAGTATCTAAAGAAATAATTAAATTAATACTTGAAAATAATATAAAAAAAGGAGATGTTGTTCAATTATCAAAAATAGCTGGAATAATGGGAGCTAAAAGAACACATGAACTTATCCCTCTATGTCACAATATTCCTTTATCAGAAATAAATATAGATATTAAAATTTTAAGTAACAGTGCAAAATTATCTATTGAAGCTACAGTTAAAGCAGAATGGAAAACAGGAGTTGAAATGGAAGCATTAACTGCAGTTAGTGTTGCAGCTTTAAGTGTATATGACATGTGTAAATCAGTTGATAAACATATAGAAATTAATTCAATTAGGCTTATAAAAAAATCTGGAGGAAAAAGCGGAGATTTTATCAACCAATAAGATCTAATAATTTTAGTAATATAATTTACTTATACTATATTTTAGGCGACGTAGCTCAGCGGTTAGAGCGGGCGCTTCATAAGCGCTAGGTCGGAGGTTCAAGTCCTCCCGTCGCCACCATAAATTTATTTTATTATGAAGTTAATTTTTTTATATCCAAAACTTTTACCAAAAGGTTTGTTATTACCCTTGATTTTTTTGTCTTTTTTTGGAATTTTAGTTGGATTTTTGGATACTATAGCTTTAGCAATGATAGTACCTTTATCTGAAATGATAGTAAGTGCTGATATTGATTACAGTACAATACCGATACTTTCAGATTCTAGAGAATATGCTGAAAATTTCAATATACCATTCAATATTACTTCAATAATAATAGCAATAATTTTTTTTCAAATTGTAAGAATTATCTCATTATTTTTACAAGGATGGCTTGGGGCAAAATACTCGGCTAAATATGAACATAGTTCAAGGATTAATATGTTAAATTCATACTCTTATATGCCTTGGGTAAATTATGTTAAGGAGGATTCGGGTGATGTCTTTTTTAATATATCTAGAGTAACTAGTATTGCCAGTACCACTTATAGTATTTATTGTAGGATGATTTCGGTAACTTTGACTATTAGTATTTATTTAATAACTGCTATTTATGCTACTTGGCAACTTTCATTAATTGCTTTAGCGTATTCATTAATTGCTGCATTTGCTTTAGTGTTTCTTCTTAAATATGCAAAAAAACTTGGAGCCAAAAGACTTCAACAAGATGAATTAATTTTTAAATTGATAAATCAGTTATCTAATGGGATGAAATATATTAGGATTTCTGGTTTGATTGATCGACAACGTAGTATTATAACTAATCAGTCAAAAAAACTTGCCAAAGCAAATGAATCTATAGGAATTAATGAATCTCTTTTTAAAACTTTATCTGAAGCTTTATTTTTTATTGCTTTAGTAGGGTTATTAGGTGTTTCAGCTATGATCTCAGTTTTATCAGCAGGAGGTATTTTACTTTTTTCTTTATTGTTTTTTAGAATTTTTCAGCAGGTTAGAACATTACAGTATTCTTTTCAAACTTTTTTACAAATAGAGCCATATGTTGAAAATATGAATGCAATTCATGATAAAAACAAAAAATATATTGATGAATTAATTAATACAAAATCTGGAAAAAGCATTTCAATATTAAAAAGCATTGAAGTTGAAAATTTATCTTATTCTTATTTGGAAGGTAAAAATGTTCTTAAAGATGTAAATATTTCAATTAAAGCTAAAAAACATACTGCTATTGTTGGATTATCAGGTGTAGGTAAAACAACTTTATTAGATTTAATTATAGGTTTAATTCTTCCTTCTTCTGGATCTATAAAATATGATGAAAAATTATTTAATGAGAATCAATTAAAAGATTTTAGAAAATCAATTAGTTATGTTCCTCAAGGGGGTGTTTTATTTTCTGGGACTATTTTAGAAAATATCACTTTTGGATATGAAAAGCATATTTCTGAACAACTAGATAAATCCTTAGAAATTTCAAATGTGAATTCATTTTTAGAAGATTTACCTAACGGTATAGATACTAATGTAGGAGAAGGAGGATTTGCTTTATCTGGTGGTCAAAGACAAAGAGTAATTTTAGCACGTGCTATATATAGAGATCCTAATATTATTATTTTAGATGAAGCAACAAGTGAACTTGATTCTATTTCTCAACATGAATTTATTGAGTCTGTGAATAAAATAAGTAAGGATACAACAATTGTAACTGTAGCGCATAGATTATCAAATATAGTTCAAGCTGATAAAATTTATGTAATGAAAAATGGTTCAGTAATTGAATCTGGGAACTTTCAAAGTTTGGTTGATATTAATGGAGAATTTTCTAAAATGTATAGAGCTGAAATAGGAAATAATGAATAATTTTTTTAATTATCTTGTAATTCATACCCTCCCCAATTTTTTACAATAGTTTTTCTTTCCATTCGCTTCATATTATTGATTTTAGGGTCTTGATAAAATGAATCATTGTTGTAATGAGTAGTTGAGAGTTCTTCAAATATCACGCCTGTTTTAGTAGTAAAAGAATGCCATACCATAGGTTGTACCACTAATTTATCTCCCGAGGATAGTTTTTTTATTGAACCATTTAAATTTACCTCGAGATCTCCATGAAGAACAAAGTAAGTCTCCTCTTTTCTTTTATGATAATGATTTGGATGTACTTGACCAGGTATTTGAACAATTATTTTTTTACAATAATCTCTATTAACTATAGTAATTAGAGCAGCACCTGTTTTTAGAAAATTTTTAATTCCAGTATGGTGTGAAAATTCTAAATCAAATTCAGTACCTATTATTGTTCTAGATTCATTTATTAAAGCTTTTATTTTATGTATAAAATGCTGGAGAATTAAATGATCTGGTACTTTTGGAAATTTTAAATTTTCAATTAGTAAAGGTTCATTTGTTTTTATATCAGTTTTCGCAATAATATCGTTTTTCCAATTACCACTAAATAATTGCGCATTTAAAAAAGGCATAGCAAAAAAAGTATCAGATGTTTTTATTGTTTCTCCTTTATTTATATTTTTATTTGCATAAACACCTCTCCATAGAGACTTTAGGGCTGTTTTTTCTTCTTCAGTTCTATTAATTTCTATATCTGATCCACATAATAATTTTGCTTTATTGTATTTTTCTATCCAGTTGCTTATCTGTTTTTTGTTAGCAGAATATTTATTTAATGATGTAATTTCTCCAGATAAACTTCCGACATGTTTTTCAAAAATTCTAGCTCCTTTAGAATAAGCGACCATAATTACATCATTATCTTCGGGATCTTCATGTGTAGACCATCCGATAGTTATATTTGGATATCTTTTGGACATAAATTCTATTTGATTTAACTCACATAAATCAGTTGGTGTAGGATAAAGACTGACACAGTGCATTAAAGCAAAATCTAAACCTCTATGTTCTGAAAAACTAACAATTTTATCTATTTCATCGAGTGTTAATCCACCTGTTGAAATAATTAAGGGTAAATCTGAAAGTGATGCTCTTTCTAATAATGGCCAATCTGTAGCCGAACAACTTCCGATTTTTATGATATCGAAACCCATCTCTTCAATTTTGTCGACTGATCTTTCATCAAAAGGTGTGCAAATTGAGAATAAATTATTAGATTTTGTGTGATCTAATAATTCTTTAAATTGTTCATTATTTAGTTTTGTTGATAAGAATCTTTTAATATGAGTTGGTTCATCAGAATTTATATAGTCAGGATGTATAAAAGAATCTAACTGCCTAAATTGGAATTTTACGGCAGATTTTAGGTTATTATCAATAGAGATTTCGCTACATTCATTTATTATTTGTTTTCCGTGAGCGATATCTCCTTGATGGTTATTAGCCATTTCGAAAATGAATAAATCTTTAAAGTCAAATTTCATAATTTATTTATATAATGTTTTTATATTATTCAAAATCATATCAATGAAAATATTAAAACATGTAAATAAACAAATAAGATTAAAATTTTTTTATGGGTATAAGTTTTTTTTAATGAAATTTTTTTTCCTAAGTCTAAAGTTCAAAGTTTTAATCATTACAGTCTTTTTTCTTAATTTATTAATCGATAGAAAGGAAAGAAAAAATATTCATGGATTAGCGTTAGGGAGAAGTATATTCAATGAAGATATTAAAGTTTTAAATAAAACTTCTGATATTGTTTCATATGATAATTTATCTGGTTCATTTTTCAATTATTTAATTACTGAATATATATCTAAGGACATTTTAAAAAAAAGTATTATTCAATACCAACTTGACAATAAAAATCGAAAAAAGATCTATAAATTGATTAGTAAAGTAATTTATAGGTTATTGAAATTAAATAAATATGATTTCATTATTAATTGCAACTATGATTATTTAAGACATCAAGAAATTGCGCAATATTGTGTGGATAACTCTATTCCTTATTTAGTTTTTTATAAAGAAGGTATAAATTCAAAAAAATACCATAAAAATATTGTAGATAATCAAACTAAAATTAAATTTATAGGGACGAAATTACTTGTTCCTAGTAAGGGAATAAAAAGTGCTTTTGTAAATAGTGCAGATAAAGATTTAAATAATAATAATGTAGCTGTAGTTGGAGTACCTAGATTAAATAATTTAGTTATTGAGAATGAAGAAAAACTTATAAGAAAAAATACAAAAGTTAAACAGGTTCTTTTATTATCTTTTACACCAGAAGAAAAATTAACATATCATGATAAAATTTCTGAAAATTATATACATGAATTAGCTAAAAATATGCACATAGATATTTTTAATTGTGCGAAAAAATATCCTGATATTAATTTTATTATAAAAACTAAAGTACCTAATCATTACCAAGAATATGTTGAGGATTTATTATCTAATAGTGGAGAGATTCCTTCGAATTTAATTATAACTTCCAAGGGTTCATCAATTAGGTATGTTTTTGATTCTGATATAGTTTATGGTTTTTATACTACTGTTTTATTAGAAGCGTATATTGCCAATAAAATAATTTTAACAATAAAAGGAAATGATAAGATCGGGATTGAAGAATTTTTTAGTAAAGATCATTCTGGAGTGAATTTTAGGTTTGATGATTCAAGTTTATATAATTTAATTTATAGTTACAATTCCAACAAATTACAATCTAAAAGATCTATAGATGTAATGAATGAATTTTTTGAAGTTTTAGATTCTCCAAATTTTTTAATTGACAAAGAACTTTTTAAGATTTTAAGAAAATAATTTAGATGGGAATAATTTTATGAGTATAGTTGCATTGATTCCTGCAAGAGGGGGCTCCAAATCAATTCCTGATAAAAATATAGTAAATTTATTAGGTATTCCACTAATTGAATATACTATAAAAATTGCAAAAGAATCTAAATTAATAGATAGGGTTATAGTAAGTACTGACTCAGAAAAAATTTCTGAAATTTCTCGAAAATTAGGGGCGGAAGTACCTTTTTTGCGCCCAGCTGATATTTCAAGAGATGAAAGCCCTGATATTGATGTTTTTTCACATGCTGTTGATTGGTTAAAAAACCATCAAAATTATCAACCAGATCTATTGGTTCATTTAAGAGTGACTTCTCCTTTTAGAGAAACTGAGATAATTGATGACGCTATAGATAAAATACTCAATAATCCTAACGCTGATTCTTTAAGATCAATTTCCATTCCAAGTCAATCTCCTTTCAAAATGTGGAAAATTCTTGATGATAAATTAAGTCCATTAATTCAAACTAATATTCTTGATCATCACAGTATGCCTCGCCAAACATTACCGGCAGTTTACTGGCAAAACTGTTATGTGGATATAGTAAGAACCAAAACAATAAAGAAATATAAATCTATGACCGGGAAAAATATTATCCCATATATTATAAAATCTAAATATATACTTGATATAGATGATGAAATTGATTTAAGTCTTGCTGAGATAATAGGAAAAAAATATTTCAATAAAAAAATTTAATTTAATGTATTTATATTTATCAAAAGTTTAAATAAAATTTCAGGTATAAAATTATGAAAATTTTAATTACAGGAGGAGGAGGATATGTAGGAAGTCTTCTGGTTGATAGATTATTGAAGGATGATCACGAATTAGTTATTTTAGATACTTTTTGGTTTGGTAATAATTTAAATAAACATAAAAACATAAAAATTATCAAGGCAGATATTCGTGAAAAAGATACTTATAACTATTTAGATGAAGATATAGATGTAGTATTTCATTTGGCTAATATAGCTAATGATCCAAGTGGTTTAATTGATTCAAAATTAACTTGGGAAACTAATGTTCTTGCTACAAAATTAATTTCTGAATGGTCAATAGATATGGGTGTGAAGAAATTTATTTATGCTTCTTCAGGAAGCGTTTATGGTGTAAAAGAAGAAGAAAAAGTTACTGAAGATTTGCCTTTAGAGCCTATATCTGACTATAACAAAACTAAAATGATTAGTGAGAGAGTTTTGTTGAGTTATAGTAATGAAATTCCTGTATATATACTAAGACCGGCAACAATATGTGGTTTTTCCCCAAGAATGAGATTAGATTTAACTGTAAATATTCTAACTTTTCATGCATTGAATTTTGGAGTAGTAAATGTTTTTGGTGGGGACCAAATTAGACCTAATATTAATATTAAAGATATGATTTCTACATATAAACACTTTCTCTATTCTGAAATTGATCCTGGGGTTTATAATGTAGGATTTGAAAATCTTTCTGTTAAAGATATTGCAAATATCATTTCAGAAAAATTTAATGTCCCAATAAATTTTTCTGATTCAAACGATCCAAGATCATATAGGCTAAATTCAGATAAATTATTATCTACTGGCTTTGTTCCTAAATTTTCAGTTAATGATGCTATTGAAGAAATTGATTATATGTTTAAAAAGAATTTAATTAAAGATTATGATTTGAATTATAACGCTAAGATTATGGATAAATTAAAAAAAGATGGTGTTATTTAAATATCAAATTATTTCCAATTATTTTTATTTGCGATTTTATTAATAATTATTGAAGCATCCTTTAAGTTTTTACATGTAAAATTTTGGCCAAAATTTAATTTTTTTGAAGATATAAGTATTGTGGGAATTTTTGCATTTATTCCAGTCTGAATATCACTTTTTTTATCTCCAATCATTATTGATTTTGTTAGTGGAATATTAAATTTTTTTGCAGCTAAAATTAGATTTAATATTTTTGGTTTTCTGCATTTACACTGATCTTTTTCTAAGTGAGGACAAATATATATTTCATCAATTATTTTATTTTTATCATTGATTCGTTTTAGTAATTCTGTATTAAAATTATTTACTTCTTCAATATCAAAAAAACCTCTATTTATTCCAGACTGATTGGATATTATTGTTATTACTGCTCCAGATTTTTTAATTTTATTTAAACCTTCTTTCGAATTAGGCAATAATTCTAATTGGGAAATTTTGTGTGGATATCCTACATCTTCTACGATTGTTCCGTCTCTATCAATAAAAACGATGAACGAATATTTATTATGATTTATCATATTAACAATTGTTATAAAAGAGATTTATCTTTTTAGGGGAATCAATTTTGAGTAATCTGACTGAAGATCGAAAGAAAATACTTTCACTTGAAGAATTAAATAAATTATTAGGTGATTTAAAATTTAGTAACAAAACTATTGCTCATTGTCATGGAGTTTTTGATCTTTTACATATTGGTCATATAAGACATCTAAAAGAAGCATCTGAATTAGCTGATATATTGATAGTAAGTATAACTTCAGATAGATTTGTAAATAAAGGGATAAATAGACCTGAATTTAATTTTAATTTACGTGCGGAAGTAATAAGTTCATTAAGTTTTATTGATTTTGTTATTATAAGTGATTTTCCTACAGCGATAGAGATGATTTCAATAATTAAACCAAATTATTATGTTAAAGGCCCAGATTATTCAGATGATTCAAAAGATATATCTGGTGGAATTATTGAAGAAAAGAGAAAAGTGGAATCTTATGGAGGTAAGATATATTTTACTAAAGACATCCAACATAGTTCATCAAATCTTTTAAATAAATATTTCAGCAAACTATCTGATGAAACTATTATAGAAATCAATAAAATTAAATCTCGATTATCTTTTGAAAATATATATAATGAAATTGAAAAAATGAACAAGTTATCTGTGCTTGTTATAGGGGAAGCTATTATTGATGAATATCAATATTGTTCTGCTATCGGAAAATCTAGTAAAAGTCCTACTTTAGCCGTTAAATTAGATCATTCTGAATTATCTTTAGGAGGAAGTTTATCTATCGCTAAACACGTTGAGGATTTTATCAATAATGTTTCAGTTATTTCTACAGTAGGGGATGATTACTATTCTAGAGAATTTATTCCTAAAAAAATTAGTCCTAATTTAGATTTAAATTTAGTCATATCAAAAGACCAAAAAACTATACTAAAAAGAAGATTTGTGGAAACTTATTTTTTTCATAAGCTTTTAGAGGTTTATGATTCTACAGGTTGTAATTTAAGTAAATCAGAAAATAAATATTTATTAGATATATTAGAAAGATTGATTTCCAAATATGATATTGTATTAGTTTCAGACTTTGGACATAAAATGATGTCTAATGAAATAATAGACATAGTACAAAATTCTTCGAAATTTCTTTCAGTAAATGTTCAAATGAATGCAGCTAATACAGGTTTTAATACACTATCAAAATATTCTAAAGCAGATTATGTTTCTATTACCGAATCAGAATTAAGATTAGATTATAGAGATAAAGATTCGTATGTTAATGATTTAATTAATGATGCAGCCGATAGATTAGGTACAAATCTATTTTCAGTAACTCGAGGTAGTTTGGGGTCTATAGTTCATTCAAAGATTGATGGTATTTATAGTATTCCAGCTTTAATAAATAGTAATGATGTAATAGATAGAGTAGGTGCTGGCGATGCATATTTTGCAATTACTTCAGTATTAGCTTCTTTGAAACCTCATCCTGAAATGCTTGGTTTATTAGGGAATATGTCAGCAGCTTATGCTACGCGTATAGTAAGTAATAATAAATCGATCAATAAATTAGAAATAATTAAATCAATAGAATCTTTATTAAAATAAATTATTAAAAATGAAAAAAATTAGTCTAATCAAATATGCTTCAGATATAAATGAAGTAATAAATAATTTATTAGTTACTGATAACAATGGTGATAAGTTATCAATAAATCATGGCTGTGATCGATTTATTGAATTAGTAAAAAAAGTCAGAGAAGACAGAAAAAAAATTATTATTATTGCTAACGGTGGAAGTGTTAGTACCGCTTCTCATTTTCAAAATGATTTAGTTAAAGCTTGTAATGTAAGAGCTCTTATATATTCTGATCAACCACTACTAACAGCATTGGCAAATGATTTAGGTTATGAACATATTTATGATGTTCCATTTAAATTATGGATAGATAAAGATGATTTATTAATCATAATTAGCTCTTCAGGAGAATCAAAAAATTTAATTAATGTATCTAATTATGCGCAAGATAAAGAAATTAAAATTATCACTCTAACAGGATTTAAATCTGATAATTATATAAGAAATCAAGGCGACATTAATTTTTATTTAGATTCTTATAGTTATGGGATAGTTGAAAATGCTCATGCTATTATCACTCATTTTATTACGGATAAAATAAAGGATTAGTATAATTGCTATCTTCAAAATTAAAAAAGATTATTCCTACTCCTATAAAAATTTTAAAAAGAAAAACTTTCAATTATTTTGAGAATAATTTTATTAGTACTTATGGAAGTAAAGATAAAGATCTTTTTATTGGACCTTGGCTGGGTGATGTAGGAAAAGAATTAATGTATTGGATTCCATATGTTCGTAAAATGAACAAAGATGGGAAATTATTATTTAGGAAAGCTTATGCTGTTTCTAGAGGTGGGGTGGAAGAATGGTATGGAGGTTTAGCAGATGGTTATGTAGAGATTCTTGATCATATTGATACAAATTTTTATAGACAACCTTTTGAAATTCAACAAAATAGAAATTCGGGTAAAGAAGTACCTGAGGTTTCTAATTTTGGAAATGAAGGTCAAAATCAGTTTAAAATATCCGATATAGAAAGGAAAATAATTTCTGATTATGCTTTAAAAAATAATATTAGTAAATATGAGATTTTTCATCCTTCAGTTATGTGGAAAAATTCTAGAGATAGATTAATTAGAGATGGTAGAGTTTTGTCATTACAAGAAATAGATGCGATAAATTATTGGGAAAAATGTAATAGAACTACAGAAAAATATTCAAAAATAGTAGATAAATTAGATTTACCCGATAAATTTATCGCTTCAAAATTTTATTTTCACCCTACAAATCTTTTAGAAACAGAAGAAAATAAAATTCATATTAATAAATATATTAATAAATTATCTAAAACACAAAAAATTGTTGATCTTTCCGCTCCTCTTTCAGTTGATGAATCAATACCACACATATTAGATCATGATAATAAAAATATTATAAATGTACCCATAATTTCTCAAGATAATATAAATTTAGGGATTCAAACTGAAATAATTAGGAGATCTGAAGGATTTGTTGGCACATGGGGAGGTGTAAGTGTTTTACCTGCTTTACTGGGCAAACCTCATATAGGTTTTTTTTCTGGACACGTCAGAGATATTCATCCTGATTATTGTTATCATAATTTATTGTTCACATATTTATATGAAGAATTAAATGACGTTCCTATAAAACTTATAGATATAAAAAAATCAGATTTATTAGGAAATTTATTTTAGATAGATAAAAAAACTAAAAAGGTCCTTTGAACCAATTTCCAGGGACATCATGTTTGAAATCATCAAATTTTTCAGGTAAATTAATTTTTTTAGATAACATTACGGATATTTCTTTTATAATTTCATTAGATTTCGGGTAAAAATTTTCTGTGAGTCCTGGACTTGTAGGTACCGGGAAATCCGGTAAGGTGATTCTTCTTGGAGATTGTTTTAATTTAGAAAAACATTCTTCAACAACGAAAGTTATTATTTCTGAAGATACTGATGCAAATCTGTTAGCGGTATCTAGAACTAAAAGATTGCCAGTTTTATTAACGGAAGAAATAATTGCTTTTGAATCAATTGGTTTAATACTTCTTAGATCTATTAATTCACAGGATATATTATGTTCTGATAAGAGTTCAATAATTCTAATTACTTCTATTGTCATATATGACATACTCACAATCGTAATATCATTCCCTTTGTTAATGACATTTGCTTTGCCTATAGGTATTCTATAGTCTCCCTCAGGAACTATTCCGATTTGATTGTAGAGCCATCTATGTTCTATAAAAATCACTGGATCATTGTCAAAAATACTTGATAATAATAATCCTTTAGCATCATATGACGTACTTGGCATAATGACTTTTAATCCAGGAATATGAGAAAATAATGCTTGTAAATTTTGTGAATGTGTTGGACCTTGCCCCCAACCTCTACCGACTATTAAGCGATTAGTAATAGGTACTGTATTCGCACCGTTAAACATGTAATGCCATTTTGCTGCATTATTAATAATTTGATCTAATGTTAAAAGTGAAAAATCTGTTCTCTGATGTATAACTACAGGCCTAATTCCATCCATTGCAGCCCCTATAGCTATTCCAGTATTGGCATTTTCTGATGTGGGAGGATCTATTACCCTATCAGAACCATATTTTTCTTTTAATCCTAGAGTTGTCCCAAATATTCCTCTAGGATCTGTTGCTCCTAATCCTAAACAAATTACATTATCATCAATAGACATAGCTGTATTTAAAGCATCATTAATTGCTTCTACGAAAGTAATTTCTTTATTTTTTTTATTCATAATTTTTCTGAATATAAATTTTCATATGCTTCTTCCTGATTAGGAAAATTAGATTCTTCAGCGAATTTAAAAGCATTTTTTGTTAGAGTCTTTAGATTTTTTAGGATGGTATGTTTCTTTAATTTTATTAATTCGGGATATTTTTTTTCTAAAATTATTATAGGATCATTTTCTCTACTTTTTTTAATGTCATTAATAGTCCTATAACCAAGTTCATCATCATAATTAGGGCCACAATGTTCGAGCCATCTATAAGTATGTAATTCAAGAAATTTAGGTCCTTCTCCTTTTTTTATTTTATTTACAAGTTGTGCTGTTTTTTCTTGTACAGCAATAACATCATTACCATCACATTCGGAAGAGTCTATTCCTAATCCTGAAACCATTTCAAAAATTTTTCTATTTTGAGGCTGTCTTTCTGATAAATGCGTAAAGCACGAAAATTGATTATTTTCACATACGAATAGAACTGGTAAGTTTTTCAATATTGCAAAATTTACAGATTCATAAAAAACACCTTCTTCTATAGCTGCATCTCCAAAGAATATACATGTAATATTTTCACTATGTTTTAGTTTTTGAGAGAATGATAAACCGACACCTACCGGTATAGTACCTGCTACTATTGCCGTACTTCCCATAAATCCTACATTGGTATCAATTAAATGCATTGATCCTCCCTTTCCACCTGAACAACCTGTTTCTTTACCGTATATTTCAGCTATCAATTTCTTTATATTTCCACCTTTAGCAATATAATGATGGTGAGCTCTATGACCTGAAACAGCATAATCATTTTTATTAAGAGAGGCGCAAACTCCCACAGCTGCAGCTTCTTGTCCAATAGCTATATGTGTTGGGCAACGCATTTTTTCTTCGGAATACCGATATGAAATCTCTTCTTCGATTAATCGTATTTTTAAAAGTTCTTCGTAAAGTCTTTCAACAAGGGTTATATTCATGATTTAATTGTATAACAGTTTAGTTTTAATTTTTTTTATCAAGTAACATTTTATATGGAAACTAATATCCTTTTTGCGCTTGTAGCTCAGTTGGATAGAGTGCAGCCCTGCGAAGGCTGAGGTCGTGGGTTCGAATCCCGCCAAGCGCGCCAACTTTTAGGAAGATAATATGAATATAGCGAAATATTTTAGAATCTTAATTTTTTGGATAGGTCTTTTTTTTGTAGAATTAGTTCTATTATTTGTAATTATTGAATATTCTGGTATTTTTAATTTAACTAGATCAATTTATAGAATATCTATTGGTTATGAAGAGGCCCAGGATAAAAAATATCAGGATATAATTGAATATTATGGAAAAGATTATTCTCAATCTATAAATCCGATATCTGTTCATCCATATGAACCATTCAATATTCAATATATTCATCCATTTTTTTTATTTTCTTCCGCATGGAGAGATAAACAAATTCAAATAACAAATAACTCTGTAGTTTCAGTTGAACCTGATGGATTTAGACCTTCTTATGATAATTTATCTTCATCAAAAGGGATTATTTTAGGGGGTTCTACAGCTTTTGGAGGAGGTGCTACAAGTGATTTAAATACTATTTCTAGTGTACTAAATCTTAAGCAAAGCTCTATTAATTTTAGAAATAGAGCTATACAGAGTTGGAATAGTCATCAAGAGCTAATTTCTTTAGTAAAAAGCATAAATAACGAGGATGAGTATGTAATTTCCTTGACTGGATTTAATGATCTTGTTAATGGATGGGCTATTAAGTGTACCGATGAAGAATTACCATTAGATGCTCAACATGATTTTTTACTTGTAGAAAAAGTTATTGGAGATATTAAAGATTTTCATACGTATACAAATTTTTCAGAAGTAGTAAGAACTTATTTACCAAAAACCCATAGATTAGCAGTTAAAATCAATCAACATTTCTTTAATGATGGGAATATTAAAATTACTAGTTTCTGCGATTTAGAAGATCAAGATTTTTTTGATATAGCAGAAACTTTTATTGAAAATCAATTAAGGATGGTAAAAATTTCTGAATCTTATGGAGCAAATTTTTATACTGTTATTCAACCTAACGCTCATTTACATAATATTCCCTCTTCTCTCGTTGATTTTTCAGATCAATCTAAGGAGATTACATATAATTTAAATGGGGATTTGTACACTCTGTATGCGAATACATATAACCCTTTAGATGATTCTGAATATGATCCTAGATTATTAAACTACTCGGAGAAATATTTTTCTATAATTTTAAAATCTGATTATTGTAAAAATTACTGTATTGATGCTACCAATATTTTTGATAATCAAAATGAACCACTTTCAAATTTTCTAATAGATGCAGTTCACTTAAAAGATTCAGGAACTGAAACGTTAGTAGATTATTTATTAGAAAATATTAATATTAAGTAATAATGAAACAAAATCACCATAATTATTTACCAGATCAGTACAAATCCACAGACGATTTAAAAATAAATCATAATTATCTTAAAGAACAATTTTCGGATTCAGATGAGATATTTAATGAGATTAAGACTTTAGTTAGAACGGGTGATTTTACTTTAGGAAAAGTTGTTGATGAATTTGAAATAGAATTTTCTAAGGTTACTAAAACTAAATTTTGTGTAGGAGTAGGAAGTGGAACTGATGCTATTTTTTTAAGTCTTAAAGCATTGGGAATTGAAGATGGAGATGAAATTATTACATCACCTTATACTTTTTATGCAACTATAGGGGCCATTGTCACCGCTGGTGCTAGACCCGTATTTGTAGATATTGGCTACGATTATAATATCGATGTAAAAAAAATTGAATCTGCAATTACTTCAAAGACTAGAGCTATAATTCCTGTTCATTGGTCAGGTCATTTATGTAATATGGAAAAAATTAATCAGATTGCAACAAAACATAATTTATTAGTGGTTGAGGATGCCTGTCATGCTATTAATGCAGAAAGAAATAAATATCGTGCTGGTAATTTTAGCAATTCAGCATGTTTTAGTATGCATCCACTAAAAAACCTGAATGTTTGGGGAGATGGAGGGGTGATAGCTACAAATTCTGAAAATCTTTATAATAAATTACTTCTATATAGGAATCATGGGTTGATTAACAGAGATATATGTGAAGTTTTTGCGTACAATTCACGGTTAGATTCTATACAAGCTATTGTAGGTAAAAATTTATTAAGAAGAATTGATTCCATAACAAATTCTAGAATAAATAATGCAAATTATTTTGACAAGAATCTTTCTAAAATCCCGCAGATTACTATCCCACAAAGGGATAAAAATTTTAAACAAGTTTTTCATCTATATATAATTCGAGTTGAACAAAGAGATGAGCTTCAGAAATATTTAATTAGTAATGGGATTGATGCAAAAATTCATTATCCTTTACCAATGCATCTTCAACCTGCAAGTAAAGAATATGGATATCAAGAAGGAGATTTTCCTATTGCGGAAGAAATTTCTAAGAGTATTATTTCATTACCTGTACATGAATATATATCTAAAAATCAACAAAATGAAGTTATTGAAAAAATATTAAAATTTTATGAGTAAATATTTAAAAGTAGATTATGTTAATTTAGGGTTGCAATTTCAAAATTTAGAACAAGAAATCACAGATAAATTCGTCGAGATTTCCTCTAAAGGTTCATACGTATTGGGCGAAGAGCTTAAAGATTTTGAAGAATTATTTTCTGAATATTGCGGTACTAGTTATGCTGTAGGAGTAGGAAATGGATCAGATGCTATTTTTTTTAGTCTACTTGCATTAGGTATCGGAAATGGAGATGAGGTTATTACTACACCCAACTCGTTTATTGCAACAGCCTGGACTATCATTAATATCGGAGCCAAACCGGTTTTTGTAGATATTGGAGATGATTATAATATTGATCCAAATAAAATTGAATCGGCAATAACATCTAATACCAAAGCTATAATTCCAGTACATCTTACAGGTAAGATTTCTAAAATGGATGAAATACTAGAAATTTCTAAAAAACATAATCTTTATGTAATAGAAGATTCTGCTCAAGCGGTGGGTGCAACATTAGATGATAAAAAAGCAGGTTCTTTTGGTATTACTGGTTGTTTTAGCCTACATCCATTAAAAAATTTACATGTCCATGGGGATGGAGGTATGGTTACTACAAATGATAAAAAAATATATAACTATCTTAATAAAGTAAGAAATCATGGATTAGTTAATAGAGATGAATGTGAATTTTGGGGATATAACTCTAGATTAGATGAAATTCAGGCTGCGATAGGAAAAATTAAATTACCATATTTAAATCAATGGAATGAAAAATCACGCAAAATAGCTTATAAATATACCGAAAACCTTATGGATAATGTTGGTGTTCCTATAGATAAAGATAATGAAAAACCCGTGTATCAAACTTATGTGATTAATACGGATTATCGTGATGTATTACAAAACCATTTACATAAATTAGGGGTAGAAACAAAAATTCATTATCCGATTCCAATTCACTTACAAGAATCGGCCAAAAAATTAGGATATTCCAAAGGAGATTTTCCGATCACTGAAAAACAATCTTCAAGAATTTTAAGTCTTCCTATTTATCCAGAAATGAGAGAAGATCAGATTGATCATGTTATTAAAAGTGTCAATGAGTTTTTTTAAAAAGTAATAAATTATAATTAAAATTTTTTGAATAACTGAGTATACTTAAATACCTGCTCAAATATTTTATATGGGCGATTAGCTCAGCTGGCTAGAGCGCCTGTCTTACAAACAGGAGGTCATAGGTTCGACCCCTATATCGCCCACCAATCTCAATTCCTTCTCAAGCATTAAGCCTCTTAATTCATGGCTCTGGAAGAAGTTTCAAGTAAGTTTCAAGTAACCAGCATTTATAGACCCTATATTTATGGATTAAACCTCTACCAAAATGAATGTCATTAATAAGACCTTTAGTTGCTGGAGTTACATAGATACCCATATATCCTCCTGAGTGGCTTAAATGGTGTCCTCGTGTGCATATTAATGGGTAATAAATTAATGAATAACTACTGCTGGTAGAGTTAGCATGATAGAGAACATTATAAGAACGCCGATACACGCAGTCACACTATACTATTTATGGGTACACAGTCAGCGCGTTGAGCTATAAAAAGAGGTATCAAAATATCTCATTTTGTTGACATTTATTGACATTTATTTATTTGAACTTGAGTTATTTAATTTTCTAAAAAAAATGACAATAAAACGCCCCTAGAAATTTAGTAAATTTCATTGACAGGACTCATTTTTAATTATTAGGTATGTGAATAAATAAAAATTTAATAAAGGAGTAAAAATGATAATTTGTGATAAATGTCATGAAGAAATAAATAATAAGGAATTTAATCCAGAACCTCATATAAAAAGAGGATACATAAATATAAATGATAACGTTACCTTTAAATACCAGAAAGATGCATTAAGGTGTTTTGGCTATAAAGGTGGACACTACCAACAGGCAGTATGGAAGATACCAAAAACAAATAAGCGGGTATGGTTCCCTAAACTGGATATAGATGAGGATTGGAATAATTCTCTTAGTAATGATGGTGAAAAAATTACCATGAAATTAAATAGTGGTGAAAGTTTAGATGATTGGTTCAGAAACAACAGAGGAGATAAGAATTGGTTAAAAAAGATAAAAAATGGTGAAGACTTAAAAATTGACGTAGTATTCGGAAATGAAAAAAATCATCTTAACCAACGAGTTTATAAATTTATAGGAGAATTTGAAGTTTCTTCAGAAGAGACTGATGAATTTTCAATGGTATCTATTAGAAAGGCTACAAAAGTTTATTTAAGCTGAAAAACTCCTCCTGCTCTATGCAGTACATCTGGATTCGCTTAGTTTCTTAATTCTTTTTAAAGTCCGAGCGTTGAGATTTTATATAATGTTTTCATTATGAAAATCGTTGCTGTGTTTATAGTTACTATAATTTTGTTTCTTTTAGTCAGAGAAGTAGATGTTATAAGAGAAAAAATTCCTATTGATAATTTTATATCTCTATTTTCTGAATCAGAAATTCAAGACCTACCATTATTAAAAACAACTGAAGAATTAGAGAAAGAAAAATTTCCAGAAGAATTATTTTCTATTACAGAGAAAGAAATGTCTGAACTGATAGAAAGTCTTAGCTTACAAGAAAAGTTAGATATGTATTGTGATGTAGATAATGTAATTGATGGAGATACGATAAGTGTAGATTGTGAGTATAATTCATGGAATATAAGATACCAACATATTGATACTCCAGAAGCAAGAAAAAAAGTTGGAGGAAGGTGGATTGAAGACCCAGAATGTTATTCAAAAGAAGCTTCAGAATATAATAAAAAATTTGTTTCAAACAGAGAAGTTATCCTAATTAATAAAAATTTTGAAAGAGATGTTTATGGGAGGCGTCTAGCGTATGTATATGTAAAAAATTATGAGGGTAATTATTTAAATATAATTCCTATGATGGTGGCTAATGGATATGCAAAGGCTTATGAATATACTGGTAAATATATAGCCAAAACTTATGATAGTAATTATAAAAATATTAAAAAGCTAGAATCATATGCTAAAGATAATAATCTTGGTCTATGGGGAGAATGTAGTTAATTTCCTATCTGAAAATTGAGTACCAAGCCAACAGTAATAATCAATACAGTTAAAAACCAAAAATTAGCTTCAATATCAACATTACTTGAGATAAATTTTTTATATAAATGGAAAGTAAATTTTAATGCCCTCCATAAACTGTGTA